>CAZJGH010000224.1:0-3830 GCA_964545405.1 uncultured Planctomycetales bacterium
TCAGAGTGAGCTTTATACGTTCACCAAGAAGTATCTGCTGCCGGCAAGTCTGCTGCTGCTGACCTTGTCGGTGGACATCCCAGCCATCATGAAGCTGGGACGCAATGCGGTAGTGCTGTTTCTCGGCGCCACAGCCACCATCGTCATCGGTGGCCCCATTGCCTTATTGATCTGCAAGGGCTTGATCCCTGCCGAGATGATCGATCAATCCTGGCGCGGCTTGTCCGCCCTGGCCGGTTCCTGGATCGGTGGCGGTGCCAACATGATCGCCCTGCAGGAGCACGCCGGTGCCAACGACGCGATCATGGGCGTCATCATCGTGGTCGACGTCGCAGTCGCCAACGTCTGGATGGCGGTACTCCTGTGGTTCGCAGGTCGAGAGAAGCAGATCGATGCCGCGATCGATGCCGACCGCTACAGTCTCGATGAGGTTCGTGAGACCGTCGCCGAGTACGAGGCCGAAGTGTCGCGACCTACCGACCTCGGCTCCTTGCTGATGATCTGTGCCTTGGGCATCGGTGGTGCAGTATTCGCCACCTGGTTCTCTACCGTGCTGCCTCCTATCGGCGAGTTCATCAAGGGATTCACCTGGGTCGTGGTCATCGTCTCTACCATCGGTCTGTGCCTGTCCTTCACCAGGGTTCGTCGCTTGGAGGGTGCTGGTGCCAGTAAGGTCGGCTCCGTGTTCCTCTACCTATTGGTCACGACCATCGGCGCGAAGGCGGAGTTCTCGGAGATCATGAAGCCCGAGAACGTCGGCCTGGTAGTCGTCGGTGCGGTATGGATGTTCATGCATGCGGTGCTGATGCTCGGCTTGCGGAGATTCCTCAAGGCGCCGATCTTCTTCGTCGCAGTCGGATCCAAGGCCAACATCGGTGGAGCTGCTTCGGCACCGATCGTCGCCAGTGCATTCCATCCCGCGTTAGCTCCGGTTGGAGTATTGCTGGCAGTCGCTGGTTACGTGCTCGGTACATTCGCCGGTATCGCGTGTAGTTTCCTGCTCGAGTTGGCAGTCGGCGCTTAACTTCGTTGAGGCGTCACCTAGCGCTGCTCTACAATTGGTCACCTATGACTCAGCTCACCGACGACCTGCTGCGCGAACTTCCGAAGACCGATCTGCATCTGCATCTTGACGGGTCGTTGCGCCCTGAGACCTTGCTCGAACTCGCTGATGCCCAGGGAGTCAAGCTGCCGGCCAAAAGCGTCAAGGGCTTGTTCGATAAGGTGTTCAAGGAGACCTATGTCGATCTTCCTGATTACCTGAGTGGCTTCGCTTACACCTGCGCGGTGATGCGAGATGGTGAATCGATCGAACGCATCGCTTTCGAATTGTGCGAAGACAGCTTCAATGAAGGGGTCAGGTACATCGAGATGCGATTCGCTCCGCAACTTCATACCGGTGGAGAGTTGGCCAGCGTGCAGGATGTCCTCCAGGCTGTAACCAAGGGCATTCGTGCTGCCGAGAAGAAGTGGAATCGCAAGGCCGCGGTGCGCAACGGCGAGGAACCGCCATATCGCGCGGCCATCATCGTCTGTGCGATGCGGTTCTTCTTGCCGCCGTTCTCGCCGACCTACGCCAGCATGTTCGAAGCGTTCGGTCAGCTTCCCGTCGATGACCTGTATGGCTTGGCCTCGGAAGCCTTGGTGCGCGCCAGCATCGACGCGCGTGACTCACTCGGTGCGCCGGTGGTAGGAGTTGATCTGGCGGGGGCGGAGCGTGGTTACCCGGCGAAGGTCCATCAGACCGCTTTCCAGCTCGCGCACGACGCCTTCCTCGGCAAGACCGTGCATGCCGGCGAAGACTATGGTCCGGAATCCATCTTCCAGGCCATCACCGACCTGCATTGTGATCGCATCGGTCACGGCACTTGGCTGTTCAACTCGCGGCATATCAACGATCGCTCGATCGAGGATTGCCGCGGTTATGTCGATCGCTTGGTCCAGTACATCGCCGATCGCCGCATCACCATGGAGGTCTGCCTTACCTCCAACCTGCAGACCATCCCTAAGCTCACTAGCCTCAAGCGCCATCCCTTCAAACGGATGTTGGATGCACGCTTGTCGGCCACCCTATGTACCGATAACCGCTTGGTGTCGAGAACCACCATGACCAGGGAGTACCGCTTGGCCGTCGACGAGTTCCGTCTCAAGCCGAGGCAACTGTCCGAGCTGCTCGTCTATGGGTTCAAACGCAGTTTCTTCCCGGGGCGTTACAGTGAGAAGCGTGCATATGTACGCCAAGTCCTCGATTACCGTGACCAGGTCTTTGCCCGTCACGAGGTCGAAATCTAATATTTTCCCCAAGCCATCGCCGCGGGCGGCGTTTTCCTGTTGTGAGCGATAAGGACACTCCCCAGGCCGACGCCGAGCTATTGAGCCGTTATCACGGTGGCGAAGCTAAGGCCTTCGATTTGCTGGTAGAGCGGCATCAGGCCCCCCTGATGCGATTCGCCAGCGGCATCCTGCGAGATTCGACTCGTGCTGAGGATGTCGTTCAGGAGGTGTTCTTGCGTTTGCTCCGGAAGGGGCCCGAACTTGGCAGCGGGGCTTCGGCTGGACCATGGTTGTTTAGAGTCTGCCGCAATCTCGCTTATGACACGATGAAGATGGAAACCCGAGAAAACGCCCGGCGCGACAAGATCGCAGTGCCAGAGCAGTCAGAACCTGGTTCGGATTGCGAGCACAAGGAAGTCTTGTCTTTGGTGCAACGAGAGATGTTGCAGCTACCGGAGCGTGAGCGTGAGGCCTTGTGGCTGAAAGTCTACGATGGCCTTACATATGCCGAGATCGGCGAGGTGCTTGGAGTGAAATCCGGCACTGTCGGCTGGTTGGTGCATGAGGGGATGAACCGTCTCACCGCGCGTCTGCGGATGGCCCAAGCGATTTAGGGGAAGAATGATGAGTGAAAACTTCGAGAACGACGCTCAACTGAGCATGGAAGAACGCCTCACGGCAGTGCTGATGGGTGAGGCCGATGAAGCCACGATCAAGCAAGTCGAGGCAGCATTGGAGGTCGACCCAGATCTGCGCGCCCGACGCGACAGCATGGTCCACACCTTGGGCTTGATCAAGGACGCCCCGCCGATGCCTGGTGTCAGTGGTTTGAATGATGCACGGCGCGACGTCTTGCGTGATGCCGCCCAGCAACAACTTCGACCACGTCTGTGGCGACCGTCACCACTATTGAGTGCGGCGGCCTTGCTGCTGGTCGTGAGCGGAGTCGCCTTCCTCAACCAGGATAAGTGGCTCGAATCACCAGCCGACGTACATGCTGGTGCTCCCGACATGGAGTCTCTTGGTTATGTCGGCCGCGACATCTCTTCGGAAACGCCATCGGGCGCCGTGTTGCCACCAATCGAAATGAAATCACTCGACAAGCTCGGTTACGGCGGTGGTTCCGGAGGCGGGCTCGGTGCTGATAAGGGCGTAGACCCGAGCAGGTTGGCCAAGGAAGGAGTCATTTCTCTTATAGAGGCAGAGAATGCCCCCGCAGAGGAATCGATTCTGAGCTTCGAGCCGAGTCAGCAACCGCTTGCCGATAACAAGAAGGCTAAGGCTGCGGACTCCCAAAACCTCGAGCGTGGACGTTTCGGCCTGCGTGAGAGCCTGAATACCGGAGTGGAGTCTCAAATTGCGGCACCAGCACCACCAGCTACTACGGTGCCCAAACCAAGCACTATTTTATTGTATTCAAGCCCACCTAACCCACCTAGCGCAGGTAGCCCATTTAATGTAATAACCTTAGCCATTTTAAAGTACCGTTAATGAATTAGGTCTACGCAAACTTAAGCCTAGCCCAGACACAGTAGTTTCTTTAAATGCCGATGAAA
>CAZJGH010000225.1:0-3808 GCA_964545405.1 uncultured Planctomycetales bacterium
TGAAAAGAGGCGGCTCCCTTGAGCCGCCTCTTTTCGTATTCTGGCCGCATGAGAAATACGCGCCTTCTGCACCTTGTGGTCTGCCTTGCTGTCGTCTTGCCTTGCTGTCAGCAGGTCGGTGCCCAGGAACCTGCTGCCGAGGATCCAGTCGCGATCTGGTTCGAAGCTCACGCGGAAGCGTTAATTGCTGGGTACAAGGATCTGCATGCTCACCCGGAGTTGAGTTTCGAGGAATTCGAGACTGCAGCGAAGATGGCCAAACGGCTTGAGTCCTTTGGTTTTGGTGTGACTTCAGGTGTTGGTGGGACTGGAGTCGTTGGTGTCCTGAAGAACGGTGAGGGTCCAACCGTCTTGGTACGAACCGACACCGACGCGCTGCCTCTTGAGGAGCGTACGGGCCTTGATTACGCGAGCAAGGTAAAGGTCAAGGATGGACAGGGGGCAGAAGTCAGCGTAATGCACGCTTGTGGCCATGATGTTCATATGAGTGTCTGGAGTGCTACTGCTGACTTCCTTTCCCATCACAGGGAGTTATGGAGTGGCACCCTGGTATTCATCGCACAGCCTGCTGAGGAACGCGGAGCTGGGGCACGTGCGATGCTCGCGGATGGCCTGTTCGAACGCTTCCCGAAACCTGATTTCTGCTTGGCTTTGCACGTCACCGGGCAAGGACCAACCGGTGTGATAGGCAGTTGCCCAGGGTATGCCCTGGCCAACGTCGATTCTGTCGACATCCTGGTACGTGGTCGTGGTGGCCATGGATCGACCCCGCATAAGACCCATGACCCGGTCACGTTGGCAGCGAGGATCGTCGTAGACCTGCAGAACATCGTCAGTCGCGAGATCGACACCCTGGAAGGAGCGGTTGTCACCGTCGGTTCCATACAGGGTGGAACCAAACACAACATCATCCCGGACGAGGTCAAGTTGCAGATCACCGTGCGCTCCTACAAGCCTAAGGTTCGTCAAGCATTGCTGGAAGCCATCGAACGCACCGCCCATCATGAAGCGCTGGCGGCAGGTTTCCCAGAAGAGCTACTTCCGATAGTAGAGGTGAGTGAACAGGAGTTCACCCCAGCCACCTACAACGACCCGGAATTCGTCGCTCGAATCAATAAGGTTTTCGTGCGTCACCTTGGCGAAGGCTCTGTCGTTCCGGCGCCTCCAGTAATGGGGGGCGAGGATTTTGGGCGCTATGGCCCTGCGGCAGGCTGCCCGAGCTATATCTTCTGGCTCGGAACGACGGCTCCGGCGTTATGGAAGAAGGTCATGGAACCGGATGGACCACCGATGCCTTCAACCCACAACAGTTCCTTCGCCCCGGAACCACGTGGTAGTTTAAGGACCGGCGTCGTCGCGATGAGCAACGCCGTTATGGAGCTGTTACCGGTAACGGACTAGGCTGCGCCTCAGCGCTTGTCCATCGGTACGAAATCGCGCCGTGGGTAGCCAGTGTAGACCTGACGTGGACGCACGATGCGGTTCGCTGGGTCGCGCATCATCTCTTCCCAGTGCGCGAGCCAACCGACCATCCGGCCGACGGCGAAGAACACCGTGAAGGTCTCAGGGCGGAAACCCATCGCTGAGTAGATCAGGCCTGAGTAGAAGTCGACGTTCGGGAACAACTTTCGCTTGGAGAAGTAGTCATTCTCGATAGCAGTCTTCTCGAGTGCTTGAGCGATCTCAAGCTTCTTGTTCGGGCCTGCAACATTGATCACCTTGCCGGCAAGCTTGCCGATGACCATGGCGCGTGGGTCATAGTTCTTATAAACCCTGTGACCGAAGCCCATCAGGCGCCGATCGCCACTTTGGCAAGACTCAAGGAATTGGGGGACATCCTCGACATTCTCGATGCCATCAAGCATCTCGAGGACCTTCTGGTTGGCACCGCCATGCAGAGGTCCATGCAAGGCGGCAGCGCCTGCAGTGACCGCCGAGTACGGGTTCACCTGCGAGCTAGCCACCGCACGAACCGCATTAGCGGAACAGTTCTGCTCGTGGTCGGCGTGCAGGATAAGCAGCACGTCCATGGCCTTGACCATGGCAGGCTCAAGGTTGGGCTCCTCGCCTGAAGGGGTAAGGAGCATGTGGAGGAAGTTCTCCACGTAAGAAAGTTCTGGACGAACCTCGATTGGACCCAAACCGCGACGATGACGTGAACCCATTGCAGCGAGCACTGGAGTCATTGCGATCAGGCGCATGGTGTGTTGCCGCCGAACTTCGGGGTCGAGTACCTCGTGAGCCTCAGGATATTCACCCGCCAAAGCGGCCAGTGAAGTCTGCAGCATCGACATCGGATGAAGGTTGCGATCCATCGCATTTTGTAGCTCGACAACACTGTCGGGAATGACGGTGTCGGCCTTGATCTCTTCCTCGAAGGTCGCAAGTTGTTCCGCGGTAGGCAACTCGCCATTCAAGATCAGGTAACAGACCTCGAGGTAAGTGCAGTTCTCTGCAAGTTCCTCGATCGAATAGCCTGCATACTCGAGAATGCCCTTTTCACCATCGATGAAACAGATGGAGCTGCGGCACACGGCAGTATTGGTCAGGCCGGCGTCGAACGGCATCATGCCAAAGTCATCTTCATTGACCTTGATGGCACGTAAGTCCATCGCTTGGATGGTGTCGTCGGTTATTGGGAGCTCGTACTGACGGCCTGTACGGCAGTCGGTTACGGCGAGGATGTCCTGCTTAGAGGCTACGCCTGTTGCAGAGTCAGAAGCTTGCTCTTCCATTTTGTCCTTGTGCTCGTCACGAGCCCTGAGAAGTCGGCTATTCTCGCAGAATCTAATCAATCCCTCAAGGTCTTTAATTGGTAGGGGAGACGGGACTCGAACCCGCACTGGAAGGATTTTAAGTCCTTTGCCTCTGCCATTGGGCTACTCCCCCTGGATTGAAACGTGCGGGACATTATCCTCAATCCCTATGGATTTCCTACCCCGACTTTGGTGCGGTCTTGGTTCCCTGATAATTGCCACTGGAATAGCTCTGGCCGCCTGGCATGCCCATGGGCTTGTAGAGCAACTCGATGAGCACGCATACACGGCATTCGGCCGGGCCTTGCAGCAGCAATACATCGCTGGTTTGGGCTTGGTTGGCGCCGGAATCCTATTGCGCGGAGGGGCTTCTCGCTTGGGCCATATGGCCGCAACCGGCATCCTGCTTGGGGCCTTGATGTTCTGTGGAGACGTCTATCTTGGCGCCCTAAAGGGCCAGGGACTGGGGATTGCGCCCCTAGGTGGTAGCGTGACCATCCTCTCCTGGGTACTCCTGGGTGGCGAGATCCTGTTCTCTGGAGAACGGCTCAAGGGCTTTAAATAAAGAAACCCCCTGGAGCTAGCTCGAGGAGGGTGGAGGCGACGCCCGGAATCGAACCGGGTTATCGTGATTTGCAATCACGTGCCTGAGCCATTCGGCCACGTCGCCCTTGGCGCGGAAGTTTATGCCGCGCCGGGCTTGTTGTCCATAAACAATCCCACGGTTTTGCCGATATAATGCCCCCGGAGTCACAATTGACCCGCCAAATCGATGAAAAGAAAGCTCTTCTGCACTATCCCACAAAACCTGATCAAGCAACCTCTGCTGTTCACGCTAGTCAATCGTTTCAAGGTGGTGCCCAACATCCGCGGCGCATCAGTGACTGAGACCATCGCCATCCTGTCCTTGGAAGTCGAGGGTGATGACGCCAACGTCGAGGAGGCCATCACTTACCTCAAGGATGAGGGCGTGCAGGTAGAGGTTCTCGAAGACGGCGAAGACCGCCCAGTCTGAGGCTCAGCCAGGCAAAAAAGAAGGGCTGACGGCATCG
>CAZJGH010000226.1:0-3780 GCA_964545405.1 uncultured Planctomycetales bacterium
GCCTTGGTCATGTTGCTGGCCGGCCCTGCTACCAACATCACCACCATGTTGGTAGTCCGCAACTTCCTCGGCACTGCCGTCCTGCGGGTCTACATCGCCTCGCTGATCATCGTCTCGCTAGTCCTCGGATGGTTGGTAAACCTCTTGTACACGAGCATGGACGTGGACCTCTCCGGTGCGATCCCTCATGTGCATGAAATGGAACACGGTTGGCTGGCGAATGCCGGTGGCCTTGTCCTGTCCGCCTTGCTGGTGTTCCATGCTTGGCGACTATGGGTAACTCCCCTGCTTAGACGGCAGGCGAGCGCCTGATCCCACCACTACGCCAGGAACATCGCCGCGGTGGCAGCCGTGCAATAGGTTGCGAGGCTACCGGCCAACATCGCGCGAAGACCGAGTTGGGCGAGGTCCTTGCGCCGACTTGGTGCGATGGTTCCGAGCCCACCGATCTGGATCGCGATCGACGAGAAGTTGGAGAAACCACACAAGGCGTAGCTTGAGATCACGCGCGAACGGTCGCTCATGCCGCTATCGGTAAGTTGACCAAGCTCGAGGAAGGCGACGTACTCATTGACCGCCATCTTGGTGCCAAGCAGCTTGCCGACGTCGGCAGCCTCTGCAGCAGGCACTCCAAGCAGCCACGCGATCGGCGAGAATATGCCGCCCAGGATGTTCTGCAACGTGAGTTGATCGGATGCCAAGCCAAGTATCCAGTTGATGATGGCGAGCAGTCCGATGAAGGCGATCACCATCGCGAGGATGTTGAGCGCTAACTTCAAGCCGTCGGCTGCACCGGTGCTGGCCGCATCGATCACGTTGACGTACTCCGACTTAGGCTGGGCCACGTCCTTGCCCATGGTTTCCGATTCCTCGGTCTCAGGAAAAACGACCTTGGCGATCGCCAGCCCCATCGGTGCCGACATCACGGTCGCGGCAAGCAGGTGGCCGGCGACGTTAGGCACAACATCGGTCATCATCTCGACATAGATCGCGAACACGCCACCGGCCACGGTCGCGAAACCTACCGTCATGATCGCCCCTAGTTCACTTCGAGTCATGCGCGCCAGGTACGGTCGCACCAACAACGGCGCCTCGGTCTGTCCGACGAAGATGTTGGCTGCAGCGACGGTCGACTCCGAGCCGGAAGTACCCATCAACTTGGCCATCGCCCTCGCCATGCCACCGACGATGAAGCGCACCACACCCACATGGTGCAGCACCGAGAAGGTCGAGCTGAAGAAGATGACCGTGACGAGGACGACCGCTCCGAACACCGCCGGCTGTTCCTCGAATCCGAGCACGTTATCGCCGAGTACGGTGCGCCCTGCTTCCTTGCTCATGTCGATCAAGCCGCGGAAGAAGCGTTGCGCGCCATCGAAGAAGGCCAAACTGAAGCTGGTCTTGAGCACCAGGAAGGCCAATATCCATTGCAGCGACAAGCCGACACCGACCGTCCGCCAACGCACAGCACGCCTGTTGGTACTCAGCGAAAAAGCTAAGCCGATGAGTACAGCGATTCCGAACAGGGGTTGAAGCATTGCGTGGGCCGTCAAGCGGAGTAATCGGTGCCGCCTATCGTAACCACGACGGGCCTTGGCATACTATCGCCGATGGTGCTCATAACTCCTGACGCCAGCGCCGCGGCGCTGCTGGTTGCTGACCGGATCGGAGGTTTGATTTCCCGCAAACCACACCCAGTGCTGATGCTGCCGACGGGGTCAACCCCGGAACATCTTTACGCTGAATTGCGTAATCGCTGTGCGGCGGGCACCCTAAGCTTGGCAGCATGCAAGAGCTTCAACCTTGATGAGTACTGGCCTTGCGCGCCGGACGATCCGATCTCCTTCCGATATTTCATGGATCAACAATTGTTCGACCATGTGGATATCCCTGCGAGTTCGATTTCCTTCCTGGATGGCACTGTAGACGAGGAACAGGTCGACGCTCATTGCCGTGATTATGAAAGCGAAATCGCTGCGGTTGGCGGTGTGGACTTGAGTCTGCTCGGGATCGGGGTGAACGGGCACATAGCCTTCAACGAACCTGGTGCGCCGACGGATTCGAGCACTCGCTTGGTACAGCTGGCGGAGAGTACGCGTAAGCGCCCAGGCTTCCCCCAAGGTCCGGACGCACCTACCGCCGGAATCACTGTCGGCATCAAGACCATCCTGCAATCCCGCCAGATAATCGTGATGGCGTTCGGCAAGGACAAGGCTGAACCCGTAAGGCGGGCACTTGAGGGCCCAGTATCCCCCGCAACGCCGGCGTCATTGTTACGTGACCACTCGGATGTGGTTTGGGTGCTCGATGCCGACGCAGCATCAGGTCTGCAAGATAGCGAACAAACGTTATCCTGATTCCATGTCTGCTTCGCGCCGCACATTTCTTCGCACTTCAGTTGGTGCCATTGCCGCTGCCACCTTGCCGAATGGTCTATCGGCGAACGCCCTGGTTCCTGGTGAAGGCGCCGATGCCCCTCGGCTACAGGACCCCAGCGCTGACCTCGCCAAGCTGCACGCTGCCTCCAAGACGACTTTCGCCTTGAACATCGAGATGTGGTTGGGAGGTCAACCGCACGAGGATCGCATCCGCGCCGCCGCAGCACTTGGTTACAAGTACTTCGAGTTCTGGCCGTGGCGTGGCAAGAATATCGAAGCGATCCAGAAGGCGATCGACGAGACCGGCATGAAGCCGACCCAGTTCACGGCTTGGGGCTTCAACCCTGGAATGAACGACCCGGTGAACCACAAACGCTTCGTCGAGGAAGTCACCGCCTCGTGCAAGACCGCCAATCAGATCGGTGCTCCGATGATGACCATCGTCGGCGGCAACGACCAACCGGGCATGACTCAAGCCCAAATGCACGACAACATCATCACTGGCCTGAAGCTGGTCGCACCGATCGCCGAGGAGCATGAAGTGATGTTGATCCTGGAGCCGATGAACATCCGCCGCGACCACAAGGGCCACTGTCTTTACGGGTCCCCCGACGCGGTACGCATCTGCAAGGAAGTGAACAGCCCGATGGTGAAGATCAATTGGGATCTTTATCACATGCAGATCTCCGAAGGCGACCTTTGCGGACACCTGAACGAAGGCTGGGATCAGATCGGTTACCTGCAACTCGCCGACCACCCCGGCCGCCGCGAACCTGGAACCGGCGAGATCAACTACGCCCGCGTATTGCGCGAGGCTTGGGATCTCGGCTACCGCAAACCCGTCGGCCTGGAGTGCTCACCCTCCGAAGAACCGAGTGCCTCGACCGCCCGCCTGCTGAAGGCCTGTACCTGGTAATAAGTAACTTGTCCCGTCCCTCCAAGCTCCCCATCTGGGCAGCAGGCTTGTCCCTGTTGGCCGCCTCCTGCGTCTGCAAGCCACATCCTTCCGATGGCTTCGTTGATCTTCTCAATGGCAAGGACCTCAGCGGTTGGGTGAATGTCAACTGCGCCGATGACACCTTCACGGTGATGGAAGATGGCACCTTGTTCTGTAATGGCAAGCCTACCGGCGTGATGCGCACGGAGAAGATGTACCGCAACTTCATCGTCGAGTTCGAGTACAAGCACATGGTCACTGGCGGCAACGCTGGCTTCTTCGTGTGGGCTGACGCATTGACCGCGCGCGGCGTGCCGTTCTCGCGCTCGATCGAGGTACAGATTATCGATGGTTGGGAAACCGAGAACTGGACCAGCCATGGTGACATGTTCTCGATTCATGGCGCCAAGATGACCCCTGATCGACCCCACCCGAACGGTTGGGAAAGGTGCTTGCCGAGTGAGC
>CAZJGH010000227.1:0-3780 GCA_964545405.1 uncultured Planctomycetales bacterium
TGGATCAGGGCCGTTGCCAATATGGTCAGGGAACCGCCATTCTCGGTGTTGCGTGCAGCTCCGAAGAAGTGCTTTGGTCGCTGGAACACGCGAGCATCGAGGCCACCGGACATGGTGCGGGAATCCTTGCCGCCCAATACGTTGTTGAACGCGCGAGTCATTCGCGTGATCGAATCGAGCAGGATCATCACTTCCTTGCCGGACTCGACCAACCGCTCGGCCCGGAACTGCACCAGCTCTGACAAGCGCGCATGGTTCTTCGGCGACTGATCCATTGTGCTCACGAACACTTCACCGTTCTTGATCGAGCGACGCCAGTAGGTGGCTTCCTCCGGGCGTTCATCGACCAGCAGCACGATCAAGTGCACATCTGGATACAAGGCCTCCATCGCCGCGGCGACGTTCATCATCAAGGTGGTCTTGCCGGTACGCGGTGGCGCCACCAGCAGACCGCGTTGGCCGCGCCCGATTGGGCACAGCAAATCAGTCACGCGCATCGACAGCTGCCCCTCTTGGGTGAATCCACCCAACTCATAATGGAAGTCTGGATCGATGACGGTGAGGTTCTTGAAGGCTCGACCCTTACGGGCTTCCGACAATGGGACTCCATCGACGCTATCAATGCTCGAAAGTTTGCCGCCACGCTTGCTGGTGCCTTCGTTGCCTTGGCCGACCACCAGGCACCCATTCTTCAGGGAGTTGCGCCGCACCATTTGCTGCGGCACCATCGGGTCGGATGGCTGCTCGACCAGGTCCTTATCGATCTGGCGCAGGAAGCCAGTGCCATCCTTGCGCAGTTCCAGGATTCCAGACATCTCGACCTTAGGCCCGGCCGCCTGACCACGGCCCTGTCCACCCTTCTGCTGGTTCTTGCCGTCCGAAGGAGGCGCGCCGGAATCATCAGGCATGCCGCCACGGCGTCGACGACGTCGCTTTCGCGGAGTCGTAGTTGATTCTCCAGCTTCTTTCGCAGGCGCAGTCGCAGCACCGGATTCATCGCCATCAACTGGTGTGGATTGCGAAGTTTCCGTGATTGGACTTCGACGTCTACGTCGACGCCTACGCTTGGCCGGTGGTTTGGCCTGATCTTCTGTCATGAGGACTCAAGTGTCAGTCACGAGGACATCAATTGGAGGCCGCAAAAAGCGGCAAGGTCCTTCCGGGTAAATTGCTCGGGGCGAGAGGATTTGAACCTCCGGCCTCTGCGTCCCGAACGCAGCGCTCTACCAGGCTGAGCCACGCCCCGATGAAAGGGCGGCATTCTCGGCCTGCTCGGCACCACTGTCAAGTATAGACGACCGCCTCGGGCGGTGACCAGTTTCGAGCCAAAAAATCCTTTATCGCCCGAGGTCCACGAACACCCCACCATTCTCTTCGGCGAGGTCCTTGATGAAGTTACTCGGCACGTCGCCGATGGCGATCGTGTGGATTACCACTTTGCGGAAACGATTGATTTCACCGATCGCGGTCTTGATGTCCTCGGTATCGACCAGCTCCCCAACCGTGGGTTTGCCGTCCGACAGGAAGAACATGGTATCGGCGATCTTGTCCATCTCCTCAGCAGCAGTTTCGGTCATGGGACCGCGCTTCTTCGGATCAGCGCTTACGCCAAGGCCGGCAAGCAAGGCTGCATAGGTATTGGTGCGCCCCTTCTCCAGGTCGGAGCTGCCGGACAGGCCAGCTGAAGCACGCTGCGATGCCTGTGCGCCACCGATAGGTTTGAGCTTGCGGACCCAGGCCATCGCACTCCTCTTGTTGAGGGCGTTGGCTGGAACAGGCTTCTTGCGCCATGGATCGACTTCCGAAGCGAAACTGTAGATATTGAAGACGACGTTATCCCCTAACTGCTCGATAGAGCGCGAGAGCTCCTCCTTGACGATGGCGAGCTTGGTGAAGCGGGTAAAGCCGCGCTCGCGGAATCCATCACGGTCGATGATCTCCTCCTCCATCGAGCCCGACACGTCGATGACGAAGACGATCTGTCGGCTCGAGGTCTTTACGCCCATGAAATCAGCTTCGGCTCGAGGGGCCACGTAAAGTGCCGATGTCGCCGCCCGTGCTGCGCGGCGCTCGGCGATCTTCGCATCAGTCGGGATGACATAAGTCTCGCCAGCTGCGTTCCACCAGTTACGCCAGATACGTGGGTCGTCGTTGTACTGGTTATCGGTTATCTCGACTAGGGTCGGCCAGATCTGCTCGAGAATACGACCAGTCCCGCTTTCAAGGATGGTGATCAGGGGATCGATCGCGATCTTGGTGCGAATGGTCCGCAAACCCACGCAAGCAGCGACGCTCACCGAGATATTCTTGTCGTTCAGCGCAGCCACCAGGGGCGGACCGGCGATCTCTTCCTTGCCCTTCCCGAGCTTCACCACTGTCTCGACAGCGGCAGCGCGGACCAGGGAATGGGGATCTTCGACCACCATCTTGCACGAGGGCTCCAATGCCAGTTCATCGCGCAGCGACCCTGCGACCGTGACAGCCCACAAGCGCACGGTGTCGTCCCTATCCACCAGATAAAGGCGACTGGCTTCAGCGAACTCACTCCAATGTCCATCTGCAGCAGCACGCAAGATGGATGGCAGCAAGACCGTGTTCTTGCCCTCGAGGAGCAGGTTCAACAGCGGCTGGCGGGCGGCTGCGGATGGCAATTGAGTGACCACCGCAAGCGCTGCCTGTGCCAATTCCGGATTCTTATCAGTGAGGATGGGGATCATCACCTTGGCGACACCGGGGTCGTCAATATCCTCAAGCGAGTAGATCAGCTCGATCTTGTTGAGCGGATCCTTTTCCTTGCGGTAAAAACGCTTGAAGTCCTTGACGGTTTCATCCGCCTGCATGAACATCGGAGCGGCGAGCAGGAGTGCAGCGGCCAGCATGGTTTCCTAGGATACCCGCAGCGATGGAGTTCACACTCTCCACTCACCTCCTTGTCTACGAGGAGCTCGGGCACGAGGCTCTAGAAGCCTTGGGGGCCAGCGGTTACCCGAAACTCGAGCTGTGGATGGCTGAGCCTCATGTGCCATGGCGCGATGCCGCAGCACTCAGCCACTTCCGCCAGCGCCTGGATGATTACGGCCTGTCCGCTGCCAGCGTGCACCTGCCTTTTTATCCTTCAGTGCCGGAATTGATCGAGCAGAATGAGCGTTGGTCCCTGATCGACTCCGCCAAGACCGACCGCCACGAGGCCCTGCAAGCATCCGCCGACGGCCTCCATGCCGCAGCTGCCTTGGGTGCAGACTGTGGAGTCCTACACCTAGGCTGGCAAGGTGATGCCTGGGACGACAACTCCGACGGTTGGGCACGTGAAGCGGTTGCGGAACTTGTGCCGGTGGCTCGACAAGCGGGTGTGAAGTTGTTGTTGGAGAACATCATCTCCAGCGGCACCCGAGTCTCGAAACTGGTCAAGTTGCTCGATGAGGTCGATCCTCAAGGCAACGTCGGACTGTGCGTCGATCTAGGTCACGCCCATGTCGAGGGCGACATCGTCGAGGAACTCCAGTTGGCCTTGCCACGCCTCGACCACCTGCATGTGCACGACAACGACGGCACCACTGATTCACACTTGGCTCCTGGTGCTGGCACCATCCCCTGGCGCGAAGTCTTGGCTCAACTGGACGCGGCTGATTTCTCCGGTTACGCAGCCTTGGAGTTGCGTGACTACTCACGTGGCTGCGCAGGCTGCCACACCACCTTGCAGCAAAGCCTGAAGGACGTGGCTGACTTCCGCAGGGACTTGGGCATTTGAGACCAATGGAAACACCCTCACGCGACTTGTCA
>CAZJGH010000228.1:0-3754 GCA_964545405.1 uncultured Planctomycetales bacterium
CGAAGAACAGCGCGCCACGCCTGGCGATACCGCGCAGGATCTCGCCTTTCTCATCTTCGCGATAGCAGCTCAACACCGCAGCCAGCACCAGGCTGAACACGGCAAGAAGCAGGAACATGACGATGGGATTGGTCATACATCCCTCCCAGGCATGACATTAGGTTGGGCGTCGGCTTCCTTCTCGAGCACTCGCGGGCCTGCCTTCAACCAATCCTCCTCGGCGCGATGGAAAGCATCGAGAGCGGCGATCACGTTGAAGAAGCCTGCCGAAGTCGTGAACAACAAGCCGGCATCCTGGTAAGGCATGACCGAAGTGAAGCGCGCGCCGGAGGACAGCCATGAGACTAGCCACCCAGTTGCACCGAGCATCATCTGACCACCCCAGTAATAAGGATGGCGCTGACGGTCGAAGTCGGCGAAATCGCCGAGAGCCATACCGAGCAGGAACAAGCCGAGAATCGAAGCGCCCAGCAAGATGGCCTTGAAGCGACGGCCGGTCACCCAGTGACCAAGGCCCGGCAACAACAAGGTAAGGACCGCGGCTTTGCCCGGATGGATCTTCGGGGCAGTGGCGTCGGACCGGATCTTCTCGTGATCGGTGATGACGCAGCCCGCAGCATGAGCGGCGCTGAACATGCCAAGAACACCTGACATGCCTGACAGCAGATAGCCGATGTCACGCCAAGGCAGGTTGGTCGGCGCGAGGCCACCGAGTTCGATACTCGGATACATTCGAGCAATCAGCTGCGTGGTAAGGAAGTTGCCGCATTCAGGCAGCATGGCGAACAGCAGCGTGGTGTCGCCGATCTTGACCGGGAAGCCGTAATCGCCTTGGGTATGGCCAGCCAGCATCATGCCGAGCACCATCGTGACCTGGCAGGCAGCGAACCAAATCAAGCCCGACTTCTTGTGCCCCGCAAGGAGATGCCCTAATCCTGGAATCAGGATGGAGAAACCCACTGCGGGAACGATCCGTTCGCGGGTGCTCTTGGCAGGGACGATAGTGGTCATGAAGCAGGGATTCTCGCAGAAGCGGACGAAGCTTACAATCAGGCGCATGGTTGCGCATGAAACCACCTACCGATTGCTTTATCGCGATGTCGATCAGATGGGCGTCTTGTACTACGCCCGGTACTTCGAACTGTTTGAGATGGGCCGCACCGAATGGGCCCGCTCCGAAGGCTTCGTTTATCGCGATATGGAGGACAAACTGGGCCTATTGCTCGCTGTGACCAATACAAGCTGCCGGTACATCGATTCCCTGCGTTTCGACGAGGTGGCGGTGGTGCGTACTTCGATTGGTGCATTCACCAAGACCACTCTGTGCTACCACTACGAGGTGTTTGAGCAGGAAAGCGGCAAATTGTGCGCAACTGGGGAGGTCGAACTGGGATGTTTGACCACCGATAAGCTACGGCCGCATCGAATCCCGGAGAGCCTGATGGAGGTTCTACGGAGGGCAGCCCCAGACTGCTATGGGCGTAAAAGAACATGAGTTTTATGCTCTTTTTTAATTGCCTTATTTAAAAGGACTTACGTCTGTTCATTAAAAAAGCCCCGTTGAAAGGGCATCAAATGAGTGCTATATTATTGGCATGTTACGCCTGACCAAACGCTCCGAATATGGCCTGATGGCATTGGCCTTTATGGCTCAATCCGGACAGGCTTACACCAGCGTGCGGGAAATCGTTGCCAAGCTTCGAATTCCACGCCGTCTGCTGGCCGAGGTCCTCAAGGACCTGTCCCGGGCTGAGATTGTTGAAGCTGTGCGCGGCCCTGGTGGTGGGTATCGTCTCACCAACCCGGCGGATCAGCTAAGTCTTGCCAAAGTCGTGGAGATTCTCGAAGGCTCCGTGACGGTCGCGAAATGCGCCGACGGTGGCCGCTGCGACTTTTCCCCCTCCTGCACGATTCAGGCAGGAATCAACCTGGTTGCCACGCGGGTGAAATCGGTACTTGATGATTTCACTCTCGCTGAGCTGTCGGACTGCGACACCCCACACGACAGTCCTGGAAACAACACCCAAGAAGTAGCGGTTTAGAATCATGGACAGGGACCTTCAGGTCTATCTCGATTACCAAGCCACGACTCCGGTTGACCCCAGAGTCCTTGAGGCGATGACGCCTTGGTTCACGAAGTCGTTCGGCAACGCGGCGTCACGCAATCATGCCTTCGGTTGGGAAGCCGAAAAGGCTGTCGATTCGGCGCGGCGCAGCATCGGTGAAGCAATCGGCGGTTCCGGCCGCGAGATCGTCTTCACTTCCGGTGCTACCGAGTCGAACAATATCGCGATCCTCGGTGTGGCACGGATGTACAACCCTAAGGGCAAGCACCTCATCACTTGTGGCACCGAACACAAGGCAGTGCTTGACCCGATGCACGCGTTGGAGCAAGAGGGCTGGGAAGTCACCATGCTAAACGTCGACGAAAAGGGGCATATCGACTTGGATGAGCTGCGCGATGCGATTCGCGAAGACACCGTGTTGGTCTCGATCATGCACGGCAACAACGAGATCGGCACGCTGCACCCGATCGGCGAGATCGGCGCCATCTGTCACGAGAAGGGCGCACTGTTCCACACCGATGCGACCCAAACCTTGGGTAAGGAAGAAATCGACGTGCAAGCCATGAACATCGACTTGCTGTCGGGTTCGGCACACAAGATGTACGGGCCGAAAGGCGTCGGCATCCTGTATGTCCGTCGGCGTAACCCTCGGGTGCGCATTTCTCCGGTCATGCATGGCGGTGGCCACGAACGCGGCATGCGTTCGGGAACCCTGAACGTCCCGGGCATCATCGGCTTCGCCAAGGCCTTGGAGATCTGCTTGACTGATCGCGAAGCGGAACAGCTCAAGGTGGCAGGACTGCGCGACCGGTTGCAGGAACGACTGACCTCAAGCCTCAGCCACACCCACGTCAACGGCGATACCGAGAATCGCCTGGCTTGCAGCCTCAACATCAGTTTCGAGTTCGTCGAAGGCGAGTCGATGCTGATGGGAATGCATGGCATCGCAGTCAGCTCCGGATCGGCCTGCACATCCGCAAGTCTCGAGCCTTCCTACGTGCTGCGCGCACTAGGAGTCGGCGACGAACTTGCCCACTCATCGATTCGCTTCAGCGTCGGCCGCTTCACTACTGAAGAGGAAGTCGACCATGCGGCGGATCTCACCATCTCGACGGTCAAGAAGCTGCGCGAGATGTCCCCTCTTTACGAGATGGCGATGGAAGGCATCGACATCTCAACCGTGAAATGGAGTGGCCACTAGGTCACGATTGGAACAATGGTCTACAGCGATAAAGTAATCGACCACTACGAGAACCCACGCAATGTCGGGTCACTCGATAAGGAAGCCGACGACGTCGGCACTGGTATCGTCGGCGCGCCTGAGTGCGGTGACGTGATGAAACTGCAGATTCAGGTCGAGGATGGCGTCATCAAGGATGCCAAATTCAAGACCTTCGGCTGCGGCTCGGCGATCGCATCATCGAGCTTGGCGACCGAGTGGCTCAAGGGCCGGACGGTCGAAGAGGCTACCGAGATCCGCAACGTCGACATCGTCGAGGAGCTGGCGTTGCCGCCAGTGAAGACCCACTGTTCAGTACTCGCTGAGGATGCCATCAAGCAGGCTCTCGCGGATTACCAAAACAAGCAAGGCGGCGACGCGCCAGCCGCGGAGAACCAAGAATGAACACTACCGACAACCGTATCACCATGACCGAGACGGCGATCGCCGAGGTCAAGCGCTTGATCGC
>CAZJGH010000229.1:0-3750 GCA_964545405.1 uncultured Planctomycetales bacterium
GTGTAGTCGCCCACGAAGGTTGCGCTGCCGTGCCCGGTGGCCAGCAGGAACAAGTCCCCTTAGCGTTGAACACTGCCGCTCGCCTCGGCAAGAAGTTCCCCGAGATGGAGATCATCGTCTTGTGGGCCAAGTTGGATGGCACGGTAGTCAAGTTGAGCTGAAGGTGTTGGTGATTTAGTGCACTCGCCGACAACCACAAGCCTGCGCGAATTGCGGCGCATCATGCCGCTCTTCCAGCGCTATCGTGGGCGTTACTTGATCGGCGTGGTGGCACTTGTAGGTGCGGTGGTCTTGCGGATATCGGTCCCGTACATTCTTGGGCGTACCGTCGATGTACTGCGTTTGGCGGCAGACGACCCTGAAGCCAGTGGCGTTGATGTCGCCGAACTGACTAGGCTCGCCTTGTTCGGTGGGCTGGCGATCGCCGGAGTCGCCTTGGCCGGTGCCGTGCTGCGAACGGCAAGCCGCCTGTTCGTGCTCGGTAACAGTCGTCGTGCCATTCGCGACCTGCGCCAGAGTGTGATGGCGCACTTGCTGAAGCTATCTCCTTCCTACTACGGACGTAATGCCACCGGCAAGTTGATGTCTCGTTGCGTCAACGATGTGCAGTTCGTGCAGAGCCTGCTCGGCCCGGTCTTCATGTACCTGTCCGAGACCGGTGTCCTGTACCTGGTCAGCCTCGTCTTCATGGTGCAGATCAGCGTCAAGCTGACCTTATTGGCTATCGTGCCTTTTCCATTCTTCTTGTGGCGAGCCCGCAAGATGGCGACGCGCATCCAGCGTGATTCACGGGCCGCACAAGAAGCTCTCGGTGAAGTCTCGACCAAGGTCGAGGAGAGCCTGTCCGGCAGCATGGTCATCCGCTCGCTGGCGCTTGAGGACTTCGATTTCGACAGGTTCAAGCAGCGCTGCACCGATTATCGAGACGTCAACATCAAGGTCAGCCGCGAACGAGCCATGCTCGGCCTTGGCATGAACATGTTGGCTTCGGTCAGCACCTTGGTGGTGTTGCTGTTCGGTGGCCCGATGGCAGCTGCCGGCACCATCAGCCTCGGTGATTTCGTGGCGATGGTCTTCTACCTGCACATGTTGGCGGCACCGACAGGTGTCCTCGGTTTCGTCATCAGCTCGTTGCAGCGTGGCACTGCCGCGTTGGCACGGGTTGGGCAGATCCTCGACGAACCACCGACGCTCGCCGACAGGGAGAATCCAAGTGTCAAAGGATTGGAATCGCCCTCGATCGAGGTCTCCAACCTGACCGTCGTGTTGAAGAACGAGAAGGGTGAGCCTCGTAAGGTGCTGGATGACATCAGTATCTCGATGCAGGGCGGTACGGTCTTAGGAGTGGTCGGACCGACGGGTTCAGGCAAGAGCGTGTTGCTGAGCGCACTCGCTCGTCAGCTTGAGGTCGAGCGAGGGCAGGTCGCCTACGCTGGCGTCGATGTCCATGACCGCGGCCTTGCCGACTTGCGCAGCGATATCGGCTATGTGCCTCAAGAAGCCTTCCTGTTCAGTGCTTCCCTCGCCGACAATATCGCACTTGGTCGGCCACAAGCCACGCGCGACGAGATCAGGCGGGCAGTCGAGGCAAGTCGCTTGGCTCAGGACCTGGATCAACTCCCGGATGGATTCGACACCATCGTCGGTGAGCGAGGATTGAACCTATCCGGTGGTCAGCGCCAACGTGCCGCCTTGGCCAGGGTGATGCTGATGGAGCCACAAGTACTGCTGCTGGATGACCCTTTCAGCGCAGTCGATGCGAGCACTACCGATGAGATCCTCTCCGGCCTTGAGCCGTTCATGTCTCAGCGCACGACAGTGCTGGTCGCTCACCGTGTCGCCACGGTCCAGCATGCCGATGCCATCATCGTGCTTGATGAAGGTCGGATCGTGGAACATGGTTGCCACGATAGCTTGATCGAGAAGGACGGCCTTTACGCTTCGCTATACCGCCGTCAGCAGCAGCGTGCGAGCCTGCGTGAAGAGTTGGGAGGGGATGCCTGATGGTCCACCCTTCACACCATGGACTCGAACCCGGCGACCGTCCCGGAGCGGCATTGGATTCCCATCTGTTGCGCCGTTTGTGGCCCTTCGTGCGTCCGCATATGTACCTATTGTGGATTGGGTTGGCGTGCCTACTGCTGTTGTCAGCATGTCGCTTGGCGATGCCATGGCTGGTGAAGGTCGCGATCGACGACTTCCTCGCCGTCGGAGATATGCAGGGTTATTACCCACTACTGCTGGCGTTCCTCGCCGTTGGTGTGGCCAATGGTCTGCTGAGAAGAGCGCAGCACATCTGCATGGAGACCGGCGGGCAGAATGCCTTGCTTGATCTGCGCTTGGCGATATTTCGTCACCTTCAACAGTTGCCGGCGTCGTTCTTCGATCGCACCTCAACCGGCCGCCTGGTCGGCAGGGTGACCACCGACGTCGAAGCACTGCAGGAGATGTTCGCAAGTGGTGTGGTCACGATCATCGGTGACCTGATCTTCCTGCTCGCGACCCTAGCGATCCTGTTCGCCTTGCACGTCAAGCTCGCGCTTGTCTCGTTGATCGTGGTTCCTTTGCTGTTGATCGCCACATTGTTCATTCGCATGAAGGTTCGTGCTGCTTACGTGTCGATGCGCGCCAAGCTCTCTGACATGAACGGCTTCCTGCATGAGCGCATCAGTGGCATGAACGTGGTGCAGATGTTCAATCGCGAAGCCGCCACCCTTGGCGAGTATGGTGAGATCGCCAGCGGCGTGCGCGATGCCCAACTCAAGACCGTGTGGTGGGAGACTTCCTTATCCACAACCGTCGAACTGCTGTCATCGCTTACTGGTGCCCTCATCCTGTGGTACGGCGGGGGATTGGTCGCTGAGAACTGGCGCACCGACGGCCTCGAAGGCGGCCTGACCTTGGGGGTACTGTTCGCCTTCATCGATTACATGCAGAAGTTCTTCCACCCGCTCAACGAACTGAGCTTGAAGTACACGGTGATGCAGAACGCGATGACGGCCAGTCGCCGCATTTTCGACCTACTTGATGTCGAGGAACGTCTGCCGGAGGCATCAAGCTCAGCCAATCCCGGTCAGGTCGTCGGCGAGATCACCTTCGACAACGTCAGCTTCGGATACGACCCGAGCGTCCCGGTACTCAAGGACTTGAACTTCTCGGTCGCGCCAGGAGAGAAGGTCGCGTTGGTCGGGGCGACCGGTGCCGGCAAGACCACGGTGTTGAAGCTGTTGACCCGCCTCTACGATCCGACTTCAGGGCGCATCCTGCTCGACGGCATCGATATTCGTGAGTATGCGTCGCGCGACCTGCGCAAACGCATCGGCTTGGTGCCTCAGGATGTATTCCTTTTCGGTGGCGACATCCTCGAGAACATCCGTCTTGGTCATCCAGAGGTAAGTGATGAGCAGGCGATCGCGGCCGCGACTCGACTGCACCTGGATGAAATCGTCGTTCGCTTTCCCGGTGGGTGGCATGAGCCGGTGCGAGAGCGCGGCCGCAACCTGTCGGCAGGGGAGAAGCAGCTGCTGTCCTTCGCCCGAGTGTTGGCCGCGAGTCCGCGTGTATTGGTCCTTGATGAGGCGACCAGCAACGTTGATTCGCATACCGAACATCTCCTGCAGGAAGCCGTCCACGACATCATGGAGGGGCGGACCTCGATCGCGATCGCGCACCGTTTATCCACTGTTCGCGACGCCGACCGAATCCTGGTAATCCACAAAGGCGAACTCGTTGAGCAAGGAAGCCACGATG
>CAZJGH010000230.1:0-3728 GCA_964545405.1 uncultured Planctomycetales bacterium
AGCTTGAACTCGGCATAACCGCTGCTCTTCTCGCGCAACAACCTCGCCACGCCCCAGAAGGCGCCGAAGACCGGCATGATGAACGCCCCTACCCCGAGGAAGACCAACATGCCGTCGGCGATGTTGTAACCAAGTACGCCGCACAGGTTTGGCTTGCCGTTTTGGTAATCGAGCAGGGCAACCAGGACGAACAAGGAGGCTGCTGCCAGGACCATGCCGAATGGCTGTCGCCCACGTTTGCCTTGCAAGGCCGCCAGCGCCAGCGAACCGACCCAACGCATTGCTGAGACACAAGCCAGCAGCGCGGTACCAATCCAGGTCGCCACTACCTGCAACCCGGTACCGAAGAAACTCACTTGAGTCTTGGCCTGGTTGCGCTTGGGGGTGCGCTTACGTGGGGAAGATTTCTTCGCCGCGGTCTTGCGCTTGGTCGCTTTCTTCTTCTTGCGGGTTGCAGCCACTGTATGCCTACTATCCTAGGCTCTGGAAGCCGCGATTCCTACCGCCAACACCAGCTGACGTGCAAGTTCGCTTTTCGGCGCCGGCCCTAGCTGCTGACGTACCCCGGAGCCGCCCAGCAGGGTTATTGCGGACTCCACAGCCCCTTGTGCCGAGATTCCGTTTAACGCCACAAAATCTAGGTTCTTGGCCTTCAACTTGCCCATGGCGTGCTCTTCCATCTGATCAGTCTCGAGGGCGAACCCCACTGCCAGACGATCGCCCTTTTGTGCCGCCAGAGTGGCAATAATATCTGGATTTGGCTGCAACTCGAGCGTGAGAGGTTGACTCGGATCGCGCTTCAGCTTGCTGTCGGATGCCGCCACCGGTCGATAATCAGCGACCGCCGCGACCGCGAAGATGCCGTCGCAGGCTGCCCAGCGCTCACTGGCTTCAGCGAGCATCTCCACTGCGGATTCGACTCGAGTCAGGTTGGCGCCAAGCGGGGCATCGATGGCCACTGGCCCCGAGACCAACTCCACTTCGTGTCCAAGCTCAAGCAATGCTGCTGCGATGGCGTAGCCCATCCTGCCGCTGGAACGGTTGGAGAGATAGCGCACCGGATCCAGTGCTTCGCGAGTAGGTCCTGCCGTGACGAGAAAACGCGCCATCAATCCGCGTACCCCAATGCGCGCAACGCCTCGAGGTCCATCGCGCTTATCTCATCCCTTGCACCGCTGACTTTCGGCAGGCTCTCGAAGTACTCGAGCATCCGCGTCTGCAGTTCTGCCTGCTGCTCGGCCTCGTCGACGGACAAGCTGTCAGTCTCATTGACTCGATAACGCCACAGGTTGGTGTTGCCGTTTTCCCACAAGATCAACTTGAGGTCTTCGGTTCGCCAGCCACGCTTGCGCTCGCCACGGATGTTGGAGCTCATGGCTTCGAGATAGACCGGACGCGGTTCCTGTGGAAAACCGTTCGGCGCCAAGGCCTGCTGCAAGGGAATGCCACGCATGTACTCGACACTTGAAGGTACATCCAAGTCGGCGGCAGCGAGGAAGGTCGGCATCAAGTCATAGTGGGTGACCGTCTGCTCGACACGCATGCCGGCGCCTTTAGCACCGGGAAGTCGCACGAACATCGGCACGTGCTGAGTCGCCTCATAAAGTGAAGCGATGTGGTTATTCGAATAGCCACCTTCGCCGAAACAATCGCCATGGTCGGCGGTCAGGACGATGAGCGTGTTGCTTAACCCTGGGTCGCGGCGCTCGATCTCTGCCAACATCAAGCCCAACAGCTCATCGAGTTTCTCGATCTGCGCGCGGTACAACGCCATATTCTCGTTGTCGGCGGTATCGAGCGCGGGTGGCTTGGCCATACCGATAGCAGCGAGAGCACGGTCGCGAGCCGGCTGCGGCGGATTGTTGGGTGCGTGAGCGTCGTAAAGATGCTCGAACAGGAAGTACGGTTCGGTCGCCGGAATCTGCGCCAACCAGTCGATTGCACGTTGCTGGACGACCTCACCCGGACTTGCTGCATGAGGACTGGCTGGAATGAATGGCCGGAACAGCAACATCCATGCGGCATCGAAGAAATCCAACTGGCGCAAGCGCATCAACCGGACTTCCTCAAGGCGGTCGTCGTAGATCTCAAAGCCGGTCTTGAAGCCGAAGCGCCCGAGCAACGGGTAGGCCGCGACGAAACCTCCGGTGCGATATCCGTTTTCGGCCAGGATCGTCGACAACATCGGTGTACCGGCTGCGATCGAGTCGAACACGTTGGAGCGTACCCCATGCGACGGTGGCAGCACACCAGTAAGCATGGTCGCGTGCGAAGGTGCAGTGATCGGAGTGCTCGCACATGCGTCGTCGAAGGTGATCGAATCAGCAGCGAAGGCGGCGAGGTTCGGCATGTCCAAGCCGCTGCCACCGTATTCAGTGAGCACGTCGGCGCGAACCGTATCCCAAGTGATCAATACCAGGTTCGGTGCGCCTTGCGCCGCTGTCGCGTTGGTCGGGAAATCACGGTGCGGTTTCTCGTCGACGAACAGGAAGGCGAGCAGGAATACGATGCCTGGCACGACCGCGATGTTCATGTATTGGCGCGCGATGCGATCCCACGAGGCGGACGGTACGAACGCGAATGCGATGGCGAACACCAGCCCGGTGACGAGTCGCGGCCAGGCGTCGGCGAACATCGCCCAATGGATGTAGAGGAAAGCGCAGAGAGCCATGCGCCCGATGAAGACCGCGAGGGCGAAGGTCTTCTGCAGGCGAGCCGTTGGCAGCAAGGCGCCTGGCAACAGCAGCAACCAATAGAAAGCCGCCGGCGTGAACAGCACAGTCAGCCACAAGAGTGATGGCGAGTTGACCATCGATATCCCGCGCGCGGTCGACATCTGCACGAAGTCGAACATGCTGAGCGCGGAAGCGACGCGCATCAAGGATGAATCCCTCACTCGCATGTCAGCAGGATATCAGGGCTGAGCTGATTGCGGCCAGCACCTGCTCAACTTCAACCATGCGGCCGTCACCGACCTCACCACAGGCGGTCTCGCCACTTGCGGGGCCGACCTGCTGCCAACCATCCCCGACCAGGGTGGCGACGTTGCGCTGAACTGCAGGGTTGCTCCACATCTCAGGGTTCATCGCCGGCACGAAAAGTCGGGGCTTGGAAGCGCCGAATGCCAAAGCCAAGCTGCCGAGCAGATTCGGCGCCAAGCCTAATGCCAACAGGCCGACGGTATTGGCGGTAGCCGGGACTATCACCATCAACTCGGCGGCACGTGCCAGGCTGATGTGATCCATGCCGGAGTCATCGGCGGAATCGAACTCATCGACCAGTGCCGCGTTGCCGGTGAGGCATGCGAACTGCAACGGACCGACGAACTCGGTAGCGGCAGGAGTCATGACGACCTGCACATCGTGACCATCCTTGGTCAAGGCAGATGCCAAAGCGGCCGCCTTGAAACACGCCGCCGAACCGGTCACACCCATCAATACAGACGCCATCAACTAACCTCCTTGGTATAGCCGAGCAGTTGCTCGACCTCGGCTTCCATGCGCTCGAAATCATCATTCACCACTTGGTGCTGATAATCCCCGGCGAAGGACATCTCCTGATCGACGATCGACAAGCGCCGTTGGATCTGTTCTTCAGTCTCGGTGCCGCGATCGCGCAGACGCTGCTCAAGGATCTCCCGCGAAGGAGCCAACACGAAGAGGCTGACCAGCGGCAAGCCACAGTCGTTGAGCTGGCGTGCGCCCTGGACATCGATCTCGAGCACGATG
>CAZJGH010000231.1:0-946 GCA_964545405.1 uncultured Planctomycetales bacterium
CGCCAGGCACTTGCAGAGCCTGGATAGTCATTAAGCAACGACAATAACTGGGCGAGTACTTCCGTCTCGCCAGAGAATGCCGCGTTGCCAAGTTGCATCACCCTGGCCTCCACCAGATTACGATCCAAATCCAAGGCCTCGGTAAGCAAGGTAGCTTGCGTCTCCTTTGATGGTGCGACCCGAGCGAACAGCAGAGCATTGAGCGCCGTACCGTTCTCCTTATAGTTCGCTTCGGCCAGTGCCCTTACCTGTGGCATGTCCAGCTCGCGCACCATCATGTCTTGCTCGAATATCGCAAGTCGAACCGAGTCTGGGTTGGCCTGACGCATTGCCGCCAGCTCCTGCAAGGCTGCATAAGGGTCATCGGCGACCGCTAGCCACGCCTCCTCGAGCAACGCCCAATCGTCTGCCTCTGCAGCACGGGCGTTTGCAACTTCCTCCAAGGTTGGTGGGTTCGGCTCACTTACGAAAATACCGCAAGCCGGCAGGCAAAGCAGTAGGGTAGCAAGCGAGAAGGTCGGGCGAGAAATGGCCACGTGAGTAGCCTACAATCCCCCCATGACATTTCTGCGTCGCCTGGGCCTGCTTGCCCTGCTGGTCTCAGGCTCGTGCGCTGCCCCGGATTCAGAAATCCACCTGGCACCGTTATTTTCCCGGCACACAGTCCCCGAATACCAACACGCGGAGGGCTTGGGGGGCATCCTGCGCTATCACAAGGAAGCCGACGTCGAGCTTTGGGCGCTGAGCCCGGTGATGTGGCGAGAGAAGAACGGCCACGGCGATATTCGCGCCAGCTTCCTCGGCGGCTTGGGCATATACGAGCATGATCCGGATCGCGACCGCAGCTTCGCCAGGCTGTTCCCCTTGTGGTCATACCGCAGTGAGATCAGGCCCGACGGAATCCGTGACACTGACTGGGCTGCCCTTCTCTATCTGATCGCCGGTG
>CAZJGH010000231.1:956-3681 GCA_964545405.1 uncultured Planctomycetales bacterium
GGCACCAGCTCCGACGAACTCGAGAACTACTTCTGGTTCTTCCCATTCTTCGGCACTGGTCGGGACTTCTGGACCTACGACGAGTTCAAGTTCTTCCTGTTCCCCCTGTACATGGAAAGCCATAAGGAAGAACGTGACAGTTACCACTGGTTCTGGCCCTTCCTGGGGCGGACTGAAGGTTCCGAAACCGGCTGGCACTTCTGGCCATTCCGTGGCGTCGCCGAGGCTGATGGCTTGTATCGTCGCTCCTATACGTTGTGGCCCTTCTGGCACAGCGCCGAAGACGAACTGTATAAGCCTCATCCGCGTGAATCCTGGATGCTGTTCCCACTGTTCGGCAAGGTCAAGCAGGACGACTACCAAGCCACCACTGTCCTACCACCGTTCTTCGGCTGGGCTTCACGTCCATCCACGGAGTTCTCCTCATGGCAGTTCTGGCCGTTGGTCAAGTTTCAATCCGGTGGCACTGATGCGCCTCGCAAGATCCAGCGCTTCTTGCCGTTTTGGCTGCACTATGAGGACGAGAAGACCGAGTACTCGGTCCTGCTGTTCCCGTTCTTCTGGCACCGCAAGGACCACTTCAACGATATGGAACGCACCGGCAACTATTTCGTGCCGTTCTTCATGTCGACAAAAACAGAGCGTGGCGACGGCACCAGTGAGCGACATTTCCGTATCTGGCCGTTCCTCAGCTATGAGTTCGAGGAAAGTAAACGCGAGCAGACGCGATTGTTGGACTTCGGGTTGCCCGGTGTCCTTGATCCGGAGTCGCTGGCCAGGAGCTTCGGCTTCTTCTACGAGTTCTGGGTCCAAAGGGATGTCCAGGAGCCGGCCCCGATCGTGGTCAAGGAGAAGCGAGCTTGGTTCAACCTGTATCACCAGGCTGAGGCCGCCGGACATTCGCGTTGGAGCGTGCCGATCCTAGGAGGCCAATGGACCGAACCAGACGGGACTACGCATTCCTCGTGGCTGTTCGGCCTATTGCGGTGGCGCAGTGGCAATAATGGCGGCATGGATTCTCCTGCCTTCCCTGGCCCAGGTTGGCCCGACATTCATCGGGTGGCTGAAGATTCCGAGAGCCAGGAGGATGAGCAGTGAACATCATTCAGCGTGCAGGCGCCCTGATGTTGGCGCCTCCGATCGTCGGAGCTGGCTACACCATGCACCTCGGCCTGGCCGCATTGATGAGGGTTGGGCACATCCCTCGGCGCTGGCGATCGCTACGCGATCAGATGCACCTTTGTGGCATCAAGTCCCTGCACGTCGTGCTGTTCGTGAACTTCTTCATCGGCATGATCCTGTCGCTGCAGCTGGGTTTCGAGCTTTCCCGTTATGGGCAGCAGGAAGCCGTCGGATTCGCCGTTGCCGTGGCGATGGTTCGCGAGATGGCCCCGATGATGACAGCTGTGGTCTTGGCCGCGAGTGTGGCCAGCGCGATGGCTGCTGAACTTGGCACGATGAGAGTGCAGGAAGAAGTGACGGCGCTTGAGGTCATGTCGGTTGACATCTTCAGCTACCTGGTCACGCCGCGAGTCCTGGCACTGACCTTCATCGCGCCGATCCTTACGATCCTGTCCGCGATCGTCGGGATCCTCGGCGGCGGCCTGATAGCCTATTCGCAATTGGGCCTCGATTTCTCTGGCTACTTGCGCAACTGCATCCAGGCCCTGGCTGACACTAGCTTCGTAGGCTTACCCCGCAGCGTCTACGCTGGCCTGCTGAAGGCCATGATCTTCGGGTTCACCATCAGCGTGATCGGCTGCTCCAACGGATTGCGCGCCCAACATGGCGCAAGTGGTGTCGGCAACTCCACCCGAGCTGCAGTCCGTAACTCCATCATCATGATCATCGTGCTCAACTTCTTCCTCGGTAAGGTCATCTATCAGTGATTAAGCTCGAAGGCGTCAAGAAGGCATTCGGTACCCAACAGGTCCTCGACGGAGTCGAGTTCCAAGTACCGGAAGGGCACTCGCTGGTAATCATGGGGCCCTCGGGCTCCGGCAAGAGCGTTATCCTCAAGCACATCATCGGCCTGCTGCAAGCCGATGACGGCAAGGTCTCGGTGATGGGTAAGGATGTGGCAGCCCTCGACCGCGAAGGTCTGGCACAGCTGCGGCGTGACATGGGGTATCTGTTCCAACACTCCGCATTGATCAACTGGTTATCCGTGTTCGACAACCTCGCGTTGCCGTTACGCGAGACCACCAAGATGACCAATGCCGAGATTCGTGCGCGCGTCATGCACGTGCTTGAGCTGGTGCAGATGACCGAAGCCGAGGCGAAACTGCCGAGTGAGATCTCCGGCGGCATGCAGAAGCGGGTCGGCCTGGCACGAGCGCTGGTCACTGAGCCCAGCATCATCCTTTATGATGAGCCTGAAGCCGGCCTTGATCCAGAGATGTCCACTAGCGTCAGTAACACCATGCGCCGACTGAAGGAGGAACATGGGATGACATCAGTCACGGTCACCCACAGCGTAAGTTGCGCCTTGACCGTGGCCGACACCTTGGCCGTATTCGAAAACGGCCGCTTCCTGATTTCCGGCCCACCGACGGAAGTCCTCAACTCCGACCTGCCGCGCGTTCGCGAGTTCCTCGCGCGGGACGTGCCCCGCGGGGCGGTCGTGTTCGAGGGCGAGCTCGTTCGTCACGTCTCACCCGAGCGCCACCGCGCGCGCATCGAGGCGGTCCGACGCCGTATCGCCGAGGGGGAGGTGTACCAGGCC
>CAZJGH010000232.1:0-3680 GCA_964545405.1 uncultured Planctomycetales bacterium
AAATATTTATGATTATTGAACTTATGATTTAACCCAAATTCCGGATAACCACCTTCCACGGCCATTTCGGCTTTTCAATATTAGGTTCTCCGCAGCAAGGGCTGCTGCTGTTTCATCCCAGTGTCGGCGCAAGATGCCCCCGGCGAATAGGCGGCCGCCAGGAGCCACCAGACACCCCAAGGAGCCGGCTCCATCCTGGATGATGTCGGCAACAAGGTTTGCCACCACTGCTGGCCACTGGCCATTTGCACTATCAAATCCACCACGCCAAAAATTGCATTGGTGCTCGACTTTGTTGAGCTCTGCCATCGCCAGAGCCTGACTGGGGCTAAACGGATCGGGATCCATGCCGCAAACCTCCCCTACCCCTCCAAGGGCTGCTGCAACCGACAAGATTCCCGACCCTGTCCCTACATCAAGAAGACGCGCAGGTGGAGCAGAGACACACCAATCCCGGATGGCTTTCAGGGCTAGGCGGGTGGTCGGGTGGGTGCCGGTACCAAAAGCCGACCCAGCCTTGATCATCAACAGGGTGTCGTCGGGGCGTAAGGAAACCGCTGCTAGATCATGAAACTCGGCAACCACCACGAATCCGGCACAGCGAAAGGGCTTCCACGCCTGCTGCCATAGATTTGGGTCGAAGCGCTCTGCGGCGGTGTGCGGTTCCTCGTTGCATGCCCAATCAGCCTCTTGCACCCCAAGCTGTTCGAGCCAGCTCGGGAAAGCTACCCGCAGTGCATCAGCCTGGGCTTGACTAACTATCACCCGCACCTCACTTGGACGCTGTGGGTCTTGAGGGTCGCTTTCCACCGCACCAGCCGGATAAGTACATTCAGCGACAGCATCACCAAAGCCATGATCAGCTAACAGCCACACCAAACTCTCATCCCAAACCGAAGGCAACGTAATCCGGAACAAGATCACGTCAGAACCAGACGGGTTTGGTGCAGCGGGGGAGCTCATCCTGTCCTACGATACCGTGAATGGCTACACCAGCTCTGCCACGCAAGCGCAACCCTGATTTCCCTTCCAGGGAAAGCCAGAGTGCGCGACATGAACGCGCAAGCGAGGTAATGCGACGACTTATGGCCAGGTTTCCGGATACTCGCACAGCTCTTGATTGGAAGACTCCATTCGAACTGCTGATCGCGACCATCTTGTCCGCGCAGTGCACCGACGTCAGGGTCAACAAGGTCACACCAGAGCTGTTCCGGAGGTTTCCTGAGGCCGAATCCATGGCGCAGGCAAGTTTGGCGCAGCTTGAAGACTTGGTGCGCACGACAGGTTTCTTTCGCAACAAAGCCAAAAGCTTGAGCGGCTCATCAAAGGCCATCATGGAGCGATTCGATGGTCAGGTGCCACGAACCATGCCTGAGTTGTTGTCGCTGCCAGGAGTGGCGCGCAAGACCGCTAACTGCGTGCTGGGGACCGCTTTCGGCATCAAGGTCGGTGTGGTGGTAGATACTCACGTTGGCCGCCTAGCTAGGCGTATGGGCTTCACGCGTGAAGTGAATCCCGTCAAGGTGGAACGCGATCTGATGAAGTTCTTCGAGCAAGACTTGTGGGTCAAGGTGAGCCACTGTCTGATCGATCATGGTCGCGAGACCTGTACAGCCAGAACGGCACATTGCGGTCGCTGCCATCTGACTGATATCTGCCCGCAAAGGATTTGATTCAGCAGCCAAACGGGCCGATAAATGGCACAGCTTACCAGTTGACGCAAACTGGCAACCTGATGTAAAATGACCGGATGGCTGAAGCCAAGAACACCCTAGACATCGCCGACTTAGCCCTAGAAGGCGGCGTAAGTTCCCGTACTATAAGGTATTACGGGGAACTTGGGCTGTTGGCTGCAGAATCGAGGGGCCCCCATGGGCGTCGTCAGTACGGCGCTGATGCTCTCGAACGCCTGCGCTTCATCACTCGGCTCAAGAAACTGGGGCTTAGCCTCGGGGAAATCGCCGAACTGAATCGCACTTTCGATACTGGCGCCACCCCCGCCATGCTGACCCACCTTGATGAACTGCTGACTACTCGTTTAGCTGAAGTAGCGGAACGAATCAGCGATTTGAAGGGACTGCAAAACGACTTAAACAGTTACCTCGGACGAATCCGAGGCAAAGCCGGCCCTGCGCCGGAATCTACATCGATCTAGTCATGACAACCAAAACCGAACCCGTGAACTTCCACGACCAGGATTTCTCCACCACCAACAAGCTGCGTTTCGTCACCGCGGCCTCGTTGTTCGATGGACATGATGCCGCAATCAACATCATGCGGCGCATCCTGCAGCAAGAAGGCGCTGAAGTGATTCACCTCGGCCACAACCGCAGTGTCGAGGAGATCGTCGAGGCTGCGATCGAAGAAGATGCGCACGGCATCGCGATCAGTTCCTACCAAGGTGGACACGTCGAGTTCTTCAAGTTCATGGTCGAGCTGTTGGAGAGACGTGGTTGCGGTCACATTCGTGTCTTCGGCGGCGGCGGCGGCACCATCACCGACAGTGAGATCAAGGATCTGCATGACTCAGGTGTCGAGCGGATCTACTCGGTCGAGGATGGTCGCCTCATGGGGCTCGTCGGGATGATTCGCGACATGCTCACTCGCGCCGACTACGCCACAGTGACTGCCGACGCGGAGTTGCCTGACGGACTCCCCCATCGCCAAGCCCCAGCAGTCGCCCAAGCCATCACCATCATCGAGAAGCTCCATGATGAGGAGTGCCCAGAGGATTTGCGTCCGCGATTGGATGACATCCGCGCTGGCTTCGAGCAGCAACTCGATGAGTCTTCACCTTTAGTGGTCGGCATCACTGGAACTGGTGGCGCCGGCAAGTCTTCCCTGACCGATGAGTTGGTGCGCCGGTTCCTCGATCGCTTTCCAGATCGCACCATCGGCATCCTGTCAGTGGATCCAAGCCGTCGCCGCACCGGCGGCGCCCTACTCGGCGACCGCATCCGCATGAATGCCGCTAAGGGTCCACGAGTGTTCATGCGTTCGATGGCTACGCGCCGCGCTCATGCTGCCACTTCCGAGTCGGTCCGCGACTCACTGCTGGCCATGCGTGCCGCAGGCTACGACCTGGTGGTCCTCGAGACAGCGGGCATCGGTCAAAGCGATAGCGCGGTCACCGATTTATGCGACTTGTCGATGTACGTGATGACTCCTGAGTTCGGTGCACCCACCCAACTCGAGAAGATCGACATGCTCGATTTCGCTGACGGTGTCGTGCTCAACAAGGCCGACAAGCGTGGCGCCGAGGATGCTCGTCGCGAAGTGGCGAAGACCGTGCAACGTAACCGTCAGATGTTCGATATCGAGCTCGACGACATGCCGGTATTCCTGACTGCCGCAAGTCGATTCGGCGACATCGGTGTCGACCACCTGTTCCAATGGCTGATGCAGCAAGTCGCCGAGCGCACCGAGCGCGACTGGAACCCTGGCGATGCGCCCCAACGCAACTCTGACATCCATACCGTGGTGCCATCAGAACGCATCCGTTACCTGTCCGAGATCTCCGCTGCGGTCCGCAAGCACAAGCGCGACACGGATTCCGCTGCAGAACTTGCCGGCCGCGCCGATGCCTTGGCTCGTGTCCTGCGCGAGTTCGGCGATGACGTCCCGGTGGTGGATTCTGAATACCAGGCAGACGAGTTGCTCGATTCGGATATCGCCCCTGA
>CAZJGH010000233.1:0-3667 GCA_964545405.1 uncultured Planctomycetales bacterium
GGAAGGATCGAAAGATTCCATGTGCCATCATCGCTGGCGAAATCGCCTACTCCTTCACCCCACCAAGGCATCCAATTTGATAGCTCGGCAGGAGGATCTGGCCAAGGCAAAAGCCTATCTGGGTGAGGTTCAAAGGCCGTAACCTCTAGTCGTTTTTCGGGCAGTTCCGTGCTGGCCCGACGTAAGAGTTCGGCGGTATTGAATCCGCGACCGAAGCCGACCTCAACCACTTGGAGGACAGAGACCGTTTGCTTGTGTAGATAATCCCACGCAGGTTCCAGATAAGTGTGCCAGGATTCCTCCTGCAGGGAGTGAGCGAGATTGTGCGCCCACTCCCCGGTCCGCGGATGCCGGAAGGAATACCTAGCCGAGTCCGCTGTCACAGGAGCCTCAGGACAAGCCTTTATCTTTGCGCAGAGCAGTCAGCGTGGTGCCGAGATCGGAAGGTGTTGGAGAGACACGAACACCTGCAGCCTCAAGGGCCGCGATCTTGGAATCAGCAGTGCCACTGCCGCCGGAGATGATCGCACCTGCGTGCCCCATCCGTTTGCCCGGAGGAGCAGTACGCCCAGCAATGAAGCCGACCACTGGCTTGGTGACGTAGTTCTTGATGAACTCGGCAGCCTCTTCCTCGGCAGTACCACCAATCTCGCCGATCATGATGATCGAGTCGGTATCAGGGTCGTCTTGGAAGGCGCGCAACACATCGATGAAGTTGGTACCTGGCAGTGGGTCGCCACCGATGCCTACACAGGTCGATTGACCAAGGCCTTCGTTGGTTACCTGCCAAACAGCTTCGTAAGTCAAGGTGCCGGAGCGACTGACGATGCCGACGGTGCCGGGAGTGTGGATGTATGCCGGCATGATGCCGATCTTGCAGCCACCATCAGCTCCTGGAGTGATGACGCCAGGGCAGTTAGGGCCGATCAGTCGAGCACCAGAAGCCTTGATGCCTTCCTTGACCTTCATCATGTCCATCACGGGGATACCCTCAGTAATGCAGACGATGAGCTTGATGCCGGCATCGGCCGCCTCAAGGATGGAGTCGGCGGCGAATGGTGCCGGAACATAGATGACGGAAGCTTCGGCATCTGTGGCTGCGACTGCGTCTGCAACCGTGTTGAAGACCGGCAAGCCAAGGTGCTCAGTGCCACCCTTACCAGGAGTCACACCACCAACAAGGTTGGTGCCGTAGGCGAGGGCTTGTTCACTGTGGAAAGTGCCGTTGTTACCAGTGAATCCCTGGCAGATGACTTTGGTGTCTTTTTCGATGAAGATTGCCATGATTATTCTCCTAGCCTACGGCTGCAACAGCTTTACAGATGAGGGCGGCACCTTCGTCTAGCGAGGATGCTGGGGTGATATCCAGGCCGCTTTCTCCGAGGAGTTCGCGCCCCTCCTTGACATTGGTTCCCTCAAGCCGCACCACCAAAGGGACATGCAGGTCGACTGCGCGTGCCGCACCAATGACTCCGCGTGCGATAACATCACACTTCATGATGCCGCCGAAGATGTTGACCAGGATGCCCTTCACGTTAGGGTCGGACAAGATGATCCGGAATGCCTCAGTGATGTTCTCCTCGGTAGCGGCGCCACCGACATCGAGGAAGTTGGCTGGGGAGCTTCCATGCTGCTGGATGGTGTCCATGGTAGCCATGGCCAGGCCTGCGCCGTTGACCATGCAGCCGATCGAGCCATCCAATGCGATGTAGTTGAGGTCGAAGCGTGAAGCAGCCACTTCCTTCGGATCCTCTTCATTTTCATCACGCATGGCGGCGATGTCCTTGTGACGGTACATGGCGTTGGAATCGAAGTTGATCTTCGCATCCAGGGCGACAATCTCATCATTGTTGGTGACCACCAATGGATTGATCTCGGCGATCTCGCAATCGAGTTCAAGGTAAGCCTTAGAGAGGCCCAGCAGGAACGGTACGGCCTTCTTGAGCTGTGGCCCTTCGAGCCCAAGAAAGAATGCAGCGCGCCGTGCTTGGTGTGGCTGCAGTCCCATGAGCGGGTCAATCGGCAACTTGAGCAGAGCTTCAGGGCGCTCAACCGCGATGGTCTCAATCTCGACTCCACCTTCAGCGCTGACCATCAGTACCGGCTGGCCAAGTGACCGATCTAGGGCAATACCGACGTAGAGCTCACGAGCTAAATCCAGGCCTTCACAGACGAAGACCTTACGGACCTCTTGGCCTTCAGGGCCGGTCTGGATGGTCTTCAGCATCATTCCGAGCATGCTCTGTGTGACCTCAGCGGCCTCCTCAGCGCTCTTGACTAGCTTGACGCCGCCGCCTTTTCCGCGGCCGCCGGCATGAATTTGGGCCTTAACTACCGCTAAATCCCCTCCTAACTGCTTAAATGCTGCGCTGGCTTGGTCTGGGGAGTCGACAACAATGCCACGTTGAGTGCGCACGCCGTAGCGTTCGAGCACTTCTTTGCCTTGGTATTCGTGAACTTTCATGGGGTATTCCGTGTCCTGGAAGCCCGATAGGTTACGATGGCTAATGAAAGCCGGAAAGGGTCTTCCGGTCTTTTTGGAACCAAATGCGCTCAGACCCCGTCCTCCAAAATGATGAGCCTTGCCCCTCAACGCCCCAATTTCGTCCTGGTATGGATCGGCATAATCCTCCTTACCTTCTCCTTTATTAGCAACTTCCTGGGAAGCCCTAGCAACGAGGAGACCTCGGCCCTAGATGGCCGCATTGGTTTGAGTGGCATCGATATTTTTGATCATCCTGCCAACCTTCCTGCCGAGTTCAACTCGGATACCGCTTTCCGGGCAGCAGTCGCTTCATCCCTTTCGACTGAGCCTGCTGAGGTAGATTTCCATCCAATTCCTGGTGAGGCAACCAATTCCCTGGCTGCAGAGGCAACCCAGGAGATTGAGGGCGCTGAACAGATTGAGTTCGAGGACGAGTTGTTGGTTCCAGCAGAGGAACCTGGTGCCCTCTCCACAACTGGTGGCTCTGCCCTGCCCGAGCAGCCTGATTCAGCTCCCAACAACCACTCGCTACGCTCCTCTACTGCTAGTAATCAAAGTTCTGGCAACTCGAGTGGCAACTCGAGTGGTGGCTCATACCAGTCAGGCTTCGGCGGTTCGAACCTGGCACATGCCGGAGGTGCCTTGCGCCGCGCCATCAAGTCTGATCCGAGTGTCGAGGTGGTCACGAAGATCGCCAAAGGCAGTAGCAAGCGCGGAACCCTAATAGTCAGCTTCATGCTGAAGCATCCAGTTGCCGCCGAACGTCTCCAGGGACAGGCACAAGGCCTGGAAATGTCGCCCAAGGTGGCGGCCAAGGCTCGCCAATACATGAAGTCGATGGCTGCAGCGAGTCTGGAAGAAGAAGTCGAGACTGAAGGCGAGCACAGCTCTGAGGCAAGTGGTCAGAGCCGCGCCCGCAAGCGCGACCTGATCCGGATGCTACGCCTACACCCTGGCGGGATTGAGATCATCGCTGAGATGACTCCTGCGCATATCCGCGAGCTGGCTAATAAATTAGACGCACGGAGCCAAAGGCCCCGTGCGTAATTGAACCGCTATCGGTTCTGTTGCCGCTGTAGCTGCGGCAGGCTACCAGTAAAGTAGCAAATCCAGCCTTGCCTTATGCAGGGCTGACGAACTTGCCGTGCTTGCGGCGCTTGCGGCGGATGATGTTGCGACCGC
>CAZJGH010000234.1:0-3658 GCA_964545405.1 uncultured Planctomycetales bacterium
CGTAACCATCACGCAGCATCGAGCCGTAGACGTCATGTAGACGAGCCTCCGGCTGATGATGGCCACGGTCACCGATGAACAGCACGTTCATGCGTTCGCCTGAATCCTGCGCGGGGGGCACCGCCAGCAAAACTAGTAATGAAACAGCAGCAAGCATGTCGACCATTCTAGGGTGACTACAGGTCGCAGGTTCCCCTAAACTGCCGACGTCACCTCTTGTGGCGCCTCCCCGAATCCGAAACACCATAGTGACCACCAACATCGACAACTCCCGAGCCGGCATCCTTTCCCGCTTCCGTGACCAGATCGCCAATGGCATCCCCATCATCGGTGGTGGTGCTGGTACCGGCATTTCAGCGAAGAGTGAAGAAGCCGGCGGCATCGACCTGTTGATCATCTACAACTCCGGTCGTTACCGCATGGCTGGCCGTGGCTCGACGGCCGGCTTGATGCCATACGGCAACGCCAACGAGATCGTCAAGGAGATGGCTTACGAGGTGCTACCGGTGGTCGAACATACACCCGTCCTCGCAGGCGTATGCGGCACGGATCCGTTCATGATCCCCCATCTGTTCCTGCAGGAGCTCAAGGAACTTGGCTTCGCCGGCATCCAGAATTTCCCGACCGTAGGTCTATTCGAGGGACGTATCCGTGACACCCTTGAGGAGACCGGCATGAGCTATCAGCTTGAGGTCGACATAGTCGCGCTTGCCCACGAGATGGACATGCTTACTACACCGTATGCCTTCAACGTCGAGGAAGCTCAGCGCATGACTGATGCAGGTGCTGACATCGTCGTAGCTCATATGGGTTGCACCAGTGGCGGCACAATCGGCGCCGAGACAGTGAGCCCGCTTGACGAATGCGTGATCAAGATCCGCGAGATGGTCGAGGCATGTAAGGCGATCAGGGAAGACGTCATCTGCCTGTGCCATGGCGGACCGCTGGCCTTCCCACCCGATGCGGATTACATCCTGCAGCGGGTCGAAGGAATCGATGGTTTCTACGGCGCCAGTTCGGTCGAGCGCTTCCCGACTGAAGTCGCTATCCGCAAGCAGATCGAGACCTTCAAGGCCTTGCGCCTGCCTGGAGCCAAGTAGTCATGTGCGGAGCCGAATGCCTACGCTTCGTCGCCACCCCCAACGTGATCGTCGAGGAATTCCCCTGGGGCCCGCACGAGTGGATGGTCAGGCCACCACTCACCGACAGCAGGCATCTGATGTTGGTGCGAGTGACCATGCCGCCCGGCGAAGCCCATCAGTTCCATCGCCACCCTAATTTCGAGGAAGCGATCTATTGCATCGAAGGTCAGGTCGAGCAGTGGGTCGGCGAGGAATCCCGAATCCTCAAGCCAGGTGAAGTAGCACATGTCCCGACCGACATGGTTCACGGCAGCTACAACATATTCGCCGAGCCATGCATATTCCTGGCGGTCCTTGCCAGCCCCGAGTTCAAGGAGCCTGGCATCATCGATGTTTTCCGCGAGGAGCCTTGGTGCTCGCTTAAGACCCCTATCGAGTACTAGCGGCGCCTACCAGATCCAGGGGTAAGACAAAGAGAATCCGGAGGGGGTAGTCCCCCTCCGGATAGAGTTACCGCACTTCGGAGTAGAACTCCTTAGAAGTCGAATGACATGCGCAAGGCGATGATGGTCGTCGAATCGAAACTGTCCATGTCGGCCTTGGTGAAGTCCAACATGAAACGAGTGTTCGGGTTGACGTACCAGTTCAACGCCACGGTCATGGTGTCGAGCTCATCACCGACGGCAGCTGCCTCGGTCAGGTCAAGGTTGGAGATTCGCCCGGCGATTTCCCATGCACCCATGCCATCCTCAGTCAAGGCGTTGCGAGTGGGCTTCACGCGATCGAAGACTGCCGTGCCGGTCTTGTAACCACGGCTTTCACCGGTCAAGAACCAACCACCTTGCAGCGACCAACCGGAAAAGCTTGGGTCGGTACCAGTGGTAGCACTGACATCAGCTTGCGCGTATTCGAACATCGCATGTCCAGGACCTTCCTGGAAGGCGATCTCAAGAGCGAGCAGCATCGCGTCGTCCGCAGTGATCGCAGTCGTATCGACGAACTTGGTGATGAAGTGGTTGTCGGGGCGTGCATCGTAATCGACTCCACCCTTGGTATCCCGCTGCGAGGCCGAGATGCCGACGTGAAGAAGGCTCTTGCCCTTGTCTTCGATCCATGGACGGTAGACGAAACGTCCAGTGAAGGATGTCGACTCGTCGCCGGACTTGCCTTGCGAATTGGTGTCGCGGAACCAGCCTATGGATGCGGTGTAATCATCGTTGTTACGCCACAGGCTGATGCCGGCATTACGCTCAGGCATGAAGGCATCGGTCAAGGAGGAGCGTTCGATGAAGGTGATGAAGCGACTTGAGGTAAGCTGCTCCATGCCCATCATCTCGTACTGATGGCCGACCAAGACATTACCTACGCTCTGAGTCTTGAACTTCAGGTAGGCATCCTTGAGCGAACCGGTACCGCCAGCCCAATCGTATTCCATCTTGTAGGCGACGTTCTCGGCTAGATTGCCGAACACGCGGATGCGTGCGCGCCTTGTCTCGACGCCGTCATCGAATGTGGTACCTAAAGCGGTCTAAAGATCCTCGCCTCCTGAGAAGAAACTGAAGTCCTCCATGAAGCGGCCGCCGATGTTGATTGTTTTCTCACCCGGGTCTCCAGGGATGAGGGAAGTAAGGTCAGCCGGTGCTAGCACCGGACCTTGAAGAAGTAGTAGGGTCAGAAGCATTGTTTTGAAGTTAGTCCTGTGGGAGAACAGGGCGACAATTCTCCTGCCGCCCGGCGGATAAGACAGTTATCCGCGCGAAGTTGAGGGTTCGGCCAAGGGTTTCGCAAGCTGTACCGCCTCGAACGCCGCGAATTCGCGAACCAGGTTCGCCAATGCGGTGTAGAAGGGGTGAACCTCAGCTTCCAGAATCTTGGTCGCGAAGGGCACCATCCAGCGCCCTAAGTGGTTATGCCAGAAACGTCGCTGGCGAGATGCCATGGTGGGGTCGTCAGCGCTTGCCTGCGTGAAGGCTAGGAAGTACATGAACTCCATCTCTTGGCAGATGTGATCAGGGATCTCGCTTGGTTGGTTGTTCGGTATCAAGCCGACCTCAGCGAAGGAGCGAACTACGTATTGGCTGACTTCCCCCATCAACTTGCCCTCTTGGTCGAGATAAGTCGAGGCATATGGAGATGCCAAAATCTCGAAGGGCCCGAGGAAAAGCCGGGTATAGGCAAGCATGACCGCGTCACGCGGGGCGAAGGCTGGCGACCAAGCCTTCGCCGTTTCCTTACCCATCTCTTCTAGTTCTGCTCCCAATGCCGCGAAATGATTCGCCAGGGAACCTGCTTCGGTCCCCTGCCAATTCATTGGCGAGCCAAACGCCAAACTCAATGAATGGTAGGCGTTGGCCCGCGCGACCGTAAAGGCATCATGCATCGCGAATGTACAGGACGTTCGGGTTGGTGCCCTTGTCCTTCTGGAGGACACGAGGTGCGTGCTTCGCCAAGGCACGCCGCGGTGGACTGGATGGATCATTCAGGTCACCGAAGATGCGAGCTCCGGACGGACAACTCTCCACGCACCATGGGTCTTGGCCCTTGGCGAGGAGGTGATCGCAGAACGTGCACTTCTC
>CAZJGH010000235.1:0-3623 GCA_964545405.1 uncultured Planctomycetales bacterium
TGCTCGAGTTTCATGTGGCCGATGGTGCGAGCGTAGTCGAGCTCGAAGGCCAACGCGAAGGCAGTGTCAGGATGGGTGCCGGTTCGAATCGGGTATGACAGGCGCGGCAGGTAATCGAGCACCCCTTGGACGATGCGTTGTTCCAGAGGACGTAAGGCAGCCGCCCACCGTCGACCGTCGCGATCATCCCATCCATGTAACTCGGTAGCCATACGCAGCAACCAAGCCCAGCCATACATGCGTTCGAAACCCTTGTTCTGCTTCTCGTCGAAGTAGGCAGCTTCCTGCAACAACCCCTTGGTAGTGAGTTGCTCGTTGAGCACCTTGCGGATCTCAGTGTTGATGCTGGCGTCGGGATATTCCTTCAGCAACCTGATCAGCAACCAATGGCCGTGCACGGCAGAGTGCCAATCGAAGGAGCCGTAGAACACCGGGTGCATCTGGCGGGGAGTCTGGGCCGACTCAGGGCCGACGTAGACTTGGCCAGGCTTGTTGGGCCATTCACGAACGATCCCATCCAATGCAAGCTGAGCGAAAGCCGACACCTGTTCGTCGGTCATGCTGTGGCGAAAATCAGGTTTAGGCATTACTGAGGTGGGGCTGGATTGCTGGTCGACGGAAGAGTCGATGGCATTGCCTGCGCAAGCGAAGCAAGGCACCAGGAGTAGGAGCAGGGGGGCGACCCGGTTCATTAATTGGAGTCTAGCCGCGTGATATCGTCGGTGGGTTATCCTAAGGGGACTCATGAAGCTGCGACTAATCCTTCTCTCCTTGCCGTTGGTGGCAGTCGCATGTAGCTCTGAAGCGACCATGAACGATACTGCCAAGCCAATGCCCCACTCCGACACCGTTCACGCGACCTTTGCCGCAGGCTGATTCTGGGGTGTCGAAGCCATCTACCGTGCTGTGGATGGCGTCATCGAGACCGAAGTAGGCTTCATCGGCGGTGAAGTGGCTGATGCTACCTACAAGCAGGTCTGTTCAGGTGAAACCGGTCACGCCGAAGCGGTGCACTTGGTTTTCGATCCTGAGGTCGTCAGCTACGAGAGCTTGATGCAGATCTTCTGGGACAATCACGATCCGACCCAAGTGAATCGTCAGGGGCCTGATGTAGGAACCCAGTACCGGTCAGCGATCTTCTATCACAGCGAGGAACAGCGACTTGCCGCCCAAGCCAGCAAGGAGAAACTTGGCGCCAGCGGTAGGTACAACGCTCCTATCGCGACGCAGATAGTCGCTGCAGCGGATTTCGTGCGCGCTGAGGAATATCACCAGCAATACTACGAGAAACAACGCGCCGGCTTGAGAACCGACTGATCACAGGTGGGCGTAATCGGTTGCCTGTCTAGGACCGACCTACAGGTCGACTTCTTCAAGGCTGCAGCGTAAAGTCGTCGGCTTGGTGCCTTCAGGACTGAAGAAGGTCAGCGTGCGACGCTTGTTGCCACGTACCGAGAAGGTGCGTTCCTTGGGATCGGATTCCATCGAATCCTCCAACAGGAAGTTCTGCGCATCGAGCCACTCGAGGCTGACGAACACTCGACGGGCGTCATCATCATCATTGACGATGTTGAACTGTGCGGTCGCGCGTTCATTGTCGAAACGTACTTTCATGTCCTCGACGTTGACGCCGTAGACATCCGATTCGATCACGAGGCGAATCTGGCCGTTGTCGTGGGTGAGGACTTCCGGTCCTGAGGAGCAGGCCGGGAGGGCCAGCACGATGGCTGGCAACAGTGTTAACAGAAGGCGTGCCATAACGCTTCATCAACGGATGCTCAGGCTCAAGCTTTACCTTTCTCGGCCAGCATCACGAAGAAAACCAAGGCAACCAGGAGCAGGGCCCAAATCGTGAGCATGCCGAAGGCGATCTTGCGGGTCTTACGTTTATGCCACCAGGTGCGTGGGGCGACTCCACTGAGGAGGAAGGTTGCTATGCCGGCGAAATTCACGCAGACGAGGTTGCCGCATAGCAACAATGCGGCACCGCGAGCGGCATCCCACAGGCCTGCCGTGGCCATCAAGGCGCATACCGCCAGTGGGGGCAATAGGGCTACGGCAACCATCACTCCTACCAGGGAGGCAGGAACACCACTCGTGAATGCCAAGGCACCAGCACCACCTGCAGCTAGGGCCAGGAGCAAGTCCTCGAGATGAAGGTCGGTACGGGCGAGGATCTGGGTCGAATCAAGATTCAGGTCGAACAGCCAACCACCGACCGCGGCAACCAGGAAAGCCAAAGCCACGCCGAAGACGTTGGCCTTGATGGCTGCTTTGGCGAGTGACATATCACCCAATGTGGAGGCGAGCGCGAGCGCCATGTTGGGGCCAAGTAAAGGCGCTATAACCATGGCGCCGATCAGCACCGCTGTGCTGTCAGTGGCCAAGCCGATGGTGGCGACGATCGTTGACAAGCCGACCATCCACCAATGGACCGCTGCCGGCTTGGTGATCTCGGTCAGGTCCTCGAGGAGTTCTTCACGACTAATGCGGTGGCTCTTCTTGCTGGCTTTCTTGCCGGTATTGCCGTTGCCGCCATTGGGTGTCTCATCGAGCTCCGGTTCCTTCTCAACCACCGGTTCAGGCATCTTCGGGACCACGGTCTCGACCGGCAGCACCACCGCGCGGAATGAATCGTAAGAACTAAGGGCCTCTTGCATAGGATCGAGCAGGGACTCCAATTTCTCGGCTGGGACCAGGACGTGAAATTGAGTCAGCAGTCCTGGCATGTTATGACTGAAGGCGAGAATCCCTTCTTCCTCCAGGCTGGCAAGGATAGTCTCCATCTTCGCGACGGCGACGTCGGGCACGAAGGTCTGGACTAGGCGGGTTGCCATCCGCTTAGGTTAGCAGCTTGGTGTGGGACTTGAAAAAAATGAAATCCTGCTTAGAAGCACTGCAATGAAAACTGGAGAAATGAATACCGCGGTCCTGGGTGCTGGAGCCATGGGGGCAGGCATCGCGCAGGTTTGCGCACAAGCTGGCATGCGCACCTCACTGTTCGATGTCAGCGAAGAACGTGCCATGTCTGGATTGGCCAAGATATCGGCAATGCTCGACAAGGGAGTCGACCGTGGCAAGGTGACTGTGGAAGAGAGGGAAGAAGTGCTTGCTAAGTTGCATCCATGCTGGGAAATGCCGACAGCGCTACAGGGTGCCGAACTGGTGATCGAGGCAGCCCCCGAACGCTTGGACCTCAAGCTCGATATCTTCGCCCAGGTCAGCGCAGGCGTCAGTGAAGATGCGCTAATAGCCACGAACACTTCATCCATCTCCATATCCAAGTTAGCGAAGGCAGTCAGCAACCCAGCGCGGTTCCTTGGACTGCATTTCTTCAACCCGCCGCCGTTGATGCCGCTTCTAGAGGTAGTGCACGGCGAACAGACCAGCCAAGACACCATCGACACAGCACTGCAGCTTTGTGAGCGCATGGGCAAGGAACCGATCGTCGTGCGCGATTCTCCGGGGTTCGCATCCTCGCGGCTCGGAGTGGCGATTGGCCTTGAAGCCATTCGCATGGTCGAGGAGGGGGTGGCTTCGGCTGCTGATATCGATAAGGCGATGGAGCTTGGATACCGATTTCCGATGGGGCCGCTGAAACTGACCGATCTGATCGGCATCGA
>CAZJGH010000236.1:0-3615 GCA_964545405.1 uncultured Planctomycetales bacterium
GGCGATGATCTCGTGCCCAAGGCTTATCTCTCCGGAGTTGCCGATCGCATCGACTACCAGGACCCGGTCTTCCCAGTACTTCGAATCAAGCAGATCCAGCAGGAACTCACGCGACACTTGATGATCGAAACCATGCTGGGACAGTGCAGTGATGGCCGGCAATCGTTGCGGCCCTCGGCGCTTGGCACGGTTCATCAACAGGGGCACCGCAGCAGGGCTGTCACAGCTACCGAGGCCGTCCACCAACGAATCCACGACCAAGCGATCACGCTCGCGCTTGAGCTGCTTACTCAAGGCAAGGTAGGCGACATCGCCACCGATCTCGGCGAATACTCGGGATGCCAGCATCCGGCGCTCGATCGACTTGCTCTTAAGGACCTTGGTGAAGACCTCAATCGCGGTATCGGAGCGCAGGCTGGCGAGACGTGCGACCGCCTTGCCAGCGAAAGCGCCACGAGGGTTAGACACGGCCATGTCGAAGACGGCTTGAATCGACGCCTTGTCCGGCTCGGCCAACAGGACCGTCAGGACGGCATTCGAGAAACCCGAATAGCCAGCCTTAGGAGCACCGGCTGCCTCAAGCGCCAAGCCACGGGCCTCAGAATGGTCCATCGAGAGGAGGTCGAGGAGGGCTAGCGACCGCAGGCTCGCGTTGGAATCTACCGCTGCCGCCGTCATCACCTTCAGGGAAGGGCCCTCAGGTTGACTACGCAGGCCTTGGTAAGCCTTCAGGCGCACCATCGCGTCGTCGTGCTTGATGAGCTTCTCAGCTGCTTTCACAGCGCCATCAGTTCCGAGGTACCCAAGGAAGATGGCTGCCTGTCCGACCACCTGCGCTTCGTCTCCAGATGACAACTTGCGCAGTACCCGTTCGAGCTCTGGATGCTCGATGCGATACAGGCTCGAAATAGCAGCCACCACCAGAGGAGTTTGCTTGCATGACGCAAGAGCGATCAGGGCATCGCCACCTATCTCACTGAATTCGACCCTGCCCATGGCGCGGATGGCCGCGGCTCGAAGAGATGAATTCTCATCATTGTTGGCGATCTCATACAGGACATCGAAAGCACCTTGCGAACCGACACTGGCCAATTCGTAGACGGTCAACGAACGGTTCCTCAACGGTTCTTGCTTCTCTGCCTCGTAGCGCTGCAGCAATGCGGCTACGGCTGCATCCTGATCCACCGGGTCGACTGGGTCTGCTGGCTCTGACGGCTCTACGTTCTCGGCTGCAGCTATCGCGGTGGAAGGCTTAGGGGCGGGTCGCCAACAAGGCTCATCACTGACCGGAGCTGGTTGGCAGGGGACCAAGAACAGGGATGAACCGTTGTGGCCGCCGACCTCGAATTGCCAGGCCTCGTTGCCGACCTGGATCCGGTCACCAGGATGGAAATGTTCATGGCTTCCGTGGCGGTCGGCGAGCGCGCCATCACCATCGACATCCAACAAACAGACGATGCCACCCTGAGCAGTCCAATCCAGGCGTGAGTTCTCGTCGCGGAGCACGACGCGGCGATTGCGTTCGCCAAGGACAACAGCGCCGTCCTTATGAACCTGAGTGAGATAAGTGAGCGTGCCTGACGGATTGCTGGCGTTGCAGCTCAGTTTCAAAGGCATCTTCACCGGCTTCAGTTCCTCATCGTAGCGCAAGGAAATCTCCACTTGCTGAGTCCAGATAACTGCTGACTCTCGCCAAACCTGTTGATCGCTATCGGCAAGGCTGAAGTCGAAGTCATCATCCACCCAAAAAAGTGGCGGCTCGGCCTTGAAGTCGAAGGCGATGTGCAGATGCTTATCTACACCCAGCATGATGGATGCATAAGCCAACTCACCGCGCTGATTCTTGGGCGGCGTGATGTCAGCCGGCGTGGCCGGCAGGATTTCCAATGTCCGTGCCGTGTAGGAACCTACCTGTCCGGCTTGCCAATGCATTTCGATCGGAACCGGGACGGCAGGAGGGGCAGGCGCAGCCTCTTGGCACCACAACCCAGCACACAGGGCAAACGGTGCTGTCAAACAGCATGACAGGGCAGGCGAACGGAACACGGGACGAAGGTAGAAATGCGGTCAGCAAAGCGGCTTCTGACCGTCCTAAATCGTACCCCACAAAAATGGATTTGGGAGACCGAATAGCGGCTTTAGCGCTCTACGTAGCGCCCGCCGTTCTCGTCCGCCAAGCGTTTCAATAATGGGGACTGGATCCCCAACGCAACGCAATCGATGACGATATTCCTGGCCATGTTCAAGCGCCGCACCTCGCGCAGGATCTCCTCAGTCTCGACAATGGCGCCGACAGTAGGTTCGCCATCGGATAGCAGCAAGATACGGTCGGCGTCCTTTTGCTTCAGGGCGAATGCGAGGCCATCGAAAAGATTGGTACCGCCATCGGGACCTTGCACGTCCAGGAAGTTCATCAGCGACTTGCGGTTCCTCTTGTTCAGCTCCAGCAACTGTGGCTTCCAATGCTGAACTCCATTGCTGAACAACACCACGTTGGCCATGGCATCGTCGTCAAGGACTTCGACCGAACGCATCGCATTGGCAAGTGCCTGCTCGAGTCGGTTACTCACCGTGACCATGTAATCGTCCGGCGGAGCTGAAGCAGCCATCGATCCCGATTGATCGATCACGAACACGACGTGATCGGAGTCCAGCGACAACCCATAGAAACCGCTCTTGCTGACCGTGCCACCACTGCGACGCGGCACGGGGACTGTAGGTGACATTCGGAAGGTGGCGGCATTGGTGGTCCACCAGCCTTGCCAAGCTTCAGGACTCATATAAGGGTTCTGGCCGGTGAGCATGAACAAGGTCTGGCCAAGGGCCCGTCGCAAACGCAAATGGCTTTCGACTTGCATCTGCGTGATCAAGGCCGCAACCGCTTCCTGACAACGCAGTTTGCGCAGCCCCTCGATAGCTGCCAACCTGACCTGCCAGTATTCATGCTGGACCGCAGGGATGAGATACTTGCCTAGGACCGGAACATTCGATTCACTCAATGCCTCGATGGCTAACACACGATCTTCCCAATAGTCCGAAGACAATGCTCCAAGCAGGAACTCAAGCACAAGGGGATTATCGGTGCCGAACTTCCCGAGTGCGTTGATCGCCGACAGGCGACGTGAGCCACTTCTTCGCGCCATCCGGATGAGGATCTCGACCGATGATGAGTCACGGCTGGCGCCCATCGCTTCGATGATGAACCCCGCCACCGAATCATCCGCTTCTTGTTGGAGTTGACGCTGCAGGGCTTCGAACGCGAACTCTCCACCGATGTCGGCTAGGACACGCGCCGCGAAAAGGCTCTGTTCTGCGGAACCGTTACGCAGCTGGTCGCTGACGATCGCCAATGCATCGTCGGAACGTAAGCTGGCAAGACGAGGAACCGCGAAATCATCCAGCGTTCGCCATTGGTCAATGAACACCAAGGCATATGCAGCCTTGATGCTCGCTTTATCCGCGGCCGTGACGAGGACCTGAAGCAAGGCCTGCCTGTAGATTTGATGCCCATAGGTGGAGTTCGCAGCCAGTTCGCGCGCGTATCGAGCCAAGTGAGGGTGCTGGATTCTCGACAAGTCGAGCAAGGCAACAGCACGCAAGTCCAACGATGCGTCC
>CAZJGH010000237.1:0-3595 GCA_964545405.1 uncultured Planctomycetales bacterium
GCCGCGGCCCTTCGCGTTCTGACCGAAAGTGGGATCGAGGATCACGAGTGGTTGGCGCGCGAATTGCTCAGTCGCTGTCTCGAAATCTCTCGTGTAGAGCTGCAGATGCGGCCCGAGCTTGAAGTGAGCGCTGGGCAGTTGGAGTCATTCCGGGATTGGTTGCAGCGTTTCGTGGCGGGTGAGCCCTTGGCCTATATCGAAGGCAGCTGTGGGTTTTACGGGCGAGAGTTCCAGGTTGACTCACGTGTATTGGTTCCACGGGCTGATAGTGAATGTGTGGTCGAGGCCGCATTGGACCTACTCGAAGAAAATCAGCCAATGACGATAGCGGATGTCGGAGTCGGTTCCGGATGTCTGCTGCTCACCTTATTGAGTGAGCGGCCGAAAACACTGGGAATCGGCATCGACGTGAGTCCGGCGGCACTGCAAGTCGCGAGACATAACTGTGAAGCCTTGGATTTGGCTTCACGATGTGATTTCCTGGTCGGGTCTTGGCTTGAGCCTCTCGCCGAGAATTCTCAGCTGGATTTGATCGTGTCCAATCCGCCTTATATCGAACCAGGCGAGGAGCTTGGTCGCGGGGTAAAGGAGTATGAGCCTCATCTTGCTCTATTCACCAACCAAGGGCAGCCATTGGAACCCTACAGGGTAATCCTTGAGCAGGCTCGTCAGAGGCTGAGGCCTGGTGGCTGGCTTATTTTTGAGGTCGGCGCCGGCCGGGCCGAGCAGGTAGCCAAAGCAGGCATTGAAGCCGGCTTCACCGTTATTGAGACTAGAGCCGATCTAGGAGGGGTTCCTCGCGCAGTGGTACTGCGCAATTAGGCGTAGGCCATACGTTCCAAGTAGGAGCGAATCGCGTCTGCTGACCCCGGATAGAGGTCCTGGAAGAACAGGGCGACCTCGTAGTGGCCCAGGGCCGGAGAGAGGCGCTCACAGCGAACGACGACGCCTTCTCCCTCTGCCTTGGCCACAGAGCCGTCTGGGAGCTGGAAATTAAAGGCGAAGCGCACGTGGGTCATCATGCGCAGGGGGGTCTCAGAAAAGAAGCATGCCCCAGATTGGGACAAATCTCGTACACGGAGGGGGATATCACCATCCAAGACAATCGGCAGATCCCTTACGCTGAGCCGGCGATGACGACGACGCTCGCGGTTGGCATCCCAATTCATCTCTTGGGCCTCTTGGTTGTTTTGGGGCATACCCTAGAATAACCTAAGTAGGCGGAACCGGCCAATCCCCTGATTCATCCACGAATCGGAGCCGATTCCCAGCAGCATTCATGGCATCTTTCAACCGCGTCATTCTCATGGGTAACCTGACCAGGGACCCCGAAGTTCGTCAGGCCCAAAACGGAACCTACATCACCAAGGTCGGCTTGGCCGTCAACGAGCGCATGCCCGACGGGCAGGGCGGCTGGAAAGAAGAAGCCAGCTTCATCGACATCGTAGTCTTCGGCAAGCGCGCCGAAGCGTTTGGCCGCTACTTGCGTAAGGGGCGTTCGGTCTTGATCGAAGGCAAGCTTCGCCAAAGTCGTTGGCAAGACAAGGAGACTCAGCAGAATCGCTCGAAGCTAGAGGTCATCGTCGACAACTGGGAATTCGTCGGTGGCAATCGTGAAGAAGGTGGCGGCGGCGCCCCTCGTCAAGGCGGTGCTCCACAACATCAGACCAGTGCACCTGAGTTCCCGCAGCCTTCCGATTTCGGTGGTGGTGGCGGTGGCAACTTCGCTGGCGGTGGCGGTGGCGGCATCCCTGACGACGTTCCATTTTGATGAACGCCTAATAGGGCAATCAGGATGGTCAAGTACACGGTTCTGTTATTCGCCGGCCTAAGTGAAGTCGGCGGTTCAGCGAGCATTGATGTTGATGCGCCCGATGGCGCATCGGTGTCTGAATTGATTCGTGCCGCTGAAGGTCAACTGCCAGGGTTAGTCAATCAGACTTACCGAGTTGCGATCGATTCACGCTATGCAACTGACAGCGACACCGTCCCAGAGGGTGCCGAGATAGCTTTCATACCACCAGTATCAGGAGGCTAGAGGTGCCATCATTTGATGCCCCCGCTCGGCCGTTCGCGGTTCGCCTGGTCGAGGGTCCAGCCACCGGTAATTGGGCATTGGATGCCGTGGCCGGGAATGATGCCGGTTGTTCGTTGGTCTTTCACGGCACGGTCCGGGAATCAGGCCGACAGGGTGAAGTCACGCACTTGTTTTATGAGGCCTATCCGCCGATGGTCGCAAGCGAATTGCACGACATCGCCATGGAGGTGATCGAGGAGTTCGAGGTGCTGCGGATTGCAGTAGAACATTCGACCGGCACCGTCCCACTTGGCAAGAGCTCCGTTGCTGTCGCGATTGCTGCTGCACATCGCAAACAAGTCTTCGCGGCCTCGTCACGTTTGATGGATGAACTCAAGGTGCGAGTCCCGATCTGGAAGAAGGAAGTCTACCGCGACGGTAGCGAATGGCTCGGGCGCGGCTCGTAGTTGAACATGCTTGAAATACACGAAATACCCGTTACCCCGTTCATGCAGAACTGCACCCTGTTGGTGTGTGGAGAAACCGGCACTGCTGCCGTCTGCGATTGCGGCGACGCCGGACCGGTGTTGCAGCGTGCCAATGAGATGGGAGTAGACATCAAGCAGATAATCGCTACTCATGGGCACCTTGATCACGTCGGCGGCACCTATGACCTGCAGCAGGAACTGGAGGTGCCATTCCTGTTTCCTGAGGGCGACCGTTGGTTGCTTGAGGGTCTTTCCCAACAAGCGCAGACCTATGGGTTGCCACCTATCACCTCACCCCAACCCGATGGCGACTTGCCTCACGGTGGCCAGGTGACCATCGGAAACTGCATTCTTGCGGTTCGTCATTGCCCTGGCCACACGCCTGGTCATGTGGTGTTCTGGGACAAGGTCGGCAAGCGTGTAATTGCTGGTGACGTTCTGTTCAACGGCAGTATCGGCCGCACAGATTTCCCGCGTGGATCCATGGATGACCTGCAGAAATCCATTCGTGAGCAGCTCTATACCCTGCCACCTGAAACCGTGGTCCATTGTGGCCATGGGCCTACCACGACGATCGGGCATGAGGCTGCGATGAACCCCTTTGTTCGTGCCCTTTAGGCTGTTTGAGTGCACTTTTTCAGGGAAAGCATGGCTGCGCGGAGATAGTCTATTGGCCGCATGGAACGCGAATCCCTAGAAGTTGATGTCCTTGTCGTTGGGGCTGGCCCAGCTGGCTTGTCCTTCGCTCTACAACTAGCCAAGCTTGCTGAGGAGAAATCAGAAGAGTTGGCGATCCTAGTCTTGGACAAGGCCGAGGAGATAGGCCACCATTCCTTGAGTGGAGCTGTGCTCGATCCGCGCGGTGTGCTTGAGATGTACCCGCACGCGGAAACCGAAGGTTTCGCGATCCATGCCAAGGTTACCGAGGACGCCATGTTGTGGCTATCCAAGGACGGCAAGAAGACCTTCAAGGGCATGCTTTGTCCGCCTCAGTTCAAGAACCATGGCAAGTGGATCACGTCCATCAACGATATGGTCAAGTGGCTGGAACAGAAGGCAGAAGCCGCCGGTATTGAGGTCTATCCGGGTT
>CAZJGH010000238.1:0-3569 GCA_964545405.1 uncultured Planctomycetales bacterium
CTGCAACTGGGATGGATCCTGCCCGGCGCATTTGTCGGCCTGTGGTTCTTGATCAGGCGTGATAAACGCCAAGCGATTCCGATCGCCACCCTGCTGGTCGCGGTGCTGTTCGTGGTGATGGTGTTCTGGTATTCACCTCGCTACCGCTTACCTGCAGCACCACTCGCTGCCCTACTCGCGCCATATGGTGTTTTCGCCTTGGCCGCAGCAATCGGGCGCCACAAATCCTGGCAACTCATGGCGGTGTTCGCAGTGCTGCCAGGCCTCCTACTCGAAGGCTGGTCGAGCGTCAGCGGTTTCGATTCGAAGGATGATTCGCGCCCCCAGTATGAGTACAGCGCCGGCCTCAACTTCTTGCATCAAGAGGAATTCGAAGCCGCCCTTCCCCGCCTGGAGACAGCGTTGGGGCTTGGCTTCGAGAACGCCGAGATTCACCATGGCATCGCGCAGGCGCAGGTGAAGATCGCCACTGCCTTTGATTTGCGCCAAGAATACCCCAAGGCCGATGCCCTCTACACCAAGGCTATCGTGCATTACCAGCAAGCCTTGGAGATCAACTCGACCCGCCTGGATACCTGGTTCAGCCTAGTGAGTGTCCTGGATTACATGAAGCGGTCGGATGAGGCCTTGGAAGCGGTGGAACGAGCTCTTGACGAGGCCGCCAAGCAAGAACCTTCGGCCATAGTTGACCGCCTGCAGCAGATGCGCGCCAAGTTACGCAACGGGCGCTAGCACCGGCAGCACTTTAGGGTCCTGGGGCTGGTATCTTTTCGGCGATGGCACCTGCTCCTCGACCCGCCCGACGTCTGCGCCCTAGTCAACTACGCTGGACTTGCCCTCCAGGATGGATTCCGCGCAAGCACAAGACTGCTCCGGAAATCGACATCACTGACCGCCTGTTCGGTCAACAACGTGCGTTGGATGTCATCCAAATGGGTCTGGCGGTGGATTCGCCGGGCTACAACGTCTTCGTCTGCGGAGTCGGAGGTACTGATCGCGCCGAGGTCGTGCAGGAACTGCTGACCCGCATCAACATCTCGTGCCAATCCCCTCACGATCACGTCTTCGTGCACAACTTCGAGGATCCGATGGCTCCTCAGCACCTGCTTTTCGATCCTGGCGGAGGCGAACGCCTGGCTGAAGGCATGGGGCGTTGGGTACATGCGCTTGGCACTGAGATTCCGCGCCTGCTGAAGTCCGAAGAACATTTGGCCCGCCGCCATCGCCTCTTCGAGCGCTACCAGAAGGCCGAGTACCAGCTGTTCCGCCGCCTCGAGACCAAACTGCGTAAGCAACGCCTGTCCTTGGTCACGGTCGAGGACGATAACGGGGTGCGGCGCGACATCCACTTCATCGTCAAGGAAGAGATTATGGCTCCTGAGCAGGTCCTGCAGTTGGACTCCAAGGCCAGACCATCCGCCACAGCCATCGCCAAGATGATGAAGGCGCGAGAAAAACACTTGCCGATGGTCGATGAGGCCCGCCTCAAGTCGCGTGCCTTAGGTCTGCGTCTATTGCGTGAATCAGCGAGTCTTGATGAATCGGTTGTGCAGGAAGTCATCGAGAGCATGACCATCGCCATGGCCGGAGAGCTGGAAGCCGATGTCGAACTTGGAGCATGGCTTGGTGACTGCGCTAGTTTCGCGCTCAACAACACCGACCTGTTCTTGGGTGGGCGGGATGACAATGAGGAAGACCGCGGCAGCAAGTTGGGCCTCGAGGTCTTCGAGGTGAACCGTGTGCGCACAATGCGCGAGCCGGAATGCCCGATCGTCTTCGAGCCGCACCCCAACTATTCGAACCTGTTCGGTACGGTCGAGCGCTCGCGGATGTCCAACGGCCCAGGCCACGTCCACATGGCCGTACGACCTGGTTCGATCCTGCTCGCCGACGGTGGGTTCCTGGTCCTCGATGCGCGTGACATCTTCAAGGAGGCTGAAGTCTGGCGTGCACTCAAACGCACCCTGCAGAACGGCGCCTTGGCAGTCCATGCCTTGGAGAACCTGTCACCTCTGGGGGTGACTGGAGCCCGCCCGCAAGCCATCCCGATGAACTTCAAGGTGGTGCTGGTAGGCGATTCCAGCTTGTTCGAGGCACTGCACGACGACGACTTCGACTTCCCGCATATCTTCAAGGTACGCGCCGAGTTCGACGACAGCCTGCCGCTCAATAAGGAGGTGGTCGGCGAGATGGTGCGCTGCCTTCGCGACTTGACGGTCCATGAAGGCTTGCTCGAACCATCAAGAGACGGCCTCCAAGCGTTGGTGGAGCGTGCCGTTCACGATGCCGGTCGCCGCAATCGAATCTCAGTACGTATGCCGACCTTGGGGGATTTCCTCCGCGAAGCTTCATACTTCGCTGGTTGCGCTGGCAAGAAACGAATCGACCGCGCATCAGTCGAAACGGCGCGGATCAAGTTCCGTGCTCAACATGCTCTTGATGCCGAGTGGCATCAACGCCATGTGCTCGAGAATATCTTCCGCATGGACACCGAAGGTGAACTGGTCGGCGTGGTCAACGGCTTGACTGTCGTTTCACTCGGTCCGATGAGCTTCGGCCGACCTGCACGTATTTCCGCGATGGTCGCTGCTGGAGATGAAAGCTACACCAACATCGATCGCGAGGTTGACCTGGCCGGCAGTATCCACAACAAGGGCATGTTGATGCTGGAGAACTACATGCGCTGGAAGTTCGGAGCGAAGCGTGGACTGGCTGCCCGCATGAGTCTGGTCTTCGATCAGAACTATGGCCCGATCGATGGTGATTCCGCGTCCACCGCCGAGCTCTATGCCCTGCTGTCGGCCCTCGCCGAAATGCCGCTGAAGCAGAGCCTTTCCGTGACTGGCTCCCTGAGCATGCGCGGTGAAGTCCAGGCGATCGGCGGAGTGAACCAGAAGGTCCAGGGATTCTTCGAGCTCTGCGAGGAACGGGGTCTGGATGGCAGCCATGGCGTCATCATCCCGGCCATCAATGTCGATGACCTGATGCTGCCCGCCAACATCATCGAGGCGGTCAAGGAGGGCCAATTCCACATATATGGAGTGGACTCGGTAGACCAAGGCATCGCGCTGTTGACCGGCAAGCCCGCCAAGGAGGTGTTCAAGGCCGTGGAGGACCGCCTCAGCAAGATGGAAGCGGAGAGTAAGGCGCAGGATCAGGATGCCAAGCCCGGCGAAACCTCAGGGAAGTCCGGAAAGGAAGTTACGAAAGAGGCGTAGTTGGCCTAGAATTGGGGATTACCCGCATTGTCATGAAGTACTTCGACCCACACATTCACTGCGTTTCCCGCACTACCGATGACTACGAACGGATGTTCCTGGCTGGCGTCCGCGCCGTCGTGGAGCCCGCGTTCTGGATGGGTCAGCCCCGCACCTACGCAGGTACCTTCTTCGACTATTTCCTGTCGATCATCGAGTTCGAACGCACCCGGGCTGCTGATTTCGGCATCACCCACCGCTGCACCATCGGCTTGAACCCGAAGGAAGCTAACGACGAACGATTGGCCGATGAGGTCCTTGAGCGGCTGCCGGAATTCATGTGCCGTGAAGGCGTGGTCGCTGCCGGCGAAT
>CAZJGH010000239.1:0-3550 GCA_964545405.1 uncultured Planctomycetales bacterium
GTCGGGAGCTGCTGAACCGGTATGGTTAGGCGCGCAGATATGGCCAGCGAGGGCAGAGGCGGCGACCACCGCGGGGGAGGCAAGATAGGCCTGAGCTTCGCGGCTGCCCATGCGTCCCTTGAAATTGCGGTTGGTAGCGGAGATCCCGACTTCACCATCTTCCAAGAGCCCTGCACCCATGCCGATGCATGGCCCGCATCCGGCAGGCAATACCTTGGCACCGGCGGCCACCAGTTTCTGCCAGTCGCCACGCGTTTCGCTCTCGGCCTGGACCTGGTCGGAGGCTGCGGCGATATACATCTCGACGTGATCGGCGATCCGTTTGCCATCCAACACGTCAGCGGCTGCGGCGAGGTCGGCGACCCGTCCGTTGGTGCATGACAATAGGTATGCCTTATGCACTTGAAGTTCTTCCTTCTCCATCTCATCGACGGCGGACATCTTCTTGACCCCATCGGGGCCGCAAACGAAGGCGCTGATCGAATCAAGGTTCACCTCGATGACTTGAGCGTAGTTCGCATCGGAGTCGGCTTCGAGCGGATTACCTTCTAGTTCATCGACACTGTCTGAAGTAATGCGCTCGCCTTTGCCTACACGTTGACGATACCAGTCGATGGTCCTCGTATCACATGGGAACACTCCGGTCAGGGCACCCCATTCGGTGGTCATGTTGGCGATGGTCAAGCGTTCATCGATGCTCAACTCGGCGACTCCCGGGCCACTGAATTCAAGTGCGTGGTTGAGGACTTGATCCTCGTTGTAAAGTCCGCATAGAGTGATGATCAAGTCCTTGCCGGTCACCCCAGGCCTGAGGCTGCCACTGAGGTCGATGCGCGTGACCGGAGGAATCTGCCACCAAGTACGCCCAGTCGCCCACAATGCGGCGGCGTCAGTGCGCACCACTGGGGTGCCAAGCGCGCCGATGCCACCATAGGTGTTCGAGTGCGAGTCGGATGCGACCACGAGAGTGCCTGGCCATGCATAACCTTCTTCGATCATCACTTGATGGCCGATTCCGCGACCTGCAGGATGGAACACTACACCGTTCTCTCCAGCGAAATCCTCGATCGACCCATATTTCTTCAGGTTGTCGTCGGACTTGTCCTGGACATTATGGTCTAAGGTGAAGATCGGTTGCTGCGGATCATCGAAGGACTTCGCACCCAAGGAGCGATACTTGATCATCACGGCCGCGGTGTTGTCGTGCGTCATGACATGACGCGGACGGACCGTGACGAAGTCGCCACTGCGAACATGCTGTTGCGGTTCTAAGCCTTCTGCAAACGTTTGAACTATTTTCTCTATTCTGTTTTGTGCCATGGGAATGAATGTTTGCCACAGATTAATGGATGTCGGCTATGATTGCGCCGCGCCCTATATTTTGGCGCCTACCTCAACAACATTCATGGCAAACATCGCCACTCTTTTGAAGAAGGAGATTCAGCGACAGACTGATAAGGCTGTCAAACAGGGTCTCCGCTCACTAACTAAGCAACTCCGCGAGGAGCAACGGCGGGTTGCTGATCTCGAGCGACAGGTCTCAAGACTGAGCAAGAGCGTCGACAAGGGGATATCCACTGGTTCAACGTCTGGCGTCGCCACGGCTTCACAACAGCAATGGAGCAGTTCCAAGGTCACTAAGTTGCGCAAGCAGCATAAATTATCCCAAAACGCATTGGCCAAGCTGCTCGGCGTCGGTCTCAATACCGTTTGGTTGTGGGAGCAAGGTCGCACCAGCCCGCGGGCAAAACAGCAGAACGGCATCATCGAGCTGACCGGACTCAGCTCCCTGCAGATGCGCCGTCGTCTTACCAAGGTCGGGTTGTCCGAAGGTCGTTCGAAGCCTGGCCGCAAGCCTGGTTCCAAGAACAAGCCGAAGACCGTGGCCAAGAAGACCACCCGCAAGGTCGCCAAGAAGACCACACGTAAGGTCACCAAGAAGAAATAATAAGCTCTACCATTCACCAACCTTGGCTCAGGATAATGGCCCAACTCTTGCTGTTTGCAAAAACCGGCTCAGGAGTGGGGTAGACTATGGCATGGTTGGATTTTCCCTTTGCGCGCTGGCCTTTTTGGCATTCCAGCAGGATGCACCCACTCAAGAGCCAGCAGTGGATGCGACGAACCAGGCAGTCTTCGGCGGCGACCGGGACCTGAGCTTCAAGGACTTGGTCTCTCGCACCTACGATGCGCGCTGGATGTTGTCTCCGGTGCAGGACGGGGAGAGCGTAGAGACCAGCAGTTGGGCTGTTGACGATAATGGCGTCGCTTCGGTCAGCTTCGATGGTCAAGGGGTAGTCGCACGCTTGTGGTTGTCTGAGGCTACTGGTCAAATCAGTTTCTTCGTCGATGGCAGTGAATCGCCGAGCCTTGAATGGGACCTCGACACCCTACTCGCTGGGCCCTTGCCGAAGCACCTCGACGGCCCGCTCTTCATGCCGGTCGGAGAAGGATTCGTCAGCCGCATCCCGTTGCCGTTCCAGAAGTCAATCCGCATTGATTTTAGCGGAGCTTCAGGGCTGACCGGCGACATCGACGTCCGACGTTTTTCAGCTGATGTTAAGGTTCCATCCTTGAGCCGTGACATGCTCAAGGACAATCGGCGGTCGTTGAGTTTCGCTGCACAGGTAATCCGCGACAACACCAACCCGGAAACCATCGGTGAAGCGCCGCTTTCATGGAAAGGCTCGTTCAATGATTCCGAGCGGAACCCTGAAGCGGATTACTACTACGGAGACTTCAGGGTGGCGATCGTCGGCAACGGAGTCCTGCGCTGGTTCGAACTGGAGTTCCCGCAGAAGCGTTCTCAAGAAGAGATGCGAGAGGTATTGCGCAGTCTCACCTTGCGGATGGAACTCAACACCGAGAAGACGGCACTGAAAGGTGACGTGGTCTTCGAGGTCCCGCTAGGCGATTTCCTCGGCTCGTCTCCAGGACTCAACCCTTTCCAGACTCACTTGGTCGGCTACAACGAGGCGACTGGTGTCTTCTACTGCCGCATGCCTGTGCCGTTCGTCGGTGGACTTAAGGTCAGTGTAAGTAGCGATATGCCGGAAGTGATGGTGCTCAAGTCGACTTGGGGCGTGAACAAGTACGCCAAAGCCGAAGATGTCCCACCGATGCGCTTGCGCTCCGGATGGGTCCGAAGCAGTGGCACTGGCTCGCCACTCGATGCGGTGCTGGAGCTTGATGGGCAAGCGCGACTACTCGGCTACACCTTCTCCTCGACTGCGACTGTCGCCGATCCACAGGCCTTCAATGGCCCCTTCAACTTCGTCAACTCCTGGCACGGTGCAGCGCCACTGGCTTTCGAGCACCTGACCTTGCGTGAAGGACCTGGTGGTTTCGGGCACACCAGCGCGGTGCGCTTCTTCGGTCTGGACGCACCTACTGGCGCGAACGGATTGATCTTCGATCCAGGTATCACCTTGGCTGAAAAGGAGCCGACTGATTATTCAGCCCTTGCCTGGTGGTACGCGCCAGCAGACGCCGCATGTTCCTTCCCGAACGACGCATCTGATGCGCGACGCTTGCCGAACCTTGAAACGAC
>CAZJGH010000240.1:0-3537 GCA_964545405.1 uncultured Planctomycetales bacterium
CTGAAGAGAGCTTTGACGTCTTGCGATTGACTGAGTCCATCATGGCATGCCTGCGCAGCGTCGGTGAACGGCCGATGCTGGCGCAACAGTTCACAGATACGGTGACGGTTAGGGCGGCCAATCAACTTGGATTGGTCCATGCCATGGGGTTGACGCAGATCGTCATCGATGTCCTCGAAAGTTACGACTGCAAGAATGCAGCAGAAGCTTACGCGTGGTATCGCATGGAAGAGGAAGACGCCGTGCGCGCGTTGCGAATCCACCATCAGAGCGGTTGCGAGACTACATCCTCGCGCTGGGATCGCGCACGCCTGGCACGTTCGCTGATGCGCGACCGTTATTTCGAAAGCTCGGTCGCTCGCAGTGTTGCCCGCTGTGCCGAGCGCCGCTTGGTCGCGACCGGATTACGTCATGTCACCGCGCGCTTGGTAGCCGCCTTGGCCGAGAATGAATGTCGCACCATGGGTTTGCGCGGTGAGCCGTTGCACTCTGAGAGTCTGGGAATCGAACGCCGTCAATTGAGGGCATGGCTGGGTGGCGAGTGCCTCCCTGCCGGTAGCGGCGACACATCCTTGCCCACGCTTGGAGCCGCAGGTCAAGATGCTCGACCTGTCCTTGGTGCTGAACTGCTTGCTAGGTTCGCGTTGGAAGAGGTGTTGAGCGCACCACAGCTTGAGGCCTGGCGAGCGGGTCGCTTCGATTTGATGTCATTAGGTGACTGGCTGCGTCCCCTGCGTTTATGGCTTCATCCTGCAGCTGAAGAAAGTGAGGCCCAGTTCTGGCAGAGGGTGGCAGACACCCGCATGGAATGCCACGAGGTTCAGGTGTTCCGTCCGTCTTCGGTGGACAGCGGTGAACTTTCGCGCAACGCCCCGCAGTGGCTGCAGGCGCCAGGAGTGTCGTTGCGTCTGTCCACGTCCGACCCAGCCTTGGCGCTCGATTGGGCCAGGCAAGGCTTGTGGCATTCGATGCCGGCGGCAGCTTTCCTGCATGCGCCGGAAGATGTGGCCTCCGAGCTGGTAGCTCTCGATCGCACCACTACTCAATGGCAGCCGCCACGGCGCTTCCGCGAACCAAGTGACCAAGACCAGAACCGACTCGAGCGGGGGGCGGTAATTAATCTGGTACATTTGGCAGCCACCGCTGGCGCCCTAGCCATCGACGAGTTCTTCACTCTGGTCCAAGAGAGCCTCGACCTGGCGTGTGCCGCTGTTGCCGCCTTGGTGCGCCGCGCCAAGGTCGCTTCACGTCCACGTGTGGTTCTGCTGCCCGCAGGGCTAGATGTCGCTCTAGAGCTGTTATTGCCGGATTCGGCCTTGCGCACTGCGCGATCACGCAAGCTTATCTTGGCCTTGCGGGACCGCTTCGAACGCGCCGCCAGCTCGCATGAGTTACGCCTTGAGCACGGCAATCCTGCGCACCCACAGGCTGTCGGCACCCGTTTGGCCGAACGCGACAGCGTACTCGGGCCGGCTGCCTACCGATGTGGCTGGCTTCCTGGCCCTTTTAATGTTGAAATGGTGTCGCTGGCCCTCGACACTGCCCCTTGGCTGGAGATTCCAGCCGCCAAGCTGTACCGCAGTTCCTGGTCCGGGAAACTGCTTCCACGTACCCCAGTCGACCAGCAGTCGAACATCAGCGAGACCTGATCCCGCATGTACCTAAAACGAATTGAACTCGAGGGCTTCAAGTCCTTCGCCGACCGCACCGTGATTCCTGTAGAACGCGGTCTTACCGGCATTGTCGGCCCCAACGGTTGCGGCAAGTCCAATGTCGTGGATGCCCTCCTGTGGGTGATGGGTGAGCGTTCCTCCAAGGCTCTCCGGGCCGATGCGATGGACGACGTCATCTTCAAGGGTGCCGAAGGTCGGAAGGGTGGTCCATACGCCATGATCGAGGTCGTGCTTGGCGACCCCGAAGGCAAGATCGTCGAAGCTGGTGGCGAGATTTCAGTAGGGCGTCGCTTGTTCGCCAACGGTGATGCCGAATACCTGCTGCATGGTCGCAAGGTGCGACGCAAGGATGTGCGCGAAGTGCTCATGGACACGGGCCTCGGCGTGCAGGGTTATATGGTTCTTGCACAGGGCAAGATCGATGCAGTGCTGGCAGCTAACCCGGAGGAACGCCGCAGCGTCTTCGAGGAAGCTGCAGGTATCTCTCGTTACAAGGCACGAAAGCATGAGACTGTCTTGAAACTCAAGCGAGTCGACCTCGACTTGTCACGAGTCGATGACGTCCTCGAAGAGGTCTCGCGCTCGGTCCGGTCGTTGAAGTTGCAGGCGGGCAAGGCTCGTCGCTTCGTCGAGATGCGCGATCGCTATCGCGATTTGCGCGTTCGTCTTGCGTTTGCCGATTCGGCTTCCTTCAGTAGCCGTGAGAAGGAGCTACGTTCCTCCGAGAATGATCTTGAGTCGGTGATCACCGAGTTGCGCACCGAGCGCGACAGTGTGGCCGAGAAGTTGGCAGAACTCGAGCGAGAAGAGCAGGTCCTGCGCGAGCGTCATGATGGATTACGCGCCGAAGCGGGTGAGGTCAAGGAGCGCGCCGCTGGCCTCGAAGAACGTGTGCATGGTCTTGAGACTCGTGCTTCCGAAGGTGAATCGCGTATCGAGCGCGATCGTTCGCGACTGCAATTGCTGGACAACGAGCAGGTGACCGGTGCCCAGGCCGATCGCGACCTGCAGGCTGAACATTCCGAGCGCATTGAATCCTTGGAACAGACCCGTCTGGTCCTTAATGAGGCCGAAGCTGCTTTCCAGGTGGCGAGACAAGCCAAGGCCGCGTTGCGCACCAGGATGGATGAGTTGCGCCGCTTGGTCCTGAACGCCCTTCAGGAACGCACCCAGTGGAACAACAAGGTCGCCAACGCCGCCAAGCGCCGCAGTGAAGCGGAAGGCGGCTTGAAGGCCCTCGAGCGCCGGCGTGAAGAGCTCGGTACCGAGGTCATGAGTGTCGGAGCCGATTGCCAGGAGTTGCAGTCGACCTTGCAAGGATTGCAGGACACCGTCAATGCTGCTGAAACTGCGGCAAAGGGCGCGAACGAGGAAGTCGAGCGTCTGCGCGACGAGCGGAAGGGATTCGCAGCTACCGCGCATGAAGCACGTCAACGCCGTGCCTCAGCGCAAGCGCGCGTCGAGGCGTTCAAGACCGTTGATGACGAGATGCCTGGCGTACCTGAACATCTGCGCACCTTCATCGAGGAACATCGAGATGGTGTAGGTGGTTGGCTTCTCGACGACATCCAGATCGAACAACCGTGGGACCGACTGCTTGAGAACCTACTCGGTCGCCTGCAGCATGCGTTCTGGCTGAAGGATTCTGCTGCCGCCGACGAACTGCCTGATGGTGTATTCGATTTCTTCTTCAGCACCGGCAATCCGGGTGACAGGAAAGCGGATATCGAAGGAGCCAAGCCTCTGCGCTCGATGCTCAGCGGCAACTCTGATGCTTGCGATGCACTATGCGTGCGCTTGGGCCCAGTGTTCTGCGTGGAGACTGCCGAGGTAGCCCGCCAGCTTGCTGCCTCCAACCCGAATG
>CAZJGH010000241.1:0-3475 GCA_964545405.1 uncultured Planctomycetales bacterium
CCTGCTGTCATCGGCGTCGGCGATCTCGATGGCTTGATCACCTCGGGTAACCGCGCCCTGATCGATGGCGACAATGGCCAACTGCACATCTCACCAAGCACTGAATCCGTGCGACTTGCTGAAGGCCGAGTCCTGGATGAAGGAGTTCAGGAACTGTCGGCCGCTCAGCTCGAGGACGGCACTCCGATTTCCCTCGAGGCTGCAGTCGCAGCGCCCAGCGAGGCGAAGCAGGTCTGCAGCATGGGCGTCACCACTCTTGGCCTATACCGCACCGAGCTGCCGGTGATGCAGCGTCGTGGGCGTCCGCGCGAGGAGTCACTGGTGAAGCTGTATAAGCGCGTGGTCAAGGTGGCTGAGCAGGTCACTTTCCGTCTGCCTGACATGATCTCGTCGTCGGAACTGGAGTACCTGTTCCCAGCTGACGAGCCTAACCCTGCACTCGGACTGCGTGGAGTACGTCTGCTGTTGGAGCGCCCTGAGCTATTGACCCTCCAGCTGCGCGCCATCTTGCGGGCTTCAGAGGGCAAGGCTGCGAGGATTCTGGTGCCGTACGTGGTTGACCGCGATGAGCTCACCGCCGTGCGCAGTGCAGCTACCAGCGTGCGCGAAGAGCTGCGCCTTGAGGGCGTTGATGTAGGTTTCGCCCCATTGATCGGTGTGGTGTTCGAGACTCCGGCGGCTGCACTACTTGGCCGCGATCTCCTGCAGTGCTCAGATTTCGCCATGATCGGCCTCGATACCTTGGCAGAGAGCCTGATGATGAGCGATCGCCGCAGCTTCGAGAATCGAGTGGTCTCCAGAGTGCGGCAGCCACATCCGGTACTGCTGCGAGCTGTACGTAAATTGGTGCAACTTTCAGAGAGCTTGGACTGTGAGGTCGGTGTCTACGGCGAAAGCCTGGTCCAAAACGGCTTGGCTCAGCTCTTGGTTGGCATACGCGTGCGTAGGTTCGCGGTTCGTGCCTCGATCATGCGCCAAGCCCATGGCATGCTGGCCAGCATGAACGCTGACACCTGTGAGCGAGTTGCTGAGGTGGCCTGTAGGACCACTACTGCAAGCGAACTGGCGGCAAGCTTGCCACCGAGTTGGTTAGAAGACTACGACGGTTAAGGGCGCATGAACTGAGCGCCACGGTGGGTGGCGCGGGCGGCCAACACCATGCCGTCATCACCCCACAGGCGCTGCACCCTGCTACGCAGTCGAGTTTCCAGGTCACGTACTGCTCCTGTTCGTGAGATGACCAGCAACGCCGAGCCAGCTCCAGAGAGAGTGGCACCGAGTGCGCCGGCTTCGTATGCGAAATCCAGGATTGCCCGTGCTCCAGTCAGCAACTTCAAGCGCGGTGCGACGTGTAGGTCGTCCTCGACCCCAAGGCGGATGAAATCAGCATTGAGGCTTCTCAAGCCTTCCAGCAGGATCGGTGGTCGATGAGCTTGGCGCATGGCTCGCTGGAAGGAGACCGAGGTTGGCAGGGCTTCGCGCGAGCGCTTGGTCGGCATCGGGTAGGGAGGGATCACGACCAAAAAGCGCAGGTTGCGGTGCAGGTGCACTGGCAAGTGGAGCCAGCTGTCCTTGCCGTTGGCGATGCTCCAGTGGGCTCCCCCTAATTTCGCTCCGACAGCGTTCTCAGGATTACCTTCCAGCTGAATCGCCTCTTCAAGCAGAACCTTGTCGTCGAGGTGGCCCCCGGTGAGGCGATTCCCGAGCATCAAGCCAGCCACGAGGCCGGCACCACTAGCGCCTAAGCCCCGTCCTGGGGGGAAGGGGGCTGAAACGCTAAGGCAGCCACTGGGCAGCTCTGCGGCTGCTAGGGTGGCCGCACGACGCATGCCTCGCACGATCGGGTCCTGGCCCATGCGCAGCTCTGACTCAGCGATAGCTCCGGAGCGCTCCAGGCTAGACTTCTTGGCGGGGGTCCAGCGAACCTCGAGATCCAGGTCGAGAGCGATGCTGAAAGCGTCGAATCCAGGCCCCACATTGGAGGTGGAGGCAGGAATACGTAGACGTTGGGGTCGAGGGCTGGTCATCTGGAGATTTTGCGTTAAAATTAGCGGCTTCCCTCGACGCAGGCGAACTCAAAATTTGCGTTAGTGAAGGGAATTGAACGACCCAACCGGGTTACCCGTACATACTCGCAGAACCATGTCCACCGAGACCATCCAAGCGCCTGACCTCAGTAAATCCGAGCAGGAACGCCTCTTGAACATCCGCAACATCGGCATCATGGCCCACATTGATGCCGGTAAGACTACCGTAACCGAACGGATCCTTTACATCACTGGTATCACCCACAAGATCGGTGAGGTCCATGATGGTGCAGCCACCATGGACTACATGGAGGATGAGAAGAACCGCGGCATCACCATCACCTCCGCTGCAACGCAGTGTGAGTGGAACGGTAACCGCATCAACATCATCGATACTCCTGGCCACGTCGACTTCACGGTCGAAGTAGAGCGCTCCTTGCGCGTACTTGATGGTGCAGTTGCAGTGTTTGATGGCGTTGCCGGTGTTGAGGCTCAGTCCGAGACCGTTTGGCGCCAAGCTGACCGTTACGGCGTGCCACGAATCTGCTTCATCAACAAGCTGGACCGCGTCGGCGCCGATTTCGATCGTGCCTACGAATCGATCCTGCATCGTCTTGGATGTAATGCCGTGCGGATGCAGCTGCCACTCGGTACCGAGAAGGACTTCTACGGTCTGGTCGACCTTGTGGAGATGAAGGCTTGGCGCTTCGCTCAGGGCGATGGCCCTGGCATCGAGCCGATGGACATCCCAGAAGACATGGTCGAGCTCTGTGAGCAGCGTCGCAGCGAGATGATCGAGAACATCGTCGAGGTCGATGACGACATGGTCGAGCGCTTCCTCGAGGGCGATGAGTTCACCGTCGCTGAGCTGAAGGATGTGACCCGTCGCGCCACCTTGGCAGGCCACGCTGTACCGGTGTTCTGCGGTTCAGCACTGCATGACAAGGGTGTTCACCCGCTGATGGATGCGGTCGTCGATTACATGCCTAGTCCGATCGACAAGGGCAAGATCGTCGGCACCGACCCGAAGGACGAAGAGGCCGAGCTGGTTCGCCACGCGAACTCTGACCTGCCTTTCTCTGGCCTCGCATTCAAGACTATCGCCGACCCTAACGGCGACCTCACCTTCGTGCGGGTCTACTCCGGTATCCTCAAGCGCGGTGATGCGGTCCTGAACCCACGCACCCGTAAGAAGGAGCGTGTCGGTCGCTTGATGTTCATGCATGCTGCTGAGCGTAAGGCTGTCGATGAAGTACACGCCGGCGAGATCTGTGCAGTCGTTGGCCTCAAGAACACCATCACCGGTGACACGGTCTGCGACGATAAGCAGCCTATCGTGCTCGAGTCGATGACCTTCCCAGAGGCTGTGATCTCGATGTCAATCGAGCCGAAGTCGACTGGTGACCGCGACAAGTTGGGCGACCTGCTCGGCAAGTTGCATCGTGAGG
>CAZJGH010000242.1:0-3471 GCA_964545405.1 uncultured Planctomycetales bacterium
CGCACCAACCACTATTGGTTCGACCTCAATCGCGATTGGCTGCTGCTTAGTCACCCTGAATCTCGCGCACGCCTGGCCAAGTTCCACCAATGGATGCCGCAGGTGCTGACCGACTTCCACGAGATGGGCTCGGATTCGACCTTCTTCTTCCAACCGGGTATCCCTACGCGCCAGAATCCACTGACCCCGGCCGGCAACCTCGACCTGACTCGCCAGATCGCCACCTATCACACCGCCGCGCTCGACGAGATCGGCAGCCTCTACTACACCGAGGAGAGCTTCGACGACTTCTACTACGGCAAGGGCTCGACTTACCCCGACTTGAACGGCTCGATCGGCATCCTCTTCGAACAAGCCAGCGCGCGCGGCCACCTGCAGGAAAACAGTTTCGGCGGCATCTCCTTCCCGTTCGCCATCCGCAATCAGTTCACCGCTTCGCTCTCTACCTTACGCGCAGTCGGCGAGATGAAGGGTGAACTCGGCACCTACCAACGTGAGTTCTTCCGTAGCGCCAAGACCGAGGCGGCAAGCCACGAAGTGCGCGCCTACAGAATCGATTGGGCCGGTGATGCCACCCGTCAACGCGAGTTCGCCAGCATCCTCGATCAACATCAGATCGAGGTATTCCACCCGGCGAATGGCGATGCAGGTCTGCTGATTCCCCTCGCTCAACCGCAGTTCCGCCTGATCCGCGCGTTGTTCGAACAACGCACCTCGTGGGACGACAACACTTTCTACGATGTCTCGAGCTGGACTCTGCCTCTCGCTTTCGACTTACCTGTCACCGCCTTGACCGCCGACGACTTCGATGCCGCTCAACTAGGTGAACGCTGGCAAGACGATGGCGCTGCAGCAGGTGATTTCGCCGCTGAGGCTCCGGCCGTGGCTTGGATCTTCGAGTGGCACGATTACGCTGCACCACGCGCACTGCAAGCATTACTCGAAGGTGGAGTTCGAGCACGGGTTTCCACCAAGCCGTTCAGCTGCATGACTTCCGCGGGCCAACGCGCTTTCGCCTTGGGTTCAATCGTGATCGCACCCGGCATCCAGGAGGTCACCCCTGACGAGCTGCAACAACTGCTCGAGCAGACTGCTGCCTTAGGCATCGACATCCATACAGCCACCAGTGGCCTTACCCCGGACGGCGTCGATCTCGGTAGCGGTAGCTTCAAGGCCCTTGAAACGCCTACTCCTTTGATGCTGGTCGGTTCACGAGTCTCTTCTTATGAGGCTGGTGAGGTCTGGCATCTGCTCGACGAACGTTTCGGGATTGCCGTGACCATGGCTGAGAAGGATTCGCTCAGCCGCCTCGACCTCACGCGCTACACCCATTTGATCCTGGTCAACGGCGCCACTGGCGGATTCAATGACGAGCAGACCGAGACCGTACGAAAGTGGGTACGCGCAGGCGGAGTCCTGGTAGCGACCAAGAGTTCGGCAGTGTGGGCAGCCAAGAACTTGCTGTCGACTGCGCCTGTGAAGGAAGAGAAAGACGGCGACAAGAAGGATGACGAGGACCCTGACGAGAACAAGGAGGGCGAGGAGGGTGCAGAGGATGCAACCCCAACCCCACCTTCATATGCCGATTATGAGGAGCTGAACGCCGTCGACCGCATCTCCGGCACCATCTTCGAGACCCGCCTCGACCTCAGCCACCCGATGTGCTTCGGTTTCACTCGCGACCATCTGGCGGTGTTCCGCAACTCCAACTCGGTGCTGCCGATGGGCCTCGACCCATTCGCCGCGCCACTGCGTTACACCAAGCAGCCGTTGATGAGTGGTTACGCTTCCGACCGCAGTGTCGAGAAGATCAGCCTGTCACCTGCCGTGCGTGCCGAACGTCTTGGTTCCGGCAGCGTGATCTGCCTGATCGACAACCCGAACTTCCGTGGGGTCTGGTATGGCACCAACAAGCTGTTCGCCAACGCCATTTACTTCGGCAGCGCGATCAAGCGCACCGGCCCAATCGAAGGACTTGAGGATCGCTAGAACATGAAGAACGCCCTGCTCGTTTTCATCGCCACCCTGACCTTGTTCGCATGTGGCACCAGTCAGAAACCCGCCGTCTCTCAGCCTTGGTTCAAGGGCAACACCCACACCCACACCTTGTGGAGCGACGGCGACGGCGCGCCTGAGTGGTCGGTCGATTGGTACAAGCGCAATGGTTATCAGTTCCTGGTGCTTTCCGACCACAATATCTTTCAGGACTCGGAGCGTTGGTTCCCCATCACCGCGGACGGCAAGGGCAGGCTCGGTGATACTGAGCTTGATGAACTCATCCATCGCTTCGGCGCTGAATCGATCGAAGTGCGCGAGGTCGACGGCCAGCGCGAGATGCGCCTGCGCACCTTGTCGGAACTGAAGAGTCGCTTCGAGCAAGCCGGCTCGTTCTTGCTGGTGCCCGGTGAGGAAGTCACCTCCAGCTACGACGGTCACCCCGTGCATATCAATGCACTGAATATCGCCGCTGCGATTCCATCCCTGAAACGTGGGTCGGTCGTCGAACTGCTCAACGATACTCTCGCCGCCATCGTAGCCCATGGGGTCGAGCACGACCGCCCCGTGATCGCCCACCTGAATCACCCGAACTTCGGCTGGGGCCTGACTTGGGAGGATGTCGCAGCGATGCGCGATGACCGTTTCTTCGAGATCTACAACGGCCACCGCGGCGTGCGTAACCAGGGCGACGCCGAGCATCCATCGACCGAAGAGATGTGGGACCGCGCTCAGGTCAAACGCCTCACCGAGTTGAAACTGCCACTGCTGTTCGGCGTCGCAACCGATGATGCCCATCACTATCACGGCGCTCTCACTGCCCAGACTGGGCGTGGCTGGATCATGGTGCAAGCCGACGAGCTCAACAGCAACGCGATCATAGAAGCGATGCAGCGTGGCGACTTCTACGCTTCAAGTGGCGTGACCCTGAGTGATGTACAGCGTGGCAGCGACGAGTATCGAGTAGCTATCGAGGCCGCGCCGGAAGTGACCTACACCACTCGTTTCATCGGCACGCGGCAGGATGATGGCACCTTGGGGCCGATCGGCGAGGTGTTGTTGGAGACCACCGACAACCCTGCCGTCTATGAATACCAAGGTGATGAGCTCTATGTCCGGGCCGTGGTCACCTCCTCGGTGGATCACCCGAACCCGTATGCCGAGGGCGCCAAGGAAACCGCCTGGACCCAGCCGCGGTCACTCAGCGACGCGCAGTTCTAGGCTGACGGTATCCGGGCTGACCAGCAGTAGTTCATCCAACGATGCCACGACCCCACTGCGGTCGTGGATCTCGATGTGCAGCTGCCCTTCCGGCAGCCAGGTGATGTTCTCCAGGAACCATGGATTCCCGTGGAAGATGACTTGCCCGCGGTGTTCCATAACCGCGTACATCCTTTCCTCATCGACGCCATGAACTTGGATCCGTAAGCTCACCGCTTGCTCCATCTCGATTTCCACCTCGGTCACACCGCCTTT
>CAZJGH010000243.1:0-3430 GCA_964545405.1 uncultured Planctomycetales bacterium
AGTTGACGAGGACTTCCATGATCTCGGCACCTTGCATTACAAGCTCAGGATGGACCCGGAATTCGCCGAGATGTATCGCCAGTGTGCCGAGCAACGTGGCCTGCACGCACGTACCGTCGCCTATCACGGTTTCCCCATTGACGTCGGCAGCATCCCTGCACTTCAGCTCCTGAACCCCGACAACCGCATTCCTGCCTGCATCGTCTCCTGCAACGTCTACTCCGATCGTCAAGAGACCTTGGTCCTAGGCAAGGCTGCCCTGGATGCCGTACGGCGCACTGGACGCAAGGCGATAGTCGTAGGGGTGAGCGCCCTCTCAAACAGGATGTTCACCGAGAACATCGATCCCGCCGACGACCGGATTCATTCGTTGAAGGATGACGAGTGGAACAGGAAGATCCTTGAACTGCTGGCCGCAGGTCGTCTCGAGGATGTCTCACAGTTGTCGCGCGAGTTTTCCCGTCAAGCTAACGGCGACTCCAAGTTGAAGGCGATCTGGTGGTTGGCTGCGGCTATGGGGCAGAACAATGACTACCGCGGCACAGTGTTCGATTACCAGCCAGTGTACGGCACAGGAGCTGCACTGGTTGGGCTGCAGCCTAGCCCTGGCGCTGGCGGTGGACTGGAATACGATGAAGATGACACCGGCTTCTTCCGTGGCGACCGCAACGTCCTCGTCGGTTCCGACAGCCCAGATACCGATTGACTGCATTAACCATGAGTGATCCAATCCGCACCTCAAACGCGCCCGACCCAGTCGGTGCTTACCCGCATGCTCGCAAACATGGTGACTTGCTGTTCCTGTCAGGGGTGGGGCCACGTCAGGCGGGCAGCGATGAGATTCCTGGGGGGCCGATCCGCGACGGTAATGGAGCCCCTTGCGATTATGACATCGTGGCGCAGACTGAAGCCGTCATAGCCAATGTCAAGGCCGTGTTGGAGGCATGCGGGGCGACTATCGACGACGTCATCGATGTGACCGCGTTCCTGGTCGACATGGATAGGGATTTCGCTGGCTACAACAGCGTGTATGCACGTCACTTCACCAGTGTGCAGGCAGCACGCACCACAATCGCCATCCGAGCACTACCGACTCCGATCGCGGTCGAATTCAAGGTCATCGCCAGAGCACCAGAATGAAGCTCATCGATATCTCGCCACTAGTGAGTGAACGGATCGACGTTTGGCCAGGCGACGTTTCCTTTGAGCGCCACGTGAGTCTGGATACCAACGATGGCGATCACATGACCTTGAGTGACATCAAGACGTCGGTGCATCTAGGTTCCCATGTCGATGCCCCGAATCATTTCGAGGCCAATGCCGAAGGTATAGCTGCGCGTAAGCTCGAGAGGTTCTACGGACCTTGTCAGGTGATCGAAGTTCGGATAGCTAGAGGGGCTAGGGTGATGGTCAGTGACCTGGTCGTGCCGATAACCGCTGCACGTGTCTTGTTCCACACTGGCAGCTTTCCCGATGCCGAGGATTGGAATTCCGACTTCAATTCCCTGAGCGCAGAGCTGGTCGATCACTTGGGAACGCAGGGGGTGGTATTGGTCGGCATAGATACCCCATCGATCGACCTGCAAGACGACAAGCAGCTGCCGAGCCATCACGCGATAGCGCGGAACGATATGGAAATCCTTGAAGGCCTAGTGCTCGACCACGTGGCTCCCGGCGAATACACCCTGTGTGCGTTTCCATTGAAGCTTGAGAATGCGGACGCATCTCCGGTTCGAGCAGTGCTTATTTCCGGCGAATGATCGTTTCCCTAAGTCGTGAGGCTTCCGTAAAGAGCCCGCGGCAGCGGTTTTTCGCGAGAAATTGTCGCAAAAATTAATAACAACCTCGATAATATTCCAAATAACTAACGGCAGCTGCGTATGCTAAGCAAGCACTTACGTCGGCATCGTCGGCCCCTCATTAATAGAAAGCATGAAAATTAGCTCCAAGATTTCCCTGTTGCTCGCTGGCGTCATCGTCTTCGCGGGTACCCCGAACTACGCGACTGCTCAGGAAGAGAAGGGCGGCAAAGGTGAGGTCACCGAACGGCAAGAAGCCGAACCAGGTACCGTCACCAAGACTACTGAGGCTGAAGCCGGTGGTCAAAAAGGCAAGAAGAAGCCAAGCAGTAAAGCTGGCAAGATCGGCACCAAGAACCGTGATGTCCTGAAGGCCGTAGCGCAAGAGATGAACCGCTACACCAACCAGCAGGCACGCCTTAAGAAAGGTCGCGATGTCGCTGCCAAGAAGAACGACGAGGCAATGAAGAAGAAGGTCAAGGACCTTCAGCCTAAGGTCGAGGAGAAGCACAAGAAGGAGATGGCCAAGCTGCACGAGAAGTACGGCGAGAAGGCAGTCAACGAAGCTCTTGAGGTTCTCGAGAACGAGCGCAAGCGTGGTAAGGACGGCAAGGTCAACCGCGCTGGCACCAACAAGAAGAAGAAGCAGAACCAGCGCCGCAACCAAGGCGGCTCCGGTGAAGGTGAGGGCGAAGGCTCTGGCGAAACCAACTCATAGTTCCATTCCGATAAACAATGAAACAGTTCTTAATCCTAATCCTCGCATCAGGCCTGATGGTAGCTTGCTCCGGCGACTCCAAGGAAGATGCCGCCGGCGATGACGCCACTCCTGCAGTGATCTCACAAGAGGATGCTGACGCAGCCGCTGAGGCTGCGATGAGCACTACTGAAGACGCTAACGCTGAACTCGATAAGCTAGCGAAGGAACTAGAAGACTAGTCCTGTTCTTCCTGGTCACGTAGACGCTTCCCATCGCGTCGTTCTGGTGCTGCAGTTTCCTCGTAATCTGCAGCACTTTTTTCGTTCTCAGCGGATTCGCCGGAACCATCCTCGAGCCCCAGTTCGGCGCGTACATCGATCGGCCCGCGGTAAAGGCATTCGATCGCCGTGGCAGTAGTCTCGGCGAGATCAGGATGAGAGTCGCCGACGATCTTCTGCAGGTGTCGCAGGTATTGCACCGTCATGCGTGCGACACGAACGAAGTCGCCTGGTGCCGCGTTGGTGAAGCGTGCGAGCTCCTCGAATGGGCGCCCATGGGCGTATTCGAAGATTGCAGGGCTCATCGCTTCATCGATCTGCTTGAGTGATGACGACAAGCCGGCGTCGACTTCGCGCTGGATTGCGAAATCAATCACGCGCTTGGCGTGACGCAAGGTACCGCGCATCGGCCGCAAGGCATTGGCCCAGTATTCATCGCGCCGACGACCCTCGTGGATCACGGCAGCCAGCAACGCGCACAATGCCGGTGGTTCGATGTCTTCGAACACACCTTCATAGAGCAGCTCGGTCAACTGGATTTCATAGCCGAACAGGTGAAGGCAAGTGCGGCCGCGGGCGAGAATCGCACGCTCACCACGAATGTAGCCCATTTCCTCCAGGAAGCGGAAACGCTTAGCAAGGATCGCGCGCAT
>CAZJGH010000244.1:0-3412 GCA_964545405.1 uncultured Planctomycetales bacterium
GCTTCTGGTCCACAACGGGCGTGAGCTTCTTGCGGATCTCGGCGAAGAACTTGATGCCGTGACCAGCTACGACCGTCAGGAGTTCCCGGTTTGAATCAACGCGACGCCGCTCTGCTTGAACGCGCCTTCGCCGAGGCCGAGAAGGCCGAGTGGTTGTGGACCGCGCCTAACCCTCGGGTAGGTGCTCTAGCCTTGCAAGCTGGGCATGTAGTCGGCTTCGGCTTTCATCAGCGCTTCGGGCTCGCACATGCCGAAGAAGCGGCTTTGCGTGATGCCAAGGCTGTCGGCGATCAAGGCACTGTTGGCGATCGGGTTGACGAGATGGTCGTCACCCTCGAGCCATGTTCAGCAAGCGGTGCGACCAAGAAACGCCAGCCGTGCGTCGAGTTACTCCTACAATCCGGAGTGAAGCGTGTGGTGGTAGGTGCAGTCGATCCCGATCCGCGCCATGCCGGCAACGGCCTGGAACATCTCCGTTCCGAGGGCGTCGAGGTGATCGAAGCTGGCTGGCAGGAGCGTTTCGAACGACAGAATCCAGCATTCTTGGCAAGCCTTGCCGAACCTTCCAGACCTTGGGTCATCCTCAAGTGGGCGGCTTCCATGGACGGGCGGACCGCTGCACATGGCGGTGAGAGCAAATGGATCACGTCCGCGGATTCTCGAGCCGAAGTTCATCTCCTCCGCTGCGCAGGACATGGAGTCATGGCCGCCAAATCTACGGTTCAAGCAGATGACCCACGCCTCACGGCTCGCGATGATTGCGGCGATTTCGATTCCTCAGTTGCGCGTGTTTTGGTCGATGCAGCCAAGACCGTAAAGGAAGGCGCGGCGCTTCTTGCTGATACGACTCCAAGGTATTGGATCGAGGAACAAGGAACTGGCCTGCCGTCCTGGGCTGCCGACAATGACCGCCTGATTGAGACCACCCGTGATGCCGACAATTTGCTCGACTTGCATCCAGCGTTGACCCAGCTACGTTCTGACTTCAACATCCAGCGGCTCCTGGTTGAAGGAGGTGCGCGTTTGCATGGGTACTTGCTGGCAGCCGGGTTAGCGGATGCCATAGTCCGCTATGAAGCGCCGCTTTTGCTTGGGGGCGGTCTTGGTGCTGTCAGTGGAACCGGTGTCGCCCATCCACAGGAAGGATGGCGGCTTGAATTCGAAGAGCGGAAACAGCTTGGTGACGACCTGCGCCGAGCCTTCTTGATAAGGAATCGATAGTGCAGCGACTTCTTGTCATCTGGATATTGTTGTTTGCGGTCTCATGTGCTGCTGCACCGGTCAAGGAGCCTCCAGATACATCATCGGTCCGCCACGAACTACAGGATTTCCTGTGGCTCGGCCAGGAAGATGAGGCCCTCAGACTTCTTGAGGACAATCGCTGGGAGCTTACCTCCAGCGTCGCCCTGGAACGCTCACGACAAGACCTACGCCTCAATCGCGGCGAACGGAATGAGGTCGTGATGGAACTCCAGGGCTGGCTTGAAGAGAATCCTGAGTCACCAGACCTTATCTACCTGCAGGCTCGACTTCTCGAAGACCCGGTGGGTCGCTTCCAGGCTCTCAGGAGCTTGCACCGTAGGCATCCTCAACACAGCTGGGGAGGAATCGGCTTGGCTGCCACAGCACAACTGCTAGGTCGCTGGCGCGACTCCAAACGTTGGTTAGAGCAAGTACCTCCATCACCAGCAAGTGATTCCTTCCTGCGCATCGTCCGGGCTCGGCAATTTGCTCATGATGGCGAGAGCAAGCGAGCCTTACGGCTGCTTGAAGGTGATGCCTTCGACGCGCACTTCGAGCGCTCGCTTATCGAGTATTTGAGCATCGCTTCCTCGAATCGACACAACAACGAAGCCAAACGCGCGTCCAGTGAACTCAGCTTGAGGCGCATTGAACAATCCCAGCCTGATGTCGGCAAACGGATTGATGTCGCCTTCCAGCGTCTGTTGGGGGAGTGGCATATCTGCAGGGAACAATCCCTGAAGGAAATCCTGGAGTTGTTGGATGGTTGGTGTGAGTTGACCGGAGCGCCATCTGGTTGGGCTCAGGTCGACAGCTATAGCCTGGCTGGAGTCGCGCGGATGGTGCGTCCTGAAACAGACCAAGGCGGCGTGAGCCTTGCTTGGGCAAATGCAGGTCGATACCTCTTGGCTGGTTCTGCAATAGGCCGTGACAAGGAACTGCATATGTTCCGGGATGTAGTTGTCATGCGGATCGTCTGGCCACGACACGAGAGACCGATTGAGATGATCGCAGCCAGGGACGTCATGAGCCCCCAGGCACGAACTGCCCAAGGAGGCACCGTATTCAGGGGATTCTATTTACGCCTGGACAGCCTCGAGCGGGGCGCCCGGCGGCTGGAACAGATGCTCAAGCCTTTGTTGTCTGAGGATTCTCCGCCGGCAGACCCTGGGAGCGATTCCCACCAAATCGACTTGGGGCGATATGAATCCAATCAGTTACCCACTCGACTTAGGATCGAGGCTCTTCGATCCTCAGGGAGCAGCGTGCGCGATCTGGAGCTCCTGCATTTGAGCATGCATGAGGCCGGACACCTAGGGGAAATCCTCGATTGGCTCGATGATGGGTTGCCGGTGGTAAGCGTCGGCGCGAGCTTCCTCAACTCAGAACTCGATTTCGGCAATCCGATCCTGTGGCTCGAATACCGCGCACAGCTCAGGGCTTTGGCATCTGGTTGGCAGCCAGGGTGGGCTTTGGCCGAAATCATCGAAAGAGGCCAGAACCCCCGAGACCCTTATTACGCGCCTTATCGACAGATATTTCGTGACTTAGTCGCAGTGGCAGAACTTCACGATTGGCCGCCGTTGGCGCAGTGGGATCAAATGGAGCCGGGTAGCCTGGTTGCACTGGCCAGAGAGCTTATGGCGAGGCGCGATTTCGAACCTAGCCCTGATCTCGGATGTGATCGGGTGGTTGACAGCCTACTTGATTTCAATCTCCTCGAGCATTCTCCAGGCGACAGGGTCTTGCCCTTGCAGCTCGACTAGCGCTAGATCAACCCTGACCAGTTGATCGGGGGGAGAACGCTGCATCAGCCACTCGGCAGCTCGACCTAAACGCGCCCGTTGTCGGGGGCCAAGACAGTCTTCTCCCTGGACCCAACTTGAACTTGAGCGCGCTTTGACCTCGACCAACACCAAGACCTTGTCAGGGTCGTGACACAGTAAATCGATTTCGGCGAACGGCGTACGCAGATTGCGGGCCAATACCACCCAGCCCAAATCCTCCAAGCCACAGGCGATTAGGGATTCGGCTTTGTTGCCGGCATCTTGGCGGTCAGTTGGCATCTGGCAGCGAACTGCCAAGCCGTAGCAAAACGCTAGGATTTCTTGGCAGCTTCTTCTTCTACCGGAGCAGACGCGGTCCGCGAACCGGCCGAGGCGTATGGGTT
>CAZJGH010000245.1:0-3364 GCA_964545405.1 uncultured Planctomycetales bacterium
CAGTTCACGACGTAATTCCTCGGCGGTGCGCTTCTCGGCTTCATGTGCGGCAACCAGGGCATCAGCGCGGGAGGTGGCAGCGGCGACCTCCAGTTGGGATGCCTGCAGGGCGGCTTGAACCACGGTCTCGCGCTCCTGAGCCTGCAACTTCTCTTCGGCGGAGAAGGCCTTGTTGCGCGCATTAGCCAATACGAAACCAATAATGATCCCTACGCATATTCCGACCAGTGCAAGCAGCATCTCCAGCATTAGGGCAGTGTACCACCACGACAAACACGACTAGGCGTGGTTAAAAAGGGGTATGCGCGTTGGCCGCACCCTCCCGTCCAAAGTCTTACCGCTCTGTCTTGCCTTGCTGTTCGGCAGCTGCGCTGGCCATCCTCTGAGCGATGCGATTCACTCAGGGCCGATGCTTGCCGACGTCACCCCGACAAGTATCAGGATCTGGATGGAGTCCAAGCAGCCGCTCAGCTGCAAGCTTCAGGTTCGTGCTGACGGTGGTTCATGGCGGGATCCACAGTCAGTGGCAGCGATGGAGGACTTGCACTTGGGGGGAATCGAGAAGCCTGGGGTCGTCACTATCGGCGGACTGAAGGCTGATACTCGGTACGAATATCGGATGCTGGATGAATCCGGTCGGGTCTTGCAGGGGTTTCATGATCAGAGCTTCCGTACTCCGCCGACTGACGGTACTGCATATGATTTGCGCGTCGCTTTCGGCAGTTGTGCCGGTGAATGGGGTACCGATTCCAGCCAGCCAATCTTCAAGTCGATCGACGCCCAGCGCCCCGACGTGTTCTTGTGGTTGGGGGATAACACCTACTTCACGCTTGCCGAACGCGAGTGGGAGGACCCACGGATGATGAGCAAGCGCTGGTCAATCGCGCGCGCAAAACCGAACCTGCAGGCGCTACTTGCACACACGGTGCATTTCGCTATCTGGGACGATCATGACTATGGCCCTAACGATTCCGACTCGACTTACGTCCACCGTGACGAATCAAAGCGTATGTTCCAGCGCTACTGGCCAAATCCGATGTCTGGACTTGATGCTGATGACGGCATCTACTTCAACTTCACCCTCGGTCGGGTTGAGTTCTTCATGTTGGATACGCGTTACGAACGCAGCCCAAACCATTCCCCGGCAGGTCCGCAGAAAGTGATCCTCAGTCCTGGCCAGTGGCGCTGGTTGGAACGTGGCTTGAGTCAGTCCCGGGCCGACTTCAAGGTGGTCGCCTCAGGCATGCAGATCCTGTCCGACTACCACCGCTTCGAGACCTGGAACTTGTTCCCGTCGGAGCGCTCCCGCTTGCTCGACTTCATAGCCGCCAACAAAATCGGCGGAGTGTTCTTCATCAGCGGCGATCGTCACACCGGCGAAGCCTTGCGCCAACCTGTCGAGGGTAGTTACGACCTCTTCGAGTTCACTTCCTCACCACTGGCTGCAGGCATCGGCGAAGCGACGCCGGATGCTCAGGCACCGCAGCGAATCGTCGGAACCTTGGCGGCGCAGGAGAACTTCGCCCTGCTGGATTTCCACTTTCCACCCTCTGGTTCACCGAGCTCCTCCGACGGCCCCGTCTTAAGCTTCCGTCTTCACGATGTTTACGGGCGACCTCTTGGGCGCCAGGTAGTTCTTCGTTTGAGCGAGCTGCAACCTTAGACTGGAGCCGGTCCATCCCACCCTCAACCATGCTCACGACACTGATTCTAGCTTGCCTACCGGCTGCCCCAGCGCAGGCCGAAACCCGTTATGCCGAAGTAGCGGTTGACCAGGCTTCCATCCGCTCCTTCTACGACAACAAATCGGCTGCAGTGTTGGAGGTAGGTAAGGGCTTCCCGGTGCAGGTCGTGGCCGAGCTCGTCCCTTGGTCCAAGGTGCGCGTGCCAGGTGGCTTTGATGTCTGGGTGCATCAGGATTACGTAGAGTTCGATGGCGGCCTCGGCACCATCACTTCCAGTCGAGTGCGCATTCGCCCATTGCCATCGACTGCCGCTGAGTCTCATGCCTTGGGCCATTTCGGTAAGGGTGACCAGGTGACGCGTCTGGGAGTCGAGGGGGATTGGGTGAAGGTTCGCTACAACGATCAGGTAGCCGCTTGGATACAGACCAAGGACTTGTCCTTCCTGGATCGCGAACTGAGCCAGTGGCAGCGTATCTGGTCGAACATGGCGGACATGCGCATCGCCGTACCGCTGCCTGAAGAGGTCGAAGTCGAGGTCGAAGGTGAAGAAGGCTCCGAGTCTGATGGTGCGATCGAGGAATCTACGGATGTCAGTGAAGCAGGCACATCAAGCTCCGAATCTGCAGGTTCCACCGACGCCAGCTCGGGATCCTCCTCCGACAGTGGCGTGACCGATTCAGCAGTCTCTGCAGTTGCCCCTTGGGTGCCATTCAAGGCAGCGGATGTCGCCATCAAGCCGGGTAAGTACCAGCTGCTTGCCGACAAGCAGCTGACTGAGTATTCATCGGCAGTCACCAAGAGCAACGACAACTGGGACCGCGCCAAGATCGACAACCTCGAGATGGTCTACGGCAACGTGATCTGGCACAGCGTCGAGCGCGGTGAAGTCGATGCCGCGCGCAAGGCCCTGACCAAGATCGATGGCCTACGACGTTTCTACATCGCTGCACTCGCTGCGGATGCACGCCGCGCAGAAGTCGCCGGTGACAGTGGCAAGGCTAAGGCCATTCAGGCGCTGCGCACTGCTGAACTGAAGCCACGCTCGATCCAAGGAGGCGGTACTGCTGTAGAGGTTGGCTGGGTCGAGTACCAGCCCAAGGTCAACGCACGAATCCCATACGTGGTGGTGCGCGGCAGCCGCTCGATTCCGCTGCACAGTTACGACGGTCACCACAAGCTACGTGACTTCATCAACCATGAGATCGTGGTGCGGGGTACTTGGCGCGCGGACAAGAGCGTCGTGGATGGCAGGGTCTTGGCTATCACCGAACTGCGCGTACTGCCGGTCCGTCGGAAATAGGATTTGAATGCTGCACTGGTAACCCTGCTGGCGCTGCTGGTCTACGCGATCGGCTACCGCTTCTACAGTCGTTGGTTGGCACAGAAGGTCTTCGTCCTTGATGCCGCAGCGATAACGCCGGCACACGAGCTCGAGGACGGTATTGACTTCGTCCCGACACGACCGCTCGTCCTTTTCGGTCATCATTACGCATCGATCGCAGGATTGGCGCCCATGCTGGGGCCTGCCGTCGCGGTGTTCTGGGGTTGGCTGCCGGCCCTGTTGTGGGTCGTATGCGGTTCACTGCTGGTCGGATGCGTTCACGACTTCGCAGCCTTGGTGCTGAGTGCTCGTCATCGTGGCGAGAGCATCGGCAGCTTATGCGAGAGCATCCTCGGTC
>CAZJGH010000246.1:0-3313 GCA_964545405.1 uncultured Planctomycetales bacterium
TGCCCCACCGCAAGGCAGTGTGACGCTTGCCGCGGCGCGCGTTCTTGAGGGCGAAGACCAGAGGTGTAGCCAACAGCAAGAGCAGGAATCCAGGTGCGAGGAATTCCATGATGATCAAGGAATCCTCCCATTCTGGAACAGCAACCACTCAGCGCCAAGCAAGACGATTACAAGCAGCACAAGCCAACTCCATAACGGCAGGCTTGGCGAGCTTAGTGGCGTGCCTGCCGGGGCATCAGCAGCTGCGGCCAGCGCTGACGAGGCATTGGCGTCGAAGGCGTTCGCAGCAAGAATCCGTCCACCACTATTGGTGAACAAGCCGGCCTCGCTGGCGCGCAGAGGTAAGGAAGCGGTTACTGCACTTGTGCCTGCTGGGGTTCTCCACTCACCACTGGTGCCCGCTAACGGCTCGAGGGTTGGGACGAAGGCGGGAACCCTCGGCGCATTGGCCAGCCAACGTAATGAGCGACCCATGAACAATGGGAACGAGCGGCTCGTGATGAAGCCCCCTTCGGGATTCAGGAGCCTATCCCACATCTGGACGCTGCGTTGCGTGTCGAAAGCCACGCCCAACGAGATAGGTTGTTGAAGCTGTTGCGCAAGTGAAAGCGCATCGATCTCGGCCAACCCTAGTTCTTCATGTACCTCTCGCAGGAGTTGGTCAGCATCTTCACCTTCAGCAGCGATCACCTCGAAGGCATTACCACTGGCTGGAGAACTTGCCATCTCCAGTGCGGGCAGGCCAATACCCAAGTTCTCGCCCTGATTGCGGATTACGAGGTCAGGACTATCGCCTGCGACGATGAAGGCGGTGTCGGCGTTCACTAACGGCTCGAACATGGCGACGAGGCTAGGCGAGATGAGTACCTGCAGAGGACGTCGTTGTGGCAACGCCAGGATCAAGTTGTCGTCGGCCGGATAGCCGTCGTCGCTGGCGATGCTGACGTCGATGAGTTGTCCTCTCGCTGGGACGTCAAGGAACCTCCAAGTCGTACCGCTTGCTGTTGGTGTCGGGATTCCCACAAGCTCTAGACTGGCACCATCAGTACTCAGGACAGGAGCAGCAGTCGTGCCGACGATATCCAGGAACAGGTCAATCCGATCCCAGTTGCCAGAAGCAGCAGCCGCAACTCCTCCTGCGACGAAGCCAGCGTTGCCGGGACGCGCTTCAGCGAGTGGCGAGCAACGAACTACCTCAATGCTCTCCGGTAGCAGCTCAAGTGCCGGGATCGGCAAGGGTGCGTCGCCATAGACCCGCACCTGCAGTGGGCGTCCTGAATCAAACTCAGCAAGATTCATTACCCTCCCCGTCAGGGCAGAACTGGTCCGGTCAGGTGTCTTGCCGATCAACCTTTCGGCCAGCAGCAACACATGCTCACCGCGGGCCAACAGGAGCTGGGTTTGGGCGCCGCTCCACCAGACTTCCCGACTGTTGGCTGGTAGACCTTCGGCGTCGGAAATGAGATTGCCTACGGCCTGGTCGAAGGCACCTGGATGGGTCATGCCGACGCTGCCGTCGAGAATCAGCAGGTAATCACGATCGTCATCGGAGTCGGAGGTCAAGCCAGCGATGGCAAGCCATAACAAGGACGCGATCGACAGCAGCAGCACGTAAGCCCATGGGTGCCTGAAGCGATGCCGCAACACGCGGGCGCGACTTTCCTCGACCGCCTCGCGCCAGAACATCGTGGTCGGCACTTCGAGTTGGCGATGGCGCACGCGCAGCATCTGCAGGACGAAAAGGCCTGCAGCCAATGCGATCAAGCCAGCACCGATGCCCCAGAGTGGCAAGTTGGGAAGATTCACGCGCTGTACCTCCCACCTTCGAATACCGTAGCGATCTGCTCTACTACCGGTTCTTCGACATTCAATTGAACCAGTCCTATGCGGCGTTTCTGCGCGAAGTCAGTGAGGCCAGAGGCAAACTGGTCGTAAGCCTCGCGGTAGCGGTTCAGGACTTGAGGTGTGACGGTTATGTCTTGATCCAATCCACTTTCACAATCGCGCAGGCGGATATCGCCTTGCAGCTGTGGATCACGGTCGCTTGGCCTTACGAGTTGCACCAACAAGAGCTTGTGCCTGACTTTCTTGAGGGCCGATACCATCGATTCGATTCCGGCTGGGTCGAAGAAGTCAGAGATGATGACTACCAAACCGCTTCGCAACCGCATGCCTGCAAGCCTCTGCAATGAGCGGCTCAAGTCAGTAGTTCCTCCAGGTTCGAGCTTCTCCATCGCCTGGGCGAACAGCGGTAGGTTGTTCCATCCTGAGCGCGGCCTTACCAGTGGCTTGAGATCGTCGGCGAAAGGGAACACACCGACGCGATCGTGTTGCCCCAAGGCGATGGCGGTGAATGCCATGGCGGAGCGCAGGCAAGCGTGAGCACGTGGCGCATCCTCGATCCACATGCTCCTTGAGACGTCCGGTAGCAGATAGACAGGCAGGTCTTCCAGCTCCTCGAACAGACGAAGGAACACGCGTCCAAGTCGGCGGTAGATGTTCCAGTCGATGGCACGCAGGTCATCGCCACTGGAGTATGGCCGATAGTCCTGGAACTCGAGACCAGCGCCGAGTGCTTTCGAGCGTTGCTCGGCGAAGCGTCCACCACGCGGCACGCGTTGCGCGACCAGGCGCAATCGTTGCAGCGACTCGAGAAACTCGGCGTCGAAGAGGTCGTCGGCAGTGACCGGCTCGGCCATGGTTAATTTCCTACGGCGCGGGAAAGTGACTAGGCGTTGGCGGGTACGTGTTCGAGCACAGCGCTGACCACGTGGTCGGCGGTGATGCCTTCAGCCATACCGTGGAAGTTGACCAACACACGGTGGCGTAGGACCGCCGCAGCAGCAGCCCGGATGTCGTCGCGGCTGACCGCGAATCGACCATCAAGCAAGGCGCGAACCTTGCCACACAAGATCAAGGCTTGAGCGCCACGTGGGCTGGAGCCGAGGGCCACGAACTCGTTCACCATCGGCGGCGAGTAAGGGCGATCAGGCTGGGTACCCATGACGAGCTGCACTGCATGACTCATGACCGCATCCGGCACTGGGACCTGGCGCACGGTCTCGCGCATGGCGAGGATTTCAGCACCGTTGGAGACTGGTTTGATCTCGGCTTCAGAGCTGCCGGTGGTGCGATTCAGGATCTCCATGTATTCGCTCTCTTCCGGATAGCCCACCACGAGCTTCATCAGGAAGCGGTCGAGTTGAGCCTCAGGCAGTGGATAGGTACCTTCCTGCTCGACCGGGTTCTGGGTAGCCATCACGCAGAACGGCTCGACCAGCTTGATGGTGCGTCGGCCGATGGTCACCTGGCG
>CAZJGH010000247.1:0-2522 GCA_964545405.1 uncultured Planctomycetales bacterium
GAGTCCGTGACCTTCTCGGGCTACGGTCGTGCCTACTCGACCGCCGTCGGCCCCTTCCGCACCTTCGCTGAATTGGGTTACGGTCTTGGTGTCGTCGAGGCAGCCAGCAGTGAAGTCGATACTCAAGTATTGATGATCTCGATCGGCATGATGGAGTTCATCACCGACGACATCTCGGTCGACCTTTCCTTGAAGGAGTCGTTCTACTTCTTCGAGACACCAGGTGTCGATGGCAATGGTCTTGCCATCAACCTCGGTGTGTCGTTCTACCTCTAAAGGATTTCGAGGTCGTCTAGGCGCTGCAGCAGCGTCGCACTCGGCCACACCTGCAGAAGTCGACTACCGTGTGGTAGCGCTGGCCAAGGCGAGAGTCCGAACTGAGGATTGCCGTCGCGTCGGATGACCACCAACATACGCCCTTCGGGATTGGCATCTAGCCAGTTACGGAGGGCGTCAATCGTTTCCGGGTTGCCGAGCGGTTGCTCCAGGCGACCCAAGAAATGGAACTGGCCGTAATAGGCCGCACCGTGAAAGCCGACCGCGGTGCCCTCGTCTTGCCATGCCGCGACTTGTTGAGCCATCGGCTGCATGTCGTATTCCTGGTAGAAGGAAGGTCCGACACGGCCACTATCGATGTTGAAGGTGCTGCCGAGCCCCAAATGCAGGGCAATGACCGTCAGCGGGGCGACGAATGCCAGCACCAACGGGCGCAGTGCTTCACGTTGCAGCAACACCCAAACAGGGCGCAGCGCAACGAGCAGCAGCACGCCTGCCAGGGTGATGAGCTTGGTGTTGATCCAAGCGACGTCGTCGAGCGTCGGTGCCCAAAGTGGAGCCAAGGTCATGCCGATGCCGATGAGCAACGGCAACAGCAACGGCAATAGACATGGGCGCAGGGCGAAGCTCGGCTTGTTGGACAGGTTCCAGGCCAGAGCCAAGGCTGCCATGCTGAACAGCGGCAGCAGATAGTGAGGTTGCTTGCCGTCCATCGCACAGAGGAACAGGAAGGCAGGTGCTAGACACCAGAACATCAAGCGCGCTACGTCGGGAGCCTTGCCACTAAGCCCGCGCCAACCTTGGTAACTACGTGGCCACCATAGCCACGGGAACAACATGCCTGGCAGTAGTGGCAAGAACCACCAGAATGGCCTGGAGTGGGCGAAGCTGTCCTTGATTCGACCGGCGGTCTGACCCCAGAAGATCGCGTTGCGGTATTCCTCACCACCACTGCTGCCGGCGGGGATAGCCCAGGCCAGCGCGATGGCAGCGCCACCTAACAGTCCGATCAAGCCACCCAGCAGGACACGCTTCGGGTTGCCCCCGGTGCGCCAACTCCAGTGGCCGGTGGCCAGGACTGGCGGCAGAAGGAACAGCAAGGTGACTGGTCCTTTGGTCAAGACACCAAGGCCGATCGCAATCGCGAAAGCTAGGCAAGTGCGCAGTAGTGGTGCACCACGATGAGCGTCGAATAAGGCAGTCCAACCAACCAGCACCCAAGGCACCAGCCACAGGTCGAACATCAAGGCCGTGGAGAACAGGAATGGGAATAGCGCTCCCACGAACAGCATCGCCGCGGTGGCTCCGGTCTGAGGCTGCTGCGGCCACAAGCGCTGACCTAGTCGCTTGATCAAGAACGCATTCAGGCACAAGGCGATGGCACCAAGCATCCTTGGCCACCAGACGTTGACGCCGAGTACCGACCAGCCAGCATGCATCAGCCAGAACAGGACGGGTGGTTTGTGGGCGTATGTCTCGCCATTCAGGTGCGGCACCAGGAAATCGCCCGTCCGCCACATCTCCCATGCCACTGCCGTGTAGCGGGTCTCATCGACCGGCAACAAGGGCCGCGCGTACCAGACCGCTGCGAGTGCCGGTATCAGCAGCAGCAGGATCGGAGTCGGACGGCTAGCTGCGGCGCTGGGGGAGTCGTTCATTCCTCGGGCTGCTCGGCGCCTTGGTCTTCGCTCGGCGCCAGTGGCGTGCCACTAGGGTTGCCACGCCGGATGAAGTACAGGTTGCGTAGGTAGATTGCCAAGCCAGTGCTTTGGCCCACCAGGATGACCGGGTCACGATCGAGGATGCCATACAGCAACAGCAACATGGCCCCACCGATCGAGAAATACCAGAATGCGATCGGGATGACGCTGCGCCTTTCGCGTTCGGTAGCCAACCACTGCACCAGGAAGCGCATGAAGAACACCGCTTGGCCGACGAAGCCAAGGATGGCGATCGGGTTCTTGGCGTTCTGGAGTATTTCCTCGAACCAAGTCACGATTTCTGTTCCTGGGTTGGGTTGGGTTCGACCTTCTCAGGCGCGCAGACTTCTTCGACCTGCGGGACGGCATTGCGCGCCATCAGCCATTTCACCCCGCGCAGGTCACGCATTCCCACCCAAGCGCGGTCAAAGACCCCGTACTTGGAGGACCCTTCGCCACGTTCACGGTGACGCACTGGGACCGATACTGAGGTGCCACCTGCACGCCTTACCAAGGCCGGCAAGTAGCGATGTACGTGGTTGAACC
>CAZJGH010000247.1:2532-3283 GCA_964545405.1 uncultured Planctomycetales bacterium
ATGGCAGGTCGAGGAAGGTCTGGCGCGAGAACAACTTGATGCCGCATCCTGTGTCTGGCGTGTCATCCTGTAGGACCTTGGCGCGCAGACGATTGGCGAAGCGCGAAGCCCAGCGCTTGGAGTTGGTGTCCTGGCGATCGACGCGATGACCGATGGCCAACCACGGTTTGGAAGGAGAAAGACCTTCTGGTTTAGCGTCCCACAACGCCGGGATATCCCCGGGATGATTCTGCCCATCCCCATCGAGAGTCGCGATCCAATCGAATCGTGCGTGCTTGACGCCGGTTCGCACCCCGGAACTTTGCCCGCATGCCTTGCTGTGCCGAATCACCCTGAGGCGAGGGTCACGTGACATGCGCTCGGCTAGTTCGGCAGGAGAGGAGTCGGTGGAGCCGTCGTCGACGTAGATGATCTCGTATTCGTCGAACCGGTCGCTGAGCGCAGCATGAGTCTCATCAATCAATGGATTGATGTTGCCGGACTCGTTGAGGATTGGGACTACGACGGAAATCATGAGGCTCAGTCTGATCGTGAACCGGGGGCTGAGCGCAGCCGGGCAGCATTATCGCGTACTTTTGCCATCAAAGTAGCCAGCAGGGGGTTGCGTTGCTCAAAAAGACGGAAGCCATCCGTTGGGCGCAGATAGCCAGCGGCCTCGGGATGCCGCTCCATCAGCGTATCCATGCCGATTTCATTCTCCAACTGCTGCAGGCGCTGACGCTTCTCCAGTAGCGCCTTGGCCAGCAGGGGC
>CAZJGH010000248.1:0-3270 GCA_964545405.1 uncultured Planctomycetales bacterium
CGGAAAAGTACGCAATGACCTAACTTCTTACTGGTCAGACTTGAAATCAGACAAGTTCCCGACGTACAAGTAGGGCACGGGGCGTTCGCGCCCCCCCTGCCGTCGTCGCGAAAGTGCTGTACCTGCCGCTCAACATTGTTGCCACATTGCTCACGGACCCCACAACTGGGGCCGCAGAGGTAGTGGATGCCGCCACGGCGACTCCAGTTATTGCCCTCACCCCGTTAGGACTGCTGGCAACGGTAATAACTTGGGCGAGCCTGCTTGGCATCAACGCCTGGTGCTTCTGGCGCATCCTGCGTCAATCTGAAGAATCCGTTTAGGCGGAATATTCAGTATTTTCCCTTAAAGTCGGCCTAGTCGGGGTCGCAAATGGGTTGTCTCGAAATCCCATCGAGCTTGTGACCCATGACCACCGACTCACCCCTAGATACCGCCCGCGTTGATGAACTCGCGGAACTATTCGGCGACAAGGAAACCCTGATGGAACTCTTCGACGAGTTCCTCGGCGAGTGCCCATCCCGGATCAACACCATGCGTGAAGGCCTTGCTGAGCATAAGGCCGACCTGATCGACAGCGGCGCTCACGCGATCAAGGGATCCAGCGCTAACCTTGGCGCCGTAGGGATCCAGGAAACCGCCAAGCTTGTCGAGGAGTTGGCTCGCACCAACACCTTGGATAATGTCGGCGAGTTCCTAGACCGTCTCGAGGGTGAGATCGAGCGGTTGAATACGCACCTGAAGACGCACGGCCTGGATTGATTCCGGCTCATGCATCGAGGGGTTAGCTGGTTTGGCTGACCCCTCCTCGCTTCGTTCGGGCGAGTGCGCCCATGAGCCTCGCTGTGAGACTCCGGCTACTTGGAGCTATAGAACTCGGCCACCGCAGCGACCAACTCCTCGCGCCCCTCAAAAGTGACGCCTGGGTAGATCGGCAAGGCAAGCACCTCGGCAGTTGCACGCTCAGACTCAGGCAACTGCCCCTGTTGGCCACCTAGATCGGCGAAACAGGGCTGCAGATGCAATGCCAGCGGGTAGTAGACCGCACAACCGATATCGCGCGCGCGCAAGAAAGCCATCAGCTCATCGCGTCGGGAAGCGCGAATGACGTACTGATGGAACACGTGGCCCGGAGTAAGGGCTGGCAGTTGGACTTGTGACCCCACGACACCTGCGGCAGTGAAGAGTTCGGTGTAATGTTCGGCGCTGTTGCACCGGACGCCGTTGAACTCGACCAGGCGTGGCAGGAACTCGAGTAATCCAGCGGCCTGCAGGCTATCCATGCGGAAGTTGTAGCCGACCTCATCGTGGTAATACTGACGCCCGCCACCATGCTCGCGAAGGCGTCGCATCCTTTCCGCTACATCTTCATCCGCGGTGGTGGCGAATCCTGCGTCTCCCGGCGAGCCGAGGTTCTTGGTCGGAAAGCACGACCAACCAGCCGCAGTTCCCATCGCACCGACGGTGCCATTCGGATGAGTAGCGCCGACCGCTTGGGCGGCATCCTCGACTATCGCGATATCTCGACCAGCTGTCTCACCTACTAGTCGCTTGATGGCCGGGATGTCGACAGCCAATCCATATAGGTGCACCACCATCACGGCTTTGGTCTTGGCGGTGGTCTTGGCTGCTGCGTCGGCACCATCGATGAGGAAAGTCGTCGGATCGATGTCGACGAAGACCGGAGTAGCCCCGCAACGTGCTACTGCCCCCGCCGAAGCGAAGAAGGTGAACGCCGGCACCAAGACTTCATCGCCTGGGCCTACTCCGGCGGCACGCAAGGCCAAGACCAGTGCGTCGGAGCCGTTGGAGCAGCACACCACATGAGGGATATCCAGGACCTCGGCGAGAGCAGACTCGAGCTCGCGCACCTCGGGGCCATTGACGAAGCCACCGTGCTCCAGGATCCGCTCCCACCGCGCGAGCAGTGACTTCTTGGTGGCTGGATCTAGGTTGTACTGGATGTCGAAGAAAGGGACGGCCATGGGGCGGAATTCTAGCCTAGCCGCAGCCGCGAACGTAGTGCCAGCCACCCGATGGCCATCCCATATTTCCTAGAACGGTACGGTCACACTTACTACGAAGTTACGCCCCATCGCGTCGACGCGACTGTGGGCAGTGCGGAACTGGCGATCGAGGAGGTTCTCGACCGCGAAGTTCCATGAGATGTCGCCATGAGTGGTGAACCCACAGCGCAGATCGAAGAAGGTATAGCCTGGCAATCCCCAGCTACGAAGGAGACCCGAGGATGAATTCTGCGGATCAGCTTGATAGCCAACATCACTCGCTAAACGCGAGGGATCGATGCGCGTGTACGCATCAACCAACTCTGCATTCAACACACAATAAGGCTGGTAAGCATTATCAAGTGGCTCCCAAGTGATGTTGGCCAGGCCGCGCAACGGGTGGGTGTGTCGCAGTGGGACGTTGTTGGTGCGGTCGGTACCGAAGTTCCACATCATGCCACCACCGACGGTCCAGTCTTCCGCTTGGGAATCCTGCCACCAACGATCGAGGCGCAGGCTCGCGGTGGTCTCGATTCCACGTACGAAGGCGTTGCCGTTAGCGCTGGTGCGGTAGACACGCTCATCCGGCTCCAAGGTTCCGCTCGAATCGTAATCGTAGTAATCACTACCTGCATAGCTACCCGCCACGATGTTCTGGAAGTTGTTGAAGTCGGTGTAGTAGATCGCGGTCGAACTGGTCAAGGTCTCGTCGGCGTACTTGGTGCCGAGCTCGAAGGTGTCGGATTCGACCGGAGCCAGCAGTTCGTTGGGGAACAACACTCCCCAACCATGCTTGCGGATGCCGAAGTTCGGTGCGAACTGACGGAAGCCGCGATACCAAGACAGGTAGACATTGAACTCGTCGCTGAAGAAGCGCGTCAACGCCAAGCCGCCGGTCAAGGCACCTTGAGTCGAATGCACATCATCGAGGCCAGCAGGCGTTCCGGCAGGCGCGGTGTAGAGAGGATCTGGATCAGCGTCGAACAGGAAGTAGTCGTAGCGCAATGAGGACAGCAGACTCCAATCCTCGTTGAGGCTCCAATCATCCTGCACGTAGGCACCGACGTTGAACCAATCACTGTCAGGAGCGGGCTTCATCGCCGCACCGCCACCAGCAGGGAACATCGTGAACTGCTCATCATCCGGGCTTTCACCGCGATCGAGCTGGAAGGCCAGGCCATAGGTGGTCTGGTGGGCGCCCCAACCAAGCTCAGCCTGGCTGTCGATGCTGTACGTGCGCCAGTGGGCCTTGCCACGGTCGCCG
>CAZJGH010000249.1:0-3266 GCA_964545405.1 uncultured Planctomycetales bacterium
GGAGGGGCGTACCTCGATCGCGATCGCGCACCGTTTATCGACTGTTCGCGACGCCGACCGAATCCTGGTATTCCACAAAGGCGAACTGGTTGAGCAAGGAAGCCACGATGAGCTGCTGTCTCAGGCCGGAAAATATGCCGCCTTGGTCCATTTGCAGTACGGTGACCAGCAGAAAGGATAGCTTAACATTCTTTAAATAAGGAAGTTACAAAACACGCTTCCACGCTCGCATTTTAACTAGAAAAAACGAGTGTATTGTCGCCATTGGTGGTAACCTATGCGCCTCAAGGGACCCTTATGTCCCCGAGCACGCTTTCCCGAATCATGCCAGCGAAGCTTACAACTACCGAGGGACGGGCCGCCTCTGAGCACCAGAGACGACGGGGGGAGCGGTTTTTTTCAGCGCCACGTTCGCGCTTTCTCGCTGGCCAAGACAGTCCGACTTCTGAGCGGATCTGTTCCACATCTGGTTGGTCAAATTCAAATAGAAACATGAATCCCACTACTAAGACATTCGCCGCAACTTTGGTTGGCGCTGCCTTTTTGGTTTCTTCTTCCTTCGCACAAAGCGAAGCGCCTGTGCTAACTACGCCGGCTGCAGACCGCTGCGTAGAGTGCCATGAGAAGGAAACGCCTGGCATCGTAGACCATTGGCGTGGTAGTACCCACTCCTCCCTCGACGTCACCTGTATCGATTGCCACAAGGCAAACAAGACCGATGCTGACGCCTGGGATCACGAAGGCAGCATCATCGCTACTATCGTCACTCCTCGCGACTGCGCTGAGTGCCACGAGGACGAAGCCGATGAGTTCCTTCATTCCCACCACGCCAAGGCCGGTCGCATCCTGCACTCGCTGGATAACCGCTTGGCTGAGGTCGCAGAAGGTAACCGCGAGCCTTTCAACCCACACGGCATCACTCCAGGTCGTGAGGACTTCGGCATGGTAAACGGCTTGGCTTCCGCTCAGAGTGGTTGCTGGCAGTGCCATGGTTCAAAGGTAGCATTCGAGGGCATCGACGGCACCAACGTGACTGTTGACCAACTCGCTCCTGACGATAACGGTACTCCAACCAACGCTGCTGCAGTTGCCAACATCAAGCGCGACGCCTCCGGCAAGCCTGTGTTCGATTACGGCACCTGGCCAAACACCGGTATCGGCCGCAAGAACCTCGATGGCACCGATGGCTCATGTACCGCATGCCACAGCCGCCACGATTTCTCAGCACGCCGCAGTCGTCAGCCTGAGAACTGTGGTAAGTGTCACCTCGGTCCTGACCACCCGCAGAAGGAGGTCTACGAAGAGTCCAAGCACGGTATCGCCTACCGAGACATGAAGGATCAGTTGAACCTTGATTCCGAAAGCTGGGTACTCGGTGTTGATTACAACGCTGCTCCTACCTGTGCTACCTGCCACATGTCAGGTAACAAGAACAACGGCGGCTTGATCACTCACGACCCAGGCAAACGAATCTCGTGGAACAACCGTCCACCTGCTTCGATCGTGATGGATACGATCAATGGTGCAGTCATCAAGGAATCAGATCCCGCCAAGCGCCGCGCAATCATCGAAGCCGCTGGCGACGATTTTGATTCCTGGCAAGCCAAGCGTAACCGCATGAAAGATGCATGCCACAACTGCCACTCGAAGGGCTACGTGGATGGCTTCTACGGTCAATACGACGAGTTCATCAACAACTACAACCAGAAGTTCGCTAAGCCTGGCTTGAAGTTGATGGCCTCCATGAAGACCAACAAGGTTCGCACCGGCCCCATGTTCGATGAAGAGATCGAATGGATCTGGTTCTACATCTGGCACCACGAAGGGCGTCGCGGCCGTCACGGTGCATCGATGATGGCTCCCGACTACTCACACTGGCATGGCATGTACGAAGTGGCAGACCGTTGGTACAACGAGTTCATGCCGCTCGCACTCGAGATGTGTGAAGAAGCTGAGCACAACGGCAACAAGGCTGGAGCCGACGCTGTCCGTCAACTCATCGCTGACATCAAGGCGCGCCCAGAACACCAGTGGGCAGATATCGAGAAGAACAAGGCCAAGTCAGGCCAGAAGTTCGACTTCGATAAGTAGAGATGGATAACACCTTGGTCGGGATCCTGGCTCGAGTCGATCACGACTCTAATCCAGATCTGTGTCGGGATCTCGACCGCCTGAAAGGTGTAAGTACATTCGAAGTGGGCGACTCCGGGAAACTCGGCCTCCTGTTGGAGGCCGAGAACATCGCAGCCGCCCACCGCATCCTCAGGGATGACATAGAGAGAATGGCTGGAGTCCTCGCCGCTTGGCCTGTTTATTCTCATTTCGGCGATGAGTTCTCTGTTTGAGAAACAATCATGGATACGGATCTTCTTCCGACCGTTGACCGCCGCCTATTCCTGAAGGCCGCCGCGGTCTCAGCAGTCATGTCGACTGCGAGTTGGGCCAACGAGCCCGATCACCTGGAGGCCGCAGAAAAGGCCACACCTGATGTCGATAAATGGGTCAAATCGGTTTGCCGTTATTGCGGTACCGGTTGCGGAGTCATGCTCGGCGTCAAGGGAGGCAAACTGGTCTCACTTCGCGGTGACGCGAAACACCCCACCACGCGCGGCCTAGTATGCGCCAAGGCTCTGTTCTTGCCCAAGGTCGTCCATTCACCCGACCGCCTCACCAAGCCACTGATTCGCAAGAACGGCAAGCTTGAAGAAGCCAGTTGGGAGGAAGCATTGAACTTGGTGTGCGATAAGTTCGCCAAGGTCATCAAGGAGAAAGGGCCTGCCGCCACTGCCTACTACGGCTCTGGACAGGCAATGACCGAGGAGAGTTATCTCGCCAACCGCCTGTTCAAGGGTGGCATCGGCAGCAACAACGTCGAGGGCAACCCGCGCCTTTGCATGGCTAGTGCCGTCGGTGGCTACATCTCTACCTTCGGTAAGGATGAGCCGATGGGATGTTACGACGACATCCAACACGCTTCGGTGTTCTTCCTGGTCGGTTCCAACACCGCGGAATGCCACCCGGTGATCTTCGACCAGATCCTCGCCGCGCGCAAGACCGGTAAGGATGTCAAGGTCGTGACCATCGATCCGCGCATGTCGCCGGTCGGTCGCCACTCTGACCTGTACCTGCAACCTAAGCCGGGCATGGACTTGGCGATCTTCAACGCGATGGCTCAGGTCATCATCGAGGAAGGACGTCATGACAAGGCCTTCATCGACAAGAACGTTCAGTTCAAGGTCGTCAAGGATGGCAACCCTACCTCGGTC
>CAZJGH010000250.1:0-3256 GCA_964545405.1 uncultured Planctomycetales bacterium
CTACTGCTGCTTTGCCTGACGACTTGCGTCGTCCCGGTGGAGAATGAGCCGTGGTCCGAGGATACCTTGCGCTTAGCCGGTTCGGTGGAGCAGCAAGGTGAGCAACTGACGACGGTGATGCTGGAGTTTTTCAATCCAGGTAGTTCAGAGTACAGCGCCGCACGCGATCTAGGCGCGCAGTTGCAGCAGGAGTACGCGCGGCAGGTAGTCGCTTGGAAGGTGCTCGAGGCTTATCTATCCGACGTGGACATCGCCATCTCGCAACGCACCCCTAACGCCAAGCCAGTACATGGAGTTTCGCGGGCGTTTCATGAATTACATGTCCGCCTGTTGCAGACCAGTATTGCTCCTTCCTTCGGGATCACAGTTGAGCAGCATAAGGAAGCGACCTTGCGAATCATGACCAGCAATAGCGTCCTCAGTGCGATGGAGATCGCGCACCCGCTTATCGCCACGATGTGCGATAACCTCTCGCGATCGTGCCGAGACCTGGTCGACCATCTCGCTGCTGGTGAGCTGGTCGCGATGGAGTTGCTTGCGGCCAGCTGGCACGAGGAACTAACCGCGCGCGAAATGCTTATCGAGCGACAGGCCAGGTTACGCAATGCCATGGCGATGTTGGCTGCAGGAGCTGGCGAGACCAGCGGCGACCCCGCAGCCGACCTAGTCGAAGTGGAGCGCTTGCTCGAGAACAACGACGAGTGGTACCTGAGCTACACAGCGCAACGTCGTGAGCTTAGTGAGACGTTCCGAGCTCATGCAGACTTCGCACGCAAGAGTAGTCACGCCGTGCTCGAATGGGGCATCGGACATCGTGAACTGGTAAAGGCGATCAAGCGCGGCGACAACCATGCCAACCTACGGTTGTTCAACGCGAGTGTCCGGGAACTGGCGGACTGAATCGCCCGCCACGCCCTGAACACTAACTACCTGACTGGAGCGAACGTCGCGTGCGAGCGTCTGGCTCGCGGCGCAACAACTCATCTATCTCAGCGGTGAAGAACTCATGGGAACCACTGATGGCTCCGGCCGCAGCTCGACGTAATGTCGCGGAAGAAGAGATGAGGGCCTTCTTGTAGCTGTCCACCAGCGATTGGTCGGAGGCAGTAAGCTGTTCGGAATCTACCTCGGCGAGCCAAGTCGAAAGTCCGTTCAATGCCTGGATACGCACTGGAGTCTCATTGCCGCTCCATGTCAGGGGTAGCAAGACCTGGAAGGCGTCGGCGCCGGTTGATGATTCCTGATCAGCGCGTCCGGCGTTGATGACCATGGAGATCGCGGCATTGCGCAGTCTCCCGCCCTCGCCAGGAACATCGATCCATGGGGTGGCGAACTCCAACTTCTCATGAGCTGACATGCCACGGGACAAGGAGCGAAGCGCGGTCACGCGTTCCCCAGTAGGAGCGACATCAGACTCGAGACGTTCCTTGAACATGAAGTGGATCACGTCGTTATCGACATAACGCCCGAGTTGAGCCCACCAAGCGAGCTTCACGCCAGCATCACGTTCGGCTTCGTAAGCGGCGCGGAAGTTGGTGAGGAAGTTCGGCTTGCCTCCACAACGCTTCGCGATGATCTTGATGCACTCGGAACGAATGCCGGGCACGGAATCGGAGCGCGCGATCTTCCACAGCAGATCGGTCGTGGAGTCATCGCCGTAATCGGCGAGTTCACGAATCGCCAGCACCCGACTGCGGGCACTCCAACCACGTTCCGCGCGCAAGGCGGTTGCCGCGGCGGGTTCGTGGATACTCAGGCGTGCTGGCAAGTAGGCGTGAGGATCGAACTCGACCCAACCATCGAAGTTGGTGACGTCTGGAATATCGAAAACGTGTTCGTCACTATCGACCTCAAAGCGAGCGTGTCGCCATACTCCGCCTTCCTGCCAATGGATGTCGAGCGGGAAGTTGAACGCAGCTGGAACGCCGCCGGCAGTCGACTGAACTTGGAAAACCTGTAGCTGCAGGACGTCGTCACGGTGGGTCCATGCCAGTTCGAGTTCCGGATACCCAGGGCGATAGACCCATTGTGCGAAGAACAGCTTCAAGTCGGCGCCACTCGATTCCTCCAACGCCACGCGCAAGTCGTCGCTGGTGACGGAGCCGAATGCGTGCTTATGAAGGTAAGTCTTGATGCCAGCGCGGAATGCCTCTTCGCCGAGGATGCCGCGCAAGAGGTTCAGACGCGAAGCGCCACCTGGATAGATGGTGCCATCGAAGAACAGGTCCATAGGCAAGCGGTACTCACGCTTGACCAAGGGACGCAGGTTGGCGCCACGACAGGAGTTCAGGTATCCATCGATCGTCTGCCCCATCGCCTGCTGGAACGACTGCTCGCCATCGCGCGAACGTCGATACAGGAGATTGAAATACGAAGCGAATCCTTCGTTCAACCATGCATCAGGCCAAGTGCTACAGGTGACGATGTCGCCGAACCACTGGTGCGCAGCCTCGTGAGCGACAAGCCCCCAAGTCGGGCGCGCGTTCTGATATGAGGCGGGGTGCAGGGCGCCACGGGTAACTGTTGTAGCAGTCACGTTCTCCATGCCACCGAATGGGAAGTCACGGACGGCCACTTGCGCATACTTGGCGAAAGGGTAATCGAAGCCGGTGTAATCGCTCATGAACGACAACACTGGTGCGGTCTCGGCGAATGAGGCGCGCAGCATGTCGACATCCTGTGGCTCACCGACGAACCATAAAGGTAGTGTTCCCCAGTTATCCTCGACCTTCACGAACGGACCGGCGGCGAAGGTGAACAGGTAAGGAGGCATCTCGTGATCGAGAGCCCAGGTATCGATGACCGTGTTGCTCGAGGAATCGACTTCACGGTCGAGCTGCCTGCCTGCGGCAACGGTAACCCAGGTACGTGGCACGCGCGCGCGCAATGTATGGGTGGCGCGGTCGTCAGGAGTGTCATTGCATGGAAACCAGAAACGCGCGCGTTGAGCCTCACCTTGGGTGAACACATGGGGAATGTGGTCGACACCACTTTCCTGCGGCAACACGAAGTGCATGCCGGCCCAGCCGGACGCCCGATAGGCGATGTCGAGTGTGATGATGTCGCCCTCGTTCAAGGTCGGGGTGACCGGAACGTGTAGCAGCTGTTGGTCGTATTCGAAAAAACCAAGGTCGAAGCGAGTGCTTTCGCTCGTCACCGACTCGATCTGCATGTCGGCAGCATCCAGCACGACCTCATCCAAGGTGCGAGTGGCGGTGAGCCGCACCCGAGTGGAACCACTGAATCCAACCCGATC
>CAZJGH010000251.1:0-3238 GCA_964545405.1 uncultured Planctomycetales bacterium
CCATGCTGTTCACTGGCCGCGACCAATGACTTCAGCAACTTGGCGGCTTCACCGCTGTCGATCGCGGCAGCCGCTCGTTCGGATGCCGCCGCAAGACCAGTCTCGACTTCCGCCAGCAACAAGGTAGCCGCGGCGTTGAGGAGCACAGCATTCCGAATCGCACCACCCTCTCCATCGAGCAAGGCCAACAACAACGCGAGGTTGGCATCAGCGTCGCCACCTTGGATCGCTTCGGCATCGGCAGAAGCGAAACCAAGTGCACCTCCGTCCAAGCTAGGTATTGATGGGGTTCCTATGGTTGCAGCACCTACACAGCGAACTTCGTTATGGCCAGCGAGAGTTAGCTCGTCGGCGCCGTCGGCCCCATGTACTACGTAGCCACGCTCGCAGCCGAGCAATGCCAAGATCGCGGCGTAGTCATCGAGACGTTCGCGCATGCCGATGCCAAGCAGTTGGCGACGGACACCACCTGGATGGCACAGCGGGCCAAGGAAGTTGAACAGCGTCCGGCGAGCCAGGCGTGCCCTTACTGGGGCAACGAAGCGCATCGCCGAGTGGAAAGTCGGCGCGAACAGGAACACCATCCCGCACTCACCGAGCACTTCGGCAGCAGCTTCAGGGCTCAGTTCGAGGCGCACGCCGGCTGCCTCAAGGAGGTCAGCACTTCCGCATGAAGACGACACGCTGCGGTTGCCATGCTTGACGATGGTGGCGCCAGCTGCAGCTGCGACCAACGCCGATGCAGTACTGATGTTGAAGGAACCCAATCCGTCGCCGCCGGTACCGCAGGTATCGACGGCATTCGGCGGCATGGCCGTGAATGGAGTCATAGCAGCACGCAATGCCTGGGCCCCACCAAGGATCTCGTCCGCAGTCTCGCCGCGATCCGCCATCGCAGACAGCAGGTCGGCAAGGGCTTGTTCATCGAAGCCTGGTTGCAGCACCGAGCCTATCGCGGTCGCTGCAGCTTCGCGATCCAATGTGCCGCCCGCCTTGACGACTTCAAGCGCGCTATGGAGGCTCATGAACCTGCTGCCGCCTCGCCAGCGAATTGCAGGAACTGTTGAAGCAAGCGATCCCCCTGTGGAGTGAGGATAGATTCAGGATGGAACTGCATCCCGAACCATGGTCGTTCCTTATGTTGTACCGCCATCACCAGGCCTTCTTCGGTCCAGGCGGTGAGGCGAAGTTCATCGGGTAGGCGACCACGCACGGCGCGCAAGGAGTGATACCGACCTGCTGGGAATGGATTCGGCAAGCCCTTGTAGAGCTCGCAGCCGTCCTCGTAATGGACCATCGAGGCCTTGCCGTGAGTAGGCACCGGATCGACCTCAAGGTCGCCACCACAGAACTCGACTAGGGATTGATGTCCAAGACAGACGCCGAGCAAAGGCATGTCGCTCGGCATCGCAGCCAGTAGGTCCATGCAGATGCCGGCACCCTGCGGACGCCCTGGACCAGGGCTCAAGACTATCGCGGAAGGCCCCTTGGCAAGGGCTTCCTCGACACTGATGCGGTCGTTGCGTACCACTTCGACCTGGGCACCTGAGCTGGCCAAGGACTGAAACAGGTTGTAGGTGAATGAATCGTAGTTGTCGATGAGCAGAATCATGATTGTGCCTGCTGGCCAGCTGATGCTGAAGTTGATGCTGAGAATGCCGGGGTCGTCGCTAGACGCAATGCCTGGAATAAACCTTCAGCCTTCTCCAGGGTCTCTTCATACTCGCGCTGAGGTTTCGAATCGAAGACGATGCCAGCACCAGCCTGAACGGAGACCTTGTTGCCACGGACTACGAAAGTCCGGATGGTTATCGCCATGTCGAGGTTGCCACCGACATCCAAGTAGCCGAATGCGCCGGCATATGGTCCGCGTGGAGTGGTCTCGATGCCAGCCAGCAGCTCCATCGCCCGCACCTTAGGTGCGCCGCTGACAGTTCCAGCAGGGAAGCTCGCAGCCAGAGCATCGACCGCCGACTTGCCGGCAGCAAGATCGCACTCGACCCTACTCACCATATGCTGGACCTTAGCGAACTTCTCGAGTGCCATGAACTCCTTGACCACGACGCTATCGAAGCGCGCGACGCGACCGAGGTCGTTGCGGGCGAGATCGACCAACATCACATGTTCGGCCCGCTCCTTACGGTCATCGAGCAACTCCGCGCCAAGGCGTTCGTCTTCCGACGGATCCAAACCGCGCTTGCGGGTTCCGGCAATCGGCCGGTTCTCGACTCGGCCGTCACGAACCGCCACCAAGCGTTCCGGCGAGCTACCGATCAAGGTCAGGCCGTCGCCTTCGAAGTAGAACATGTGCGGCGCTGGATTCGCGAGCCGCAGGGCGCGGTACAAGGCGAACTTGTCGCCATCGAACTCCTGCTCGAAGCGTTGCGACAACACCGCCTGGAAAATCTCACCTGCAGCGATTGCTGCTTGCAGCTTGTCGACCCCGGTCTTGAAGGTCTCCTGGGACATCGACGAGGTCGGTCCATCGCCCAGCAACTCGAAGCTGCCGATCTGAGGAGCGGCGGCATCAAGTTCACCGACCAGGCCGTCGAGCAACTCGAGTGCGCCGGCTGCTCCAGCTGCTCCTTCATGGCAGGTCGTCATCAACACCAAGCGTTGCGCGGCGTGATCGAATGCCAGGACGGTCGGGAAGAGGTGGAACTCGGCATTCGGGGTGTCCATGGGGCTTGAGCCTTCACCGGCTACGGGCACTCGCGATTCCAGAGCTGAAGCCCACTCGTAGTTGAAATAACCGATCCAACCTCCAGCGAATGGTGGCAAGCCCGCCGGAGTGCCGGGCAGCTGTTGGGCATCGGCCAGTTGTTGAAGCAACTCATGAGCGGCGCCGTCGAGATTCTCGACTCCAGCCTCACCATGAAGCTGTGCGCCGTCAGCGGTGGCGACGAAACGCGCAGTCGGGTCGAGCGCAAGGAACGAATAGCGTGCGATGCGATCGGGCCCTTCCGCCGATTCCAATAGGCAGACCTTATGGCCCTGGGCGCGCAGGGTCAGGAACAGTTGCACCGGAGTGAACAGGTCGGAGGGACGCTCCAACCAAGCTAGGTGGAAGCGGTCGGCGTCTTCGGGAGTAGAGCGATGAAGGTTGAACGACATGGGTAGAAACGAAAAAACGGGTCTTCTATCGAAGACCCGTAGAGGTGAGGTTCGCAGACTGCGCAGACAGAATCAACGGAGAACTGCGGCACCAAGGAAACCCCCGGGTCCGTTATCTCTACGC
>CAZJGH010000252.1:0-2078 GCA_964545405.1 uncultured Planctomycetales bacterium
ACTGCCGATTCATTGGCAGGAGTTCCACCGACCGTCCTCGGTTCCTTCCCGCCAGCTGGTAGCGTCAACGAACCCAACGACACGCCGGTTATCTTGGTGTTCTCGGAGCCGATGGATTACACCGGCTTGACTGCGGCTGTCACGCTGACCAATAACACTTCAGCTTCAAGTGGTGATTACAACACCACTGGTGACCTGGAATTTCGTCACGTCGGTAATCGTGTCTATGAGTTCCAGCATCAGGATGACGTGGTCGACTTGGGTGCCACCATGCGCATCGATGTCGCGACCACCATCACCGATGCGGAGTTCGTCCCGCAGTTCCTTGCTTCGGCATATGCTGCAGAGTGGGGCACGCTGAGCTTCGGTCGACCTTCAGCTGTCGCTTTCGATAGCGCTGCTTTCGATCCCTTCGACCCGGCGGTGAACCTGTTGAACGTCGACTTGTTCCCGGTCGAAGTGACCACTCCGGTCTCGGTCTTGAGTTCAGACTCCGTCACCTTGATGGTGCACGAGACCACCGATTCCGCTTACGTCAGCGCCACCACCATCGCAGGCGGGGGCCTAGCCTCCTTTGAGCTCGACCTGACCGACGAGACCAACTCGCCGATCTTCAAGTCGAGTGCCGACTTGGTACTGGCAGGCTACGTCGAGCGTGATGGCTTGCGGACCTCGCTGCAGGCCTACCGCGATAGTGACGGTCTTGAGTCGATCATCGCCCACGACATGGTGCGGCCTTTGTTGTTCAACTATGGGCCACCGTCCGGCGCGTTCGGCAGTCAGTTCATCACTGACACCCCGAACTTCCGCCCTTATGGGCGTGCAAGCGAGCAGATCGCTCGCATCGATGCCTCATTTCCGCCTAGCGTGAGTACTGAGACAAGAGATGTGGCATCACCTTCAGACGACAACTTCTTCATCGGTCCGTCATTCGATCCACTGCTGGTGACCGAGGGCCCGTTGGCCTTCGATATCACCTTGACCGACAAGGCCGGCAACGCCGCATCTTTGGCGTCGCCAGGCGTGGTCGAATTCCGTGGTTACCTTGCTTCCGATGCGATTGCGAGCGGCGAAGTCGTGGTGGTCGCATTCGATCGTGAAGCGCTATTCCAGATTAGTGGCGCAACGGTCCATATCGAGGACTTCGGTGGCGGCAATGAAGACAGCGGCAACACCGGAAGTGATGGCGCGATTACCTTCAGTGGTCGCAGTGGCGCTCAGACCATCACCATCCAGGCCAACGGTTTCCATGCAGTAAGCGTGGTCGGGTTCGACGCCGAAGAGTTGTCGGTCCCATTGGTCTCGGTGAACCGCTCATCTGCAGGATTGATCCCGTCCATTTCCGGTCTGAGCACCGGCGTGACTACGGTATCCAGCAACCTCCTTACCGACGTTAACGGCGAGCCAGATGTCGAGGGGACCCAAACCTATGACTTGGAGAACCTGTTCGCCAGTGGCTTGAATGGCCGCCTCAATCGTCCAGGCTGGTTCGCCGCCTTCCACGATGTCGCCGCATTCCCGTCAGCGGATCGCTACTTCCGCTTCGTCGCCCTCGATGCACGCGTGCTCGTCGACCCGAGCAGCGGCAGTGTGGTAGTTCCACCATCCTTCGAGATGGTCGAGAGCACTAACCAAGTCGCCACCACCACCAACTACATCTACCCGATCCAGGCATCTGGCGGCTCTGGCCTGTCGTTGCCTCCGGTTTCCGGTAGTTCACTGATCACTACCACCATCCCAGGCATCGGTGGCAACTGCGCCGTTGGCGCGGGTTCGGTCGATTTCTCTGGCGGGGGAGTCAATGGTGCTGCCGAACTTGAACTGAGCATCCTCAACGCGGCCATCGCTGAAGGCGCTGCAGCTTCGACCGTGCAGCTGCAGATCCACGCCATCGATAGTGATGGCGACCAGGCCGTAGCTCGTGAAACAGTGGCCGTGGCCGCATCACCAGGCTCGGTGCCTATAGCGTTGCCTGACATCCCAGAGGTGTCCGGGGTTTGGGGCGGTGCGAGTTACCCGTTCACGCGCAGCTTCACCGACACCTTGACCGGTGGCGACGGTTTCTATCGCCTTACCAT
>CAZJGH010000252.1:2088-2323 GCA_964545405.1 uncultured Planctomycetales bacterium
GATACGGCGGTGGTGTCAAGCAGCTGGCACATCTGGGTCGCCGGTAGTGCTGGCGTCGGAGGCAGCCTGACCTTACCGACCCTCAAGGACACTGCCGCGGGTGCAGTTGGGGAGCCACCTCTTGATACATCCAACGGTGGCGGTTGGATCGCCTCGATGGAAGCCTTCGAGATGGCTGCCGGTTTCGTCGAGCGAGGCTTCTTCTTCTCCGAACTGGCACGTGACAACGACGGTT
>CAZJGH010000252.1:2333-3216 GCA_964545405.1 uncultured Planctomycetales bacterium
GGCGTCTTCAGCGGACTCACCGACCTTGGGTTTCTAGGCGCGTGAAACGAACCTCACTTCTGCTGCTTGTTGCAGTACTGAGCTTGGGTGCATGCCAAAGTGCGGCGATGAATCCTGGGGACCAGATTGCATCCAAAGGCTCCGCGCTGCTGGGTGAACCAGGAACCACGACCTTAGCCTTACTGAGCTTGGTCGACGTCAGCGAGCGCGGCCATCTGCCTGCTGAGGAGCTACGGGTTGCGGTGAGCGATGCCTGGCATGGGCGTGGCTTCGATGTCCTGGATCCTGCCCAGACGGACGCCGCCGCCGCCGGCATTGCTCATGCTCGCGAGATCTCAATTCCGGGCGTAGCGGTGGCCGAACTGCAGTTCTTGAGTTGGAATGACCGCCTTCTCGTCAGCCATGGCCAGCTTGAGATGGATGTGGCCCTGACGGTCTACTCAGCCACTGGAGACGCGGTTTTGCGTGACCGCATGGCCTTTGCCACCTGTATTGGGGCCATGGAGGTGCGTGGCTTGGAGCCAGAGGTGGTTGAAGCCATGATTATCGAGCGAGTGGCCAAGTATTTGGGGCACGCCTTGCCGGCGAAATGGCTATAATCCTCGGTCCTTATTTCTGGAGACCTCATTCTGGGTTTAAGGCTTAGTAGGCAACCCGCCTACACCGACGCAGCAAAAGAGGAGAAATCATGCCCGTCATCAGTAAAGAAACTAAAGCCAAGATTGTCGCTGAGTTCGCCGTCAAGGACGGTGACACCGGTTCCGCAGAAGTCCAGATCGCCCTCCTGACGGAGAGCATCAAGGAGCTCACGGGGCACCTCAAGACTCACAAGAAGGACAACAGCACCCGCCGCGGCCTGCTCGGCCAAGTGGCGCTTCGCCGT
>CAZJGH010000253.1:0-3193 GCA_964545405.1 uncultured Planctomycetales bacterium
AGTTCGGGGTACGATTATTGCGGAGTCCGGTAAGTCCTTCTCCAAGGACCCGGCTCTGGAAGACATCACCGCAACCCTCTACAGTCTGTTCAGCCTCTCTGTTCCAGAGAACATGGACGGCCAACCCCTTTACTAACCACACCTAATAAGAAAATGTTTGGCGGACCAAAACTGAAGATCAACAAGGATCTCCTCGAGCGTTGCAAGAAGTGCGCTGAGGTTGCTGGCTACTCCTCCGTCGAGGAGTTCGTGGAGCACATCGTCGAGAAGGAGCTGAAGACCATCGAAAGCGCTGGCACTTCCGACGAAGCGATTACCGAAAGCCTGCGCGGCCTCGGTTACATCAGCTAATCCTCTAGAACCAACAAACCGACTTCACCGATGCGGAATCGTCTCCTTGTCATCGGCATCTGCGCCGTCCTGGTCGCTGTGGCTTACTTCGCCCCAGCGCTCATGAACATGCTGTTCGATGCCTTCGATCTAGCCCTTGGTTGGGCTGGGCCTTTCGTCGTGGTAACGATCGTGTCGGCTTTGGTCGGAATCCTGTTCATCATGGCTTTCCCGCATGTGTCCTCGCAAGATGGCATCAAGGCGGTGAAGGACCGGATCAAATTCAATCTCCTGGCGATTCGCCTGTTCCAGGATGACCTCGGCACCGTATTCCGTTCGACCGGTAAGACCTTGTCGTGGAACTTCGGTTATCTGGGCTTGAACATGCTGCCGATGGTGGTGCTTGCCGCACCATTCATGATCGTCTGGTTCCAGCTCAATGCCCTGTATGCATATCAGCCTCTCGATCCAGGTGCAGAGCAGATGGTGGTCGTCGAGCTCAACGAGAATGTCGTGCCTAGCGAGGTCGACATATCCATGCCGGAAGGCATCGAGCTTTCGCATCGCGTCAACATTCCAGGCTCCCAGGATCCTCGCATCCTGTTGCGCCTCACGCCGATGGCGGAAGGGGCGTTCGATATCGTAATCAAGAACGCTGGAGCCGAGGTCACCAAGACCCTTGAAGTCGGCACTGACCCCAAGCGTCTTGCGAGACTGACCACTGCCACGCCGTTAGCGAAGTTCGCCGCTGCCAAGGATCCCATCGTTTACTTCGGTGATCCTGTACTGCCAGGCGATTCGTTCCTGCAGACCATCACCATCGATTACCCCGTGCGGCCACTTGGCTTCATGGGTGGTGGCGAGATCTCGATCATGATCTGGTTCGTGGTCGTCTCGATGGCGGTCGGATTCGGGCTGAAGGGCTTCTTCGGCGTCGAAATCTAGGCTTTTTCGCCTGAGGTCGAGTACCCCAATCGGCGCCGTTAGGATAGTGGCGTGAAAATGCACACCAAGATTGGGTTGGCGATGTTGCTCGGCGTCGCCGGTGGCTGGGCTCTCCAGGAGTTCACCACTGCCACGTATGCGACGCAGACCGTCGTGAAGGCTGGGCATGAGGTGACCCTCAACGTCCTCGAGGCCGATTCGCAACGCGCCCAATGGTTGTCACCTTTCATCATGGCGGCCAACATCTTCATGAGCCTGTTGAAGATGCTGATCGTACCGTTGGTCTTGAGCAGCATAGTCACGGGTGTTTCCGGGATATCCGGTGGCAAGGAGTTCGGGCGCCTTGGAGTGAAGACGTTGGGCTACTACATGACCACCAGCTTCCTGGCGATCGTGACCGGCTTGGTGATCATCAACATCACTCAGCCAGGAGTCGGAGCGGCTCTCAACCTGGCAGTGCCGGAGAATTTCGCGCCCGGTGAAGGCTCGAGCTTCATCGACATCCTCCTGCGGATGATTCCACAGAACGTGTTCGGCGCCCTTAGCGATAACGGTGCGATGCTGCAGATCATCGTGTTCGCGCTCTTGCTCGGCTATTTCATCGGTCGAGTCGAGGAGCCTCACCGCAGCCGTGTACGCGGTATGTTCGAGTCATTCTTCGAAGTGATGATGGCATTGGCTGGTGGCGTGCTGAAGCTGATCCCATACGGAGTTTTCGCGTTGGTGGTGAAGGTCGTCGGCGAGACCGGATTCGAGGTCTTCAGACCGCTGCTGTACTACATGGGCATCGTCGCCTGTGCCTTGCTTTTCCATGCCTGCGTGGTGTTGCCGCTGTTGCTGCGCTTCGTCGGTGGGATCTCACCGGTGGCCTGGTTCCGTGCCATGTCGCCTGCCTTGATGACCGCTTTTTCGACATCCAGCAGCTCGATCACGCTGCCGGTGACGATGGAATCAGCCGAGCATCGCGGCAAGGTCTCCAATAAGCACACCTCCTTCGTGCTGCCGCTTGGGGCCACGGTCAACATGGACGGCACCGCGCTCTACGAGTGCGTCGGGGTGATCTTCCTGTCCCAGTACTACGCCTCGACCGGCGATTTCGACCTCACCCTGAGTAAGCAGATATTCATCGTGATCACCGCCCTGTTCGCGTCCATCGGCGCGGCTGGAATTCCCTCGGCGGGCCTCATCATGATGACGGCAATCCTGTCTGCCCTGGGCCTGCCCATCGAGGGCGCCATGCTGCTGTTGGCGATCGATAGGCCATTGGACATGCTGAGAACCGTGGTGAACGTGTGGTCGGATTCCTGCGGCGCAGCCCTTATCGCAAAATCCGAAGGGGATGCGATAATAGGGGAGCGATGAGCCCCAAGGACCCCTTATCCGATCCTGTTGACGTCATTCTGCCCGGCGATGAAGAACGCGCGGTAGAGGAAGCTGCCAAGGAAATTCTGTCCCTACCGGTGGTGAAGGATGACACTCCTCCGCCGTTGCTGGTGATCTTTCCACTACGTCGATCGGTGCCGTTCCCCGGTCTGATCATGCCTGTCCATGCACAAGATGGTTATGAGCATGGGATCATGGAAAAGGCCGTCGCGCAGGGCGACCGTGTTGGCTTGCTGCTCGCTCCAGGCATGGACGAAAGCGGGCGCATCAATAAGGCCAAGGACATGGTGCGGATGGGCGTGTTGGTCGAGATCCATAAGCGCATCAAGTTGCCCGATGGCAACACCAACTACCTGTGTCGCGGCATCCGCCGCTTCAAGGTGAAGCGTTTCGTGCGCACCGGCGATGTGCCCATCGCACGTGTTGAATACCCTCAGGACATCTATCCAGGAGGAAGCGAATTCGAGGCCCTGTCGCGTAACGTGCTGCAGTTGGCGCAACAGGTATCGGCCCATAATCCTGGGCTCGGCGAAGG
>CAZJGH010000254.1:0-3174 GCA_964545405.1 uncultured Planctomycetales bacterium
GGCTGCGGCCGGATTGCTGTTGATTTGCCCATTCTCTTCAAGCCAACCGAAAAAACTGCGCAAGGTCGACAGATGTCTGGAGAGGGTTGAACCTTCAAGCCCATTGTCGGAGAGGTGGCCAAGGTAGAGGCGCAGGCGCGCCGGCCGGATACTGACGGCCAGCGGCAGGTCGGCGGACAGCGGGTCTGGGCGGCGCTCTTGGGCTTTCGGTGACCCTTCCTCAGGCGGGCATAGGAAGGCGAAGAAGCGCACCAGATCGCGGTCATAGGCACGCAGCGTGTTGGGGCTGACCTGGCGCACCTCGCGGAGGTGCTTCAAGAAAGCTTCGTGTTGCTGCGTGAGGGTAAAAACCATCGGGAACAATCATACTAGGGGGGATGACCGAACTCCTGGTCCGCTGCCTCGCTCGCTCCCGCAATGCGCCGGGGCCTGCGATTTGCCTGCAGCTGCTGCCGCGTGGCAGTCAGCCGATGTTGCTGGATAGCTCCGGAGGTGGGCTCAGCTCATTGGCTTGGGCTCCCGACAGCAGCGTGAGTGGGCACCTTGGTCGAGGTGCTGGCGGGACTCATGGTTCATTGGCCGACCTGAATCCGGCCGCCGAACTCGAGAGAGTCTCTGCTGGTGAGGAGTGGTACTTCGAGGCCGGCTTACCTAAAGCCGGGATCGGTTGGTTAGGTTGGTTTGGCTTCGAGTGTGGCCATGCATACGAGAGCTTCCCCTGGAACAAGTCCTACCCCGACGCCTGGCCTGACTTCCACTTCGGTCGTTATCGACATGCGTTGGTATGGATGCCGGATGGTGAAGTCTTGCTACTGCACGCCAGTGTTATGGGTGAAGTCGATGACTCCAGCGCGGTGGTTCAGCAGTTCGAACAGCTGATGGAGTCCGGCAAGGGATTGGAGGCTCGCACCTGTCCAGGACCGCAACTCACGCCGGAATTGCCGGGCCAAGTATTTCGCGCCGGTGTCGAGCGTCTGCGCCGCTTGATAGGTGAAGGGGAACTTTATCAAGCCAACCTTTCACATGTCCTAGCCGGTCGGTTCGATGGTGACCCGCGCGAGCTTTATGCTTCATTGCGCGTCACTCAACCGACTGCGATGAGTGCTTATTGGGAAGACACCTCCGGTCGGGCCTTGCTGTCGCATTCACCCGAGAGGTTCCTTAAGGTTCGCGGTGCGGAGCTGTTGTCGCAGCCGATCAAGGGAACCGCGCCACGCGGAGCTGACCCTGGCGAAGACGAAAGGCACGCTGCTAAGCTTGATGCAGACGTCAAGGAGCGAGCAGAGTTGACGATGATCGTCGACATGGCCCGAAATGACCTGGGTCGCGTGGCTGATATCGGTGCCGTCGATGTCGATTCCGCCGGCGAGGTCGAAGCCTTTTCCACCTTGTTCCATCGCACTGCAACCGTGCGCGCGCGGTGGGATCCGCGGCAGGGGTTGGCCAGGTTGTTTGCCGCCACCTTCCCGCCAGCCTCGATTACCGGTGCTCCTAAGGTGCGTGCGTTGCGCGCTATCGCTGAACTGGAGCAACGGGCCCGCGGGCCCTATTGCGGTTGCCTTGGCTACTGGCTGCCAGGTACCAACCCACATGGCGACTTCTCGGTGTTGATCCGCACGGCCACGCATTCGTCTGGTCACCTGCGCTTGGCCGTCGGCGCGGGAATAGTGTGGGATTCGGATCCGCAGCGCGAATGGGAAGAGACACAGCTCAAGGGACGTTACCTTACCGGTTGATGAAACCAGTCCAAGACCCGACTCGAGTGGTGCAACTCGATGGCCAAGTGCTTGATGCCGATAGCCCGGTATTGAGCGCTGGCATGCCTGGAGTGTTGCGCGGAGAAGGCATCTTCGAGACCTTCGTGGTGCATGATGGAGTGCCGAGTCCGTTCGTGAAGCAGCACGACTCACGGCTTGCCCTGAGCGCGCACCTGACTGGATTCCAAGTCGCACCCGGTGCGCTGCAGCAAAGCCTGCAAGAGTTCCTGCCGTTCGTGAGTGAGGGCAATTGGAGAGTACGCTTGACCGTGTTGCGCGGACTGGACGAGCAACAGCATTTCCTATGGACGGCCGGGCCTGAACCGGCACCACGCGAGGATGCGGCCATACAGATATCGGACTTCCGACTTGATCCACAGAATCCTGTAGCCGGGGCCAAGACGATCTCAAGAATCGAGTTCCAGGTGGCTCGCTCACAGGCACAAGCCGCCGGGGCTTTCGAGGCTGTCCTTTGCACGACTGACGGCCATTTGGCCGAAGGGACGTCGTCGAACATCTTCTTGTGGATTGGCGATGCCCTGCACACGCCGTCCTTGGATTGTGGAATTCTCGGTGGAGTCACGCGCGAAAGCGTCATACAGGCCTGTATTTCTGCAGAAATTACCGTTTTCGAGCGGAAAATCGAGCTCAATGAACTCGATGCGGCCGTAGAGGTTTATATCACCAATGCTGTAATCGGCCTCGTGCCGGTGGCTAAAATCGTAGGACGGCAAGTAGAACTCCCGGGAATGAACGGGATTCACCTCGCCAAACTTCGGGAAGCCTACCGTGAGTACCTTGCAGCGGTGTCCCGAACCCCAACAGCGGAGTCTTCAAAATGATCCTATCCCTTGCCTTAACTCTGATTTGCGCGCCAGCCCCGGTAGCGATGCCGGCGCCGGATGCAGTGCTTGCCATTCCCCAGGGCGAAGAGCTGCCAGACATGATCAAGCGTTTCGACAAGATCCTCAAGAGTAAGGAGGTTCAGTCAAGTGGCGAAGCGATCGCCATGATGGATGAGTTCGTTTTGCGTTTCCGTGGACTCCAGAATGAGATCGCCGCGATCGATGACAGCGTCGAGATCGGCGAAGGGGACGTCAAGCACCTCAAGTTCGTGCGCAAGGGAAAGGTGAAGGATTTGTCGAAGGTCGCCGAGGCCGTCTACAAGAGTTTCACTCACAAGAACCGCAAGAAGATTACTGAGGGCAACATGCAGATGTGGAAGGCTGCCGCGTACACCCTTGGTCAGATGGGTGAGGATGGTGCCAGCTACTTGATGAAGGCATTCGAGTTGAAGAAGTTCCGCGACGAACCTGAAATGCGCGGCTTGTGCCTTGAACAGATCGGCTACACCCACGCCTACGAGGAATTCGCAGATCAACTGATCGACTTGCTTGACCATAGCGAGTACCTGTTC
>CAZJGH010000255.1:0-3141 GCA_964545405.1 uncultured Planctomycetales bacterium
GGCATGCGTGCCCAGCCATCCGACAAGTTGCGCACCGGTCAGGTGGTGATCGTCGAGACCGACATGACCGACCTCAAGCAGATCAAGGTCAAGCCGGTCGAGTTCGAGGTGTTGTACGAGGATGAACATCTGGTTGCGGTGAATAAGCCGGCCGGCATCCCGGTCGAGCCGAGCCGCTGGGGCGAACATCCGTTGCACATGAGTGGAGCCTTGCTGGAGTGGGCGGAGAAGAAGCAGCAAAGTGGTCCGCTCGAGAAGAGGCCGCGAGGTTTGCATCGACTCGACCTCGGCACCTCGGGAGTAGTCCTGTACGCGCTATCGCTTGATGCCGAGCGTTACTACCGTGGCTTGTTCGAGAGCCGCTTGGTCGAGAAGACCTATCACGCTCTGGTGCTTGGCGAAGTGCATGATGGCGGCGTGATCGATAGCCCACTCGCCGAGGAAGAGGGGCGTGGCGGTAAAGGTGGTCGCATGTGCGTCCAACAACGCGGCAAGCCTTCATTGACCGAGTACCAGCCGTTGGAGTTGTTTCGTGGTTATTCACTGGTGCAATGCTCGCCGAGGACCGGTCGCACCCATCAGATCAGGGTTCACATGGCATCCATCGGTCACCCCTTGGCGGTTGATTCGATGTACGGCGGCGGTGAATCGTTACTGCTTTCGCACCTGAAGAGTGGTTATCGTCCTAAGCACGGGCGTACCGAGAAACCGATAATCGACCGCCTCACCCTGCACGCACAAGCCATACGCATGGTGCCTTACGGTGGCGGCGACGAACTCGAGATCACCGCTCCCTATCCCAAGGACCTCGAAGTGATGCTCACCAAGCTGCGTAAATTCCGTCCGCCGACGAATTACGAGGCTTATTGATCATCGAGGTTCGAATGGGGGTTCGATGCGCGGGCATGCTCCTGCAGGTCGGCGACCTCATCGTGTTCGTCGACGATCTCAGCGCCGAGCATCGATTCCAGCACGTCTTCAAGGGTGACGATTCCCTGGAAGCTGCCGTATTCATCGATTACGGCAACCAGGTGACGTCGACGTTGCAGGAACAGCTGCAGTAGATCATGTGCCTTCATGCTTTCCGGCACCGATTCGAGTGGTCGACTCAGCTCGCCAATCTGCATGTCGCCCTTGTTGTCGATCCCAGCATCAAATACCTCGCGGCGATAGACCACCCCGGTTATCTCCTCGGGGTCAGCAGGGTCGAAGACGGGAACGCGGCTGTGTATCCAGCGGTCGGTGCGCGCGATCGCGTCAGCCACGGTCATGTCGGCGGATAGTTTCTCAACCACGCGGCGTGGGGTCATCAGTTCGTGGACCCGCACGCGATCCAAGGTCAACGCATTCTCGACCCACACACTTTCCTCGCCGCGCATCTGGCCGTGACGGGAGGCAAGGCGAGCGAACACCAGTACTTCATCCTCGCTTGGGCCTTCATTCTTATGCGCACCGGAAAACCGCCGCATGGCTGCACGCGCCGGCCTCGCGACTGGCCACGAAAGCCAAGTCATCACTTGCAGCGGAATCGCGATGCGGGGCGCGAGGGTGGCGGCATGCCGAACGCCCAGACTCTTCGGGATGATCTCGGTCAGACCGAGGACCGCGATGGTGAAGATGGTCGCGAACCAGACCACCGATTGCTCACCGAATTGCTGCGCGACCATGGCTCCACACCAAGAGGCACCGACCGTGTGCGCGATGGTGTTGACGGTAAGGATCGAGGCGATCGGTTCTTCGATGTCATTGCGCAAGGCTTCCAGGCGCCGCGCGCCACGGCCACCGCGTTGTTTGAGCAGCTCGACTTGCGATGGTGTGACCGCGTACAGGGCGGACTCGAACAACGAGCAGATGAAGGAAGCGGCGAGGGTGAGGGTGGCGACAGTGAGGATTAGACCCATGGTGTGCGTTTTAGAGCTTCGGCTCAGGCATTATGCCTGATTCATTTTGGCATTCCCAACCGGAATGCAATGTGCAGAGTCAACTAGGAACTGGGCCTTGAATCTGCAAAAATGGTGGCCATGGAACTGTGGAATGTGCTGTTCGACATCCTGACTCTCCTGCTTACCGCCTTGGTACTGGGAGTCTTGTGTGAACGATTCCGTCAAAGCTCCATTCTTGGATATCTGGCTGCTGGCACCCTGTTGGGGCCGAATGCCTTGCAGGTCATCTCCAGCGCCGCGGAAGTGACAGCGCTGGCTGATCTTGGTGTCGCCCTGCTGCTGTTCACCATCGGCCTTGAGTTCTCTTGGCAAAGGGTCAGGGGGCTTGGAAGTGCCGCACTGGGCGGTGGAATCGCGCAGATCCTCGTCACCATAGGGATCGCTGCGGGTGTGGCGCTGATCTTCGCGATGCCGTGGCGCACTTCGATCACCATCGGAGCGATCATCGCGTTGAGCAGTACCGCTTGCGTGTTGCGTCTCCTGGTCTCACGCGCGGAGATCGAAAGTCTCCACGGTCGTCATGCCCTCGGTGTTCTGCTGATGCAGGACATCGCCTTGGTGCCGCTAGTGCTATTGGTGACGGCCATCGGTGGGCAAGGCTCCATCGGGCAAGTCGGCATGGACATCTTCAAGACGCTCGCCTGGGCGGTCGCACTGATCATCGTCCTGTACCTCATCTTCAGTCGGGTCATGCCGAAGGTGCTGAACAACCCGACCTTGCAACGCAACAGGGACCTGCCGATACTGCTCACCATAGTCACCGGCCTAGGTTCAGCATGGGGGGCGCATACCTTGGGCTTGTCTCCTGCACTCGGCGCTTTCGTGGCCGGCACCCTGCTGGCCGAATCACCATTCGCCACCCAGATTCGTGCCGACATCGCATCTTTGCGTACCCTGCTGGTGACGTTGTTCTTCAGTTCGATCGGCATGCTCGGTGACCCGGTCTGGTTTCTCCAGAACCTGCCTAACGTCATCGCGGTCGTCGCGGCGGTCGTGGTCGGCAAGGCAATCATCGTTTGGATTGTCCTGCATCGATTCGGGCTATCCCATACCAACGCCCTCGCGACTGGAATCTGCCTGGGTCAAGTGGGGGAGTTCTCCTTCGTATTGGCGGAGGTCGGGCGCGGTACGCTCATCGACGAATCGTTGTTCGCGCTGTTGATCTCAGTGACGATCACCACTCTCTTCCTGTCGCCTT
>CAZJGH010000256.1:0-3121 GCA_964545405.1 uncultured Planctomycetales bacterium
TAAACGAAAAACGACATATAAGGTTTTTTTAAGCGAAGATTCGACCTTTCGAGTCGATCTTGTGCGCGAATTCACCGTTGAAGCTTCCCATGTATCTAGAGCGGATTAGGTGGCGGGACCGGACCTGAACGTTTGCCCCACATTCATGTTCGTTTCCACCACATTCCTATTCTTGTCCCCCACCCAAATTTGGCAAGAAAAAACCCGAGGAAATCCCCGGGTTTTAGAAAGTCTTCGTATTTCCTTGAATTAAAGGCTGTTACGTCGTTTCGTTAGTCTCCAACCCCTCATCAGATGTCGGGTCGAGAAGCCCTGCAAGGATGGCTGACAGCTTCTTACGCCGCTCATCCTCTAGCTCACGTGATTCCACCTTGAAAGTGGTCTTGGTACGTACTTTGCGCAGGATCAGGAACTCCATGCCACGGCGCGATTCGACCCTCTCGAGGCGTAACTTGCGATGCCGAACAAGCAGCAAGGTGAGCAAATAGCGCAAATCGCGACGTTCTTCGCGTTCGTCGCTCTCGAGCTTCTCCAATACCGCTAGCAGCATGTCGAAATCGACCTTCATCGCACCACCCTTGGGGCGATGGGATGTCCGCCAGTAGACCACGTCTTGGGTCACGTCACGGTCATCGAATGAAGTACGACACAAGTCAACGCGCTGCAGTTCATCGCCGACCATGCGCAACATCGAGTAGACCTCCTCGCCTTCTTGGAAGGTACGCTCGCAATCACTGCAGCAATGCTGACGTTTGGCGTATGTCCAGTTCTCGGCCATGACTAACCAGTGATATGAAGTTGCGAGAGGACATGCTGCATGAGCACTCGAGCACGCGGCAGATCATCCTCGGCGCGCTCCCATTCCGCCGCAGCCGAGTTCAGGGTGTCGTTGACTTCCATGTTGCGCTCGGTGATCACGCGGGCCTTGAGGACGGCGTCGCCATTCTCGTCTGTCACGATCTTGAGGATCCCCTGCCAACGCACCCCCTTCTTGCTGTAAGGGTGCAGGCTCAAGTCCCAGCCCGAGGTGACGCTGCCGCGGCCTTCGTCGCGTGAACCTGGTGGAAAGCCGGCGCTGATCATGGCCCACTCGCAGGCGTTGAGCATGTCGCGACGGGGAGGTGGCTGCTCGATGACGTATTGAGCCCAACTACCAGCGGTATCGTCATCATCGAGTGGTGGCGTTGAGCAGGCGGCTGGCAGCAAGGCCAGCAGCAAGGAAAGCAAGAGCAGCTTGCGCATGGCGTGATTCTAGCAGGGCCGCTTAGTTTTTCTTCGACGCACTACGTTCGCGTTCGCGCAGGACCAGCCGCAGCGGCACGGCCTTGAGCCCCAAGCGCTTACGCATGTCGTTGGTGATCGCTCGGATGGCTTCCTTCTCGAACAGGCGCTTGCGGTTGACGAACAGCAGGAAGGATGGCGGGTTGGAACCAAGCTGGGTGGCGTACATGACCTTGGGCTTCTCACCGCGGCCGCGAAAGCGCAGGTTGTTGAAGGTCTGCTTGACCATGCGGTTCAACTCGCCGGTACCGACTTCCACCTTGCCCTCTTCATGCAGGGCCAGAGCTTCGCGAATGACGCGATCGATCCCCTTGCCGGTAACGTTCGAGATCGCGATGATCGGGCTGCCCTTCAGGTGAGGCAGCTTATGATCGACGTGATCGCGGAAGGCCTGCAGGTTGAAGTCCTCGACCAAGTCTGTCTTGGTACCAACGATAACAACCGGGCGGAAGCGGTCGACGATGGTCCTGGCCAGCTCCTGATCGAGACGCGCGATCGGCTGAGTGAGGTCGAGGAACAGCAGGGTGAGGTCCGCACGCCGGATAGCCTGATCGCTACGGGTCAGGGAGTAGTATTCGATGGCGTTGGCGACCTTGCCGCGCTTATGCACCCCAGCAGTATCGACCAAGGTCAACTCGTGATCGCGCCAACGGAGGTCAATGTCGATGGCGTCGCGAGTAGTGCCAGCGATATCGCTGACGATCACCCGTGATTCACCGAGTAGCTTGTTCACGAACGACGACTTGCCGGTATTGCGTCGGCCCATCACGGCGATCTTGAGGCGCTCAGCCAACTCGATGTCGACCTTGTCCGGCATCGCTTCGAGCAGACTCTCATAGAGTTCGCTGAGCCCCATGCCTTCCTGTGCAGACACCCGCAGGGCATCACCGAGACCGAGAGCAGTGAAATCGCCGACGGCCATCTGCGCCGCTTGAGTCTCACACTTATTGGCGACCAGGATCACATCGACATTGGAGCGACGCAGATGACGCGCGACTTCCTCGTCGAGCAAGGTCAGCCCTTCACGTGCATCGACCAGGAACAGCACTACCTTGGCTGCGGTCAGGCCGGTCATGACTTGATACTCGACTGATTCAGCCAAGTCGGCGCGGTCGACGATGCCGATGCCACCGGTATCCATCATCTCGAAGTGCAGCTCGAACTCCGGCAGGTCGACCGGCACCACCAAGCGGTCGCGCGTGACCCCCGCGGTGTCTTCGACAATGGCGCGTCGTTCTCCCAGGATGCGGTTGAACAGGGAAGACTTACCGACATTCGGTCGTCCGACGATGGCCACCAAGGGCCGTTTCGAGGAGTGATTACTCATCAGCGAATTCCGAGCACTGGATGCATCTGCGGCAGCACGCGCAAATCCAAGTTTAAGTTATGAAACTGCAGACTCCAATCAAGAAGTTGCTGACCAGTCGGTGGTTGTGGTCCGGCCCCGAACTGAGTCACGGGCTGCAGGAACACGGTGCAGCCGGGGTTGATCTTGGCGATTGCCGCGAAGGCGCTCTCGAGCTCCACATCAGTGGTCGTCTCGGTGACCACGACCTTGACTTGGACTGCAACCCCACTGACCACCGCTACCGCCAGGCATGCAGCCGGCTCCAACAACTGTTCGCCTTCACGAATAGTGCTGGCTAGCTTCCAATCAAGCGACAACAGGTGGACATATGGCAGCAAGAGGCGCAACTCGGCAGCGAAGATGCCAGCAGTCTCCAGTTGCACGAGGCCAGGCCAAGTAGGCAGCCAGGCAGCAAGGAACTCGGTCTGCTCGAGAGGTTCGCCGCCAGTCACTGACAGCATCAAGCGCTCGCGAGTCAGGCCGGCATCAACC
>CAZJGH010000257.1:0-145 GCA_964545405.1 uncultured Planctomycetales bacterium
AAGCGCAAAGTCGCCAAGAAGAAGGTGACCAAGAAGAAGGCCAAGCGCAAAGTCGTTCGCCGTAAGTAGTAACGAAACGGCGACTGCAATGTCCAAACAAGGAAATCTCTTTTCTTGACTAATACAGTGGCCCCAGACAGGATGG
>CAZJGH010000257.1:160-3102 GCA_964545405.1 uncultured Planctomycetales bacterium
CAACGAATCCCCCTCACTCACCAGATCCCCCTCTAACTAAATGAACAAACGCGAACTCGTAGAAGCTGTCTGTGCTCAGCTTGAAACCACCAAGACCGCTGCAGAAGAGACCGTGAATGTGGTTCTCAAGGCGGTACAAGAAGGCGTCAAGGATGATGGCCAAGTCTCTATTGCCGGCTTTGGAACCTGGAACCTGCGGCAACGTGCTGCGCGAACAGGCCGTAACCCGCAGACTGGTGAGCCTATGAGCATCAAGGCCAGCACTAGTGTCGGCTTCAAACCAGCAAAAGCCTGGAAGGACTCGCTCAACTAGTAAGTTCGCGTGTAGCTACTGATAGCTGCCAAACGGTTTGCTGCTTAATCGCAGCAGGCCGTTTTTTCATTCAGCTGCTACGACACCTGAAGCCTCGAGCTTGGCGATCTCGTCAACGATCTGTTGATCATCAATCTTGGTGAACAAGACTTCCACTTCGCCAATCGCTAATCCTGATTCCAGTTGAGCCGGCGGCGTGTCCCCGTTTTCAGGACCCCAGGTGTCAGCGGGGCAGGAATTGCTTATGTCGCCAAGCATGTCGCGAAGTTTAGTCGCGGTGGCAGGGCAGAACGGTGCGATGCGCCTACTGAGCAACTCGAGGTAAGCCAGACAACGCTCCAAGGTCTCAGCGCAGATTTCCAAGTCGCCTTCGGCTGTTGCCTTGATCTTCTTCCACGGCTCCATGGCATCGAAGAACTGGTTCAGGGCGGCGCAGCCAGCGATCAAGTGTTGAGCTGCCTTGCGGAACTCGAAGTTCTCCAAGAAGCCTGCGATCGAGTCGAAGGCCTCGTCAGCTTCGCGCAAGGAAGCGTGGTTGCGAGCTTCCAACAGGGTTCCTGAAGGTGTTCCTGCCGTCTCTGGCACCTTGCCGTCGAAGCGCTTAGCGAGGAACTTCAGTACACGGCTGGCCAGGTTGCCGACCTTGTCAGCCAGCAGGTTGTTATTGGTGACCTGAAACTCTTGCCACGAGAACTCCGAATCAGCCGTCTCAGGAGACGACATCAAGACGTGGAATCGTGCGGCGCAGGAATTGTATTGCGCGAAGAAGGAGTCGTTATCCAGATACCAACCACTGGTGGTGTTGAACTTCTTGCCCTGCAGGTTGTAGAACTCGTTGGCCGGCACGGCCCAGGGCATGACGAACGGCTTGCCGTCCCATGCATCCTCTTGGCCGAGCAGCATCGAAGGGAATACCACCACATGGAAAGCGATGTTGTCCTTGCCGATGAAGTGCACCAAGCGAGTGTCGTCGTCTTGCCACCAATCGCGCCACGCCTCGGGATTGCCGTTCGCCGCAGCCCACTCCATGGTGGCGCTGATGTAACCGATGGGGGCATCGAACCAGACATACAGGACCTTGCCCTCTGAGCCATCAAGCCCATCAGGGAGCTCGACACCCCAAGGGAGGTCACGAGTGATCGGACGCTCGTGGAGGTCACGCAGCATCGCTTGCACGTGTCCATCGACGTTAGGTTTCCATGCGTGCACCGGATGTTCGGGATCCTGGCCGCGGTACCAGGCATCGAGCCCGGCTTCCTGCAGCTTGGGCAGATCCAAATACCAATGCTTGGTGGCCTTAAGGATGGGAGATGAACCATCGATCAGGCTGATCGGATCCTTCAGTTCGCGTGCATCGATCCATGTTCCGCAGTCAGGGCATTCGTCACCACGGGCTTTCTCGAAGCCGCACTGAGGGCAACCACCCTGCAAGTAGCGGTCTGGCAGGAAGCGCCTGGATTGCTCCGAGAACCACTGCTTCTCGGTCTTGGCGAACACGAAGCCACGGTCAAGCAGCACACTGAAGAACTTACGGCTGGCATCGGCATGATATTCACAGCGCGCGGTTCCGGAGAAGGTGTCGAACTCGATGTCGAAGCGGTCGAACAGGCTGGTTATCTCCTTGTGCCAACCATCGACATATTCGCGGTACCCGACTCCGGCCTGCTCGGCCTTCAATGTGATTGCCACGCCATGCTCATCGGTTCCGCATACGTACAGGACGTTCTCTGGGCCTTTGGCCATCTTCAGGTAACGAACGTAGACGTCAGCCGGAAGATACGCGCCTGCCACATGGCCGAAGTGAATCGGGCCGTTGGCATAAGGCAGCGCCGACGTGATGAGGTAGCGCGGCATCGACTACTTGGAGCGCTCGACGACTTGGAACTGCAAGTCGGCGATGTACTTGTCCAGAGTCATGCGTTCACCTTCTTCAAGGTTGCCGGCGCATTTCTCGCGCAGCATCACCAGGTCGTCGACAACTGAACGGGCCATCGGCAGGTTCGTCTCAGGCGCAGGTGCACCGGGGATCTCGATCAAGCCAAGGGCGTAGAAACCCTGCATGGCGATCTTCTGCAGGAAAATGCGAAAATCTCCGCCGGGGATGTTTTCGGAGTCACTCATCGTGCTTCAACTTCGGAAGTGTTTGCGGCAGTCTTGCCGTTAGAGAAGTCCAATCCAGCGCCAATGAATGCTTCGAACAGCGGGTGAGGCGCAAGTGGCTTGGACTTGAACTCGGGGTGGTATTGGACCCCGATGAAGAACGGGGCGTCGGTGATCTCGACCACCTCGACCAGATCCTCCTTCTCGTGGATGCCGGCACAGGTAAGGCCAGCCTTCTCCAGGGTATCGCGGTAGTCGTTGTTGTATTCCCAACGATGGCGATGCCGCTCGAACACCAGGTCGCGGCCATAGATCTCAGCAGTACGGGTGTTCTCTATTACACGGCAGGCGTAGGCGCCCAATCGCATGGTGCCACCCTTGTCATCGACGCTTTCCTGGGTATCCATCAAATGGATCAGCGGAGCGACGCAATCAGGGTCGACTTCGGTGGTGTTGGCACCTTCGATGTTGGCCACATTGCGCCCATATTCGAGTGCCATGGCCTGCATGCCAAAGCAAATCCCAAAGG
>CAZJGH010000258.1:0-3099 GCA_964545405.1 uncultured Planctomycetales bacterium
CCGAGGACTTCGAGCTTGATGAGATCAGTATCCAACATCTCGCGGGCCAAGCGTGCGGTACGCAGTGCGCTATCGGCATCGAAGCACCCAGCAGTGTTCGGCAGGATGGTGTACTTTTCGAGATCGAGGAAATCCAGGAAACGATTACCTGGAACCTCATCTTGAGGAATCCGCCGAACGGCCACCGTCACGCATTCGCAGCCGGAAAGCTCCAGCGCGTCACGCATCAGGGGATATGTGGCGTACTTGCCGGTGCCGAGAAGCAGACGAGATTCAAAACTGAAATCGCCTAGGACAAGGGGATTATCTGCGGGGATGTGCTCGCTCATGGTTCCTAATCGTGGTTCTCAGCCTAGCCACCGCCGACCAGACGCACCACTTCGAGCGTGTCGCCGGGTTCTATTGCCGTTTCAGCAAGGTGTTGGGACCGCACGACCTGCAAATTACGCTCGACCGCCACGCCTGGGCCGGTCGCATCTAGCTCTATGAGCAGGTCTGCCACGGTCCAAGCAGGCCGCCAGGGCTGAATTTCGCCGTTGATTCGGACTGTTTCGCCGGAAGTGGGATGAGAATCGTCCACGGCTGGCATTTTAGCGGTCCGCAGAATGACTTTTGGCAACCTTCTTCATATCCAGGCTCGCTTCAGGCTGATAAGATATGTGGCTCTCTGGGTGCCCTCGGGTTCCCTAAGAACAAACGACCCTTGGTCTTTCGGTCTCGGAAGCCTTCGCGGGTCATCCCCGCGATCGATTTCGGGTGTGGAGTTTCGGCTCCGCACCCGTTTTTTTCCGACTACCGTTAGCCTTTCGGGCCTCAAACCCACCTAGACGGCCACTTCAACCAGCACACAACCATGCGTAAAGACGATGTACTCCGGATGATCGATGCGATCCACCGCGAACGCGGTATTGAACGTGAGATCCTATTCTGCGCGCTCGAAGAAGCACTCAGCATGGCCGTTCGCAAGAAGGTTGGCGTCGAGGAAGGTTTCGAGGTGAAGATCGACCGCAAGGATGGTGCCATCATGCTGCAGGCGCCAGATGGATCGGTTTCACTGCCGTCGGCTGAAGAACTTGGCCGCATTGCCGCGCAAACCACCAAGCAGGTCTTCATGCAGAAGATTCGAGAGGCCGAGCGTGACCGTGTATTCGTCGAGTTCGAGGACATCGTCGGTACCGTGGTTTCGGCTCAAGTGCACAAGCTTGAAGGGCCGAACGTCATCCTCACCCTGACCGGCAAGACCGAGGCATTGCTGCCCCGTTCCGAGCGCATTCAATCCGAGCGCTTGCACGTCGGCGACCGCATCCGAGTGCTGGTCAAGGAAGTACGCAAGGAAGGTTCCCGAGTCGTGATCATCATGTCGCGTAAGGATCCGCTGTTCGTACAGAAGCTGTTCGAGGTCGAGATTCCTGAGATAGCTGAAGGCATCATCCGCGTGATGAAGGTCGCCCGCGATCCTGGCTACCGCTCGAAGGTGGCGGTGTACTCCATGGATGAGCGTGTCGATTGCATCGGCGCCTGCCTGGGAGTGCGTGGAACTCGCATCCGCAACATCAACGATGAACTCCGGATGGAGAAGATCGACATCATTGGCTGGAGCGACTCGCTCGAGGAGCTGGTGCAAAACGCACTGAAACCGGCCAAAGACATCCCAATTGAGCACATCTTCCCGGACGAGGACAACCAGTCCGTGTTCGTGTTGGTCAGTGAGGAACAGAAACCGCTCGCCATTGGCATGGGTGGGCGCAACGTACGCTTGGCCGCACAGATCGTCGGCTGGGATATCGAACTCAAAACACCTGCAGAGTATGAAGCCGAGATCATCGCCGAAGGCGGTGACCCTGGTCTTGATCAACTCGAGGGAATGCCAGAAGAAGCGGCTACCAAGCCGACAGAGGAAGCGGTCCCCACGCCGTCAGACTCCCCCGCCGAGGAACCGGCCCGCACCGAGGAGGATGCATAGATTTTGTCTAAGGTAAAAGTCTTCAAGCTTGCCAAACAATTCGGCTACAAGTCAGCCGAGTTCGTAGAGATCATGAGGAACATTGGGTTCCCAGTCAGCTCCTATCAGGCTTCGGTCGAGGAGTGGGACGTTCCGATTATCGAAGAGCGTCTGCGCAAGGGTGGACTACTCAAGGATGCCAGCGATGAAGCTGCTGGTTCGACCAAGAAGTCTGACTCCAAGAAGGATGCCGGTGGTTCCACCAGCTGGGATGCCTTGGTGTCTGCTGCACATGCAGCTCCTGCTACCGATGCTCCGGCCGAAGAGCCCGAGCCAGCGGTCGAGGAGCCGGTCGAAGAGGTCGTCGCCGCGGAACCTGAAGTGCCTGAAGTAGAAGCTCCAGTTGCTGAAGAAGTTCCAGTCGCTGAAGAGACTCCTGAACCTGTCGCCGAAGAGCCTGAACAGGTTGAGGAAGCGCCAGCCGAACCTCCTGTCCCGACTCCGACACCTGCTGCCAAGAAAGGCGGGAGCAAGAAAGCCAAATCCGCTGACGCACCCGAGGAAACTGCCCCGCCGGCTGAGCCGAAGGTCACCAAGACCCCTGCCGCTGCCAAGGAAAGCAAGGATTCGAAGACTTCAGAGGGCACGGATGGCGCAGACGAAGCTGCCTCTAAGCCTGACAAGGTGACCGCTAAGAAGCCTGAAAGTCCACCGACTCCGAAACCTAAGCGTGCTGCCACCCGTGTTGGCCGCATCGACCTGGCTGCCCTTGGACTGATCAAGTCACAGCAGGAGCAACGCAAGCGCGGTCAGACCTTCACCGACATGCGCGACCGCGAGAGCGCGCGTCGCCGCGATATGCGCCAGAAGCAACGCGAACGCTTGCGCGATCGCCGCCACGGCAAGCTGAAGCCGAAGATGACCTCGACCATCGACCGTAAGGGCGATGTCGTGTTGCAGCTGCCTGTTTCAGTCAAGTCGTTCTCGGCTGCAACTGGTGTAGGAGTCAGCAGCGTCATCCGCCGTCTGATGAAGATGGGCGTGATGACCACCATCAACTCGGTGCTCGACGAGGAGACCGTAGAGCTCGTAGCCGAAGAGTTCGACATTCCAGTCACGATTCGTGCTGAGACCGACATCGAACGCGAGCTGATGGA
>CAZJGH010000259.1:0-3092 GCA_964545405.1 uncultured Planctomycetales bacterium
TCTGGACGATGTTGTTCTCGTGGATGGTGCCACGTCGGAACACGCCCTTGAGCAAGCCCATCGAGATTACAGCGGCTGGAATCGATGCACTGACGGTCATCCCGGCGAACAGCCCGAGATAGACATTGGCCAGTGACATGACCAGACCAACAAGGATTCCGAGAACTACCGCTAAAACGGTGAACTCGCGCAAGGGTGCCTCGTAGACGAGGTCTCCAGGGTCCTGGGACGGCATCCGACGATTGTAGACACGCCACGGGTATCATGTCTCCCTTGCCTAGCATCAACCTCATGACTTGCTTCTCACGCACTAAGCTCTCCATTTGCGCCGCATTCCTGTTGCCGCTCACGATTCTCGCCACCAGCAGCAGCTGCGGCGGCACTCAAGCCCAAGGCGCCAACGACCAGGGCGACCCGAAGGATGCCGTATGGGGAGCCGACGGCAAGGGACAAGACCGGGCTATGGCTGATTTGCGTTATCTGTGCGAGGAGATCGGCCCACGCCGCATCGGAACCAAGGGCGCTGAGAAGACTCGCGAATGGTTACAGGACAAGCTCGGCGAGTTGAAAGGTTGGGAAGTGAGCCTAGACCCCTTCGACGCCATGCCGCCTGAAGGCGCGCGACGCACCGGAGTGGTGAAAGGCTGTAACGTCCTCGCGCGGCGTGAAGGAACCAAGAAAGGAGAGATCTGGATATCCAGTCACTATGACACTTTCGATCGCCCCGGCTTCGTCGGCGCGAATGATTCCGGCAGCTCAACCGTGGTGCTGCTCGAACTCGCCCGCCAACTCCAAGGTGAAGGCAAACGTGAAGGCATGACCTTGGTGTTGTGCTGGTTCGATGGCGAAGAGCTGTTCCCTCCCTTGCCTTGGGACAACGACACCAACTCCACCTTCGGCAGCCGCAGCCTTGCCGAGCGCATGGAAGAAGACAAGACCATCAAGAACATCAAGGCCTTGGTGTTACTTGATATGGTCGGCGACTCGAAGCTCGGCCTGCTCAAGGAAAGCGGCTCGGACGGACGCCTCAAGAACCTATTCGAGACCACTGCAGCTTCCCTTGGCGACGGCGGTATCTTCGTCGGCCAACGCGCCATCAACGACGACCACCTTCACTTCCGCAAGCGGATGGTGCCGACGATCGACTTGATCGACTTCAACTTCGGCCCTGGCAATTCCTACTGGCACACCAAGGAAGACACCCTCGAGAAGGTCAGCGCTAACTCACTCGCGCGAGTCGGGCGCCTGGTCACGGCAGCATTGCCGCGAATCGAGAAGGAGTTCGGTCGCTAGGCCTAACCTAGGCTTCCAGCTCCTTATCGGCCGTCGGTTGGACCACGGCCTCAGCCACTGGTGGTGGCAATGTGACACCACGATCAGCTGGTGACAATGGCGCTGCAGCTGGCGGTTGCGCCTGCTGAAGTCCACGAGCGCGGACCGGATCGACCGCCTCTGATTGCGACAAGTCCATTTCGCCTTCGCCAGCCACCTGGTCTAGTTCGACACTGACCACCATGGACACGCCACGCTTACGCATGGTCACGCCGAATAGACGCTCACAGCGGGCCATGGTGATGCGGTTGTGGGTCACGACCAGGAACTGAGTCGTGCCGGTGAAGTCGTTGAGGACGTCGACGAATCGTTCTACATTGGCATCATCCAGCGCGGCGTCGACTTCGTCCAACAGGCAGAAGGGTGAAGGGCGAGACTGGAACACCGCAAGCAGCAGTGCCAAAGCAGTCAGGGTGCGTTCACCACCCGACAACAGGTTGATCGAACGCAACTCCTTGCCGGGTGGGCGGACGTTGATGTCGATGCCAGCCTCAAGCGGGTCGGCTCCTTCCTCGAGCTTGATCGAAGCCTTACCGCCACGGAAAAGTCGGCGGAAGATGTGCTCGAACTGACCTTGCACTCGACCGAAAGTCTCGATGAAACGTTCGCGGCACTTGACATCGAGTTCCTCGAGGGTGTCGACCAGGTTGGTCTTTGCAGCGGTAAGGTCGTCGCGTTCGTTGATCAGGAAATTCTCACGCTCTTGACGCTCTTCCAGATCCTTGACCGCATCGAGGTTGACCGAACCGATGCTTTCCATGCGCCGTTTCAATGCGAGCAGCTCATCGCGCCACTCACTCTCGACTGCATCTTCGGGAATCGGAGCTTGGGAATCGATTTCCAGTCCTCGGGACAAGTCCTCGAGAGGCTGCCCGAATTCCTCGATCACGCCGCGAATAAGCTCCTCGAGCTGCATGTGCACCTTCTGGACATCGAGAGCCAATCCCTGGCGCTTGTCGAGCAGTTGCTCAAGCCGGCCTGATTCATCTTGACTGCGCGCACGGACTCCATGCAGGGCTTCTGAAGCTCGCTGCAATTGTTCCCAAGCCTCTTCGACCCGGTCGCCGAGTTCTGCGCGGCGCTCCAATAGAGCACTGCGTTCGACCCGGGCGGACTCGGCCTCCATACGCAGCTCATCGCAGCGCACATCAAGCTCGCCGACCTCCTTCTGCAGTTCACCGCGTTCGCGATTCTGCTTCTCGGTCCGCGCCAACAGCTCGGCATGGCGGTTGCGCCACAAGCGATCCTCCTGCTCCAGGCCGCCGTGAGTAACCCGCGCTTCCTGCAGTGAATGCGAAGCCGACTCGAAAGCCTTCTCGCGACTATCGACCTCGTCCTGCATGTTCTCAAGCTCAGTGTTGGCTTGAGTTCGTCTCAGCTCGACAGCATCACGCTTAGCGGCTGCTTCAGTCTCAACAGCAGTGGTCTGCTCGACTACCTGGGCAAGTTCCTGCGTCTGCAGCTCCATCGCGCGGGCTTCTTCCTGGAGGCTCTGTTCGCGTTGTGCAACGCCCTTGTGACGCCCAGCGACCTCTTCACGTGCGGTAACCGCGCTACGTAAATCGTCAGCGCTGTCGTGGGAGTGTTGTTCAGCGACCACCAACTTGGCAGCTGCATCCTCTTCCAGAGCATGCGAACGCTCGAACTCGATCTCAGATTCCTCGAGTGCAGTCTGCGCCATATCGCGCCCATTACGCCTTGCCAACATGCCGGCGGCGTCCTCGGACAACATGCCACGACGCGCATAACCTCGACCATGC
>CAZJGH010000260.1:0-3085 GCA_964545405.1 uncultured Planctomycetales bacterium
CTTGCGCACGGCCTTCTGGCGAGCAGCGAAGAAGCCGAAGCTAGGGCCGCCATAACTCATCGGTACGCCAAGCGACTGCCCATCACCGACGACGATGTCGAAACCTTGCTTGCCAGGTGACTGCAGTAGGCCCATCGCCACGGGGTAGATTGAAGCGACTGACACCGCCTTGACTTCCTTGGCCGCCGCAGCGACCGGGGCCATGGCCTCGATGTTGCCGAGGAAGTTCGGCTGCTGAACCATTACTGCAGCGGTGTCGCCGTCGATGGTCTTGCCCCAATCAGTCACGCCATCTACCAGAGGAGCCTCGATCACTTCGGCATCGAGATGCTTCAGGTAGGTGACGATGGTCGCACGCGTCTCGGGGTGCAGACCGGCCGAGACCACGACCTTCTTGCGCCGTGTCTGACTCAGCGCCATCAGTGCAGCTTCAGCTGCGGCAGTTGCGCCGTCGTACATCGAGGCGTTGGCGACCTCGCAACCACACAGTTCCGCGATCATCGATTGGAACTCATAGATGCTCTGCAAGGTGCCTTGCGAACATTCAGGCTGGTACGGCGTGTAGGCGGTCAGGAATTCCGAGCGCCCCATGATGTGGTCGACCACGGCTGGCCAGGAGTGGTCATAGAAACCACCGCCCAGGAAACAACTGCCAGCCGCCGGGAGATTGCTGGAGCCAAGCTCCTGCAAGTGCCGCGAGAGCTGTTCTTCGGCGAGGCCAGGTTCGATATCCAAGTCACCTTCGACATGCATGTCGGTAGGGATGGACTCGAACAGGTCCTCAACCGAACTCACGCCGATCCGTATGAGCATCTGCTCACGATCGGCATCGGAGTTCTGGATGTAAGGCATGTCTTGCGCCTAGCTTTGGCTGGCGACGATTTCCTCGTAGGCAGCCGCGTTGAGCATGCCTTCAAGGGCGTCGGGATTAGCGACCCGAATCTTGATCAGCCAACCGGCCTCAAGTGGATCGTTCTGAAGGGTCTCCAGGTTGTCCGCCAGGTCAGAGTTGACCTCGACGATCTCGCCATCGACTGGGGCGTTGACGTCGGAAACGGCCTTCACCGATTCGACTTCACCGAATCCTTCACCGGCTGAAGTGTCATCTTCGACCTCTGGGAGGTCTAGGTAAACCAACTCACCGAGTTGTTCGATTGCGAAATCAGTGATACCGACGGTGACGATGTCGCCGTCGAGCTTGGCCCATTCATGGCTTTCGAGGTAGGAGCGATCAGTAGGACGCATGATTCTGGCTGGGGTGAGACTAGGTTGAGCAGGGGAGTTCAGTTAATCGCGGGAGCGATGTGGAACGAAAGGTGTCGCGGTGCGATCCACGGGCATCTGCTTGCCGCGGAAGTCCACCGTGAAGGAACCCTCGCAGCCTTTCTTCACCAATGCGGTGGCGATCGGGTGCTCGAGGGTCGCGGAAAAGACGCCACTACAGATGACGCCGACTTCTTCGCCATCACAGAAGACCTTGTAGCCTTCGCGTGGCACACGTTTGGCAGCGGTAAAGCCGATCAGTTCGCGGTCGACGGTCTCGATGGCGCGCAGTGCATCGCCGCCGACGAATTCACGGGTCTTCCACCCCTTGACCGCAAAGCGCAGGCCGACGTCGAAGGGGGTGATGCCCTCGTGGATCTCGTGGCCGTAGAGTGCCATCGCTGCTTCAAGGCGCAGGACATCACGTGAGCCAAGACCGACTGGCGTGGCTCCGAGTTCGACCAGTTTCTCCCATACCGGCACGATCTGCTCGGCAGTGGCGAAGACCTCATACCCATGTTCACCGGTGTAGCCAGTACGGGCGATGAAGAGTTCGCCCCATTCGGAAGGAACCTCACCGAGGTCGAGGAATGCGGGACAGAAGTCGGTGCTGCCGCTCAGTTCGGAGAGGATGCGCTTAGATTCTGGTCCTTGCAGGGCAATGATGCCGCCGCCGTCTTCGGTCAGGTCTGCACACTCGGCTTCGGGAAGTCGCTCGACCAGGACATCCCAATCGCGCTGACGGTTGGCGGCATTGACCACCAATAGGATCTCGTCCTCGGCGGTGCGATAGGTGATCAGGTCGTCGAGGATGCCACCGTCCTCTTGCAGGATCATGGTGTAACGAGCCTTGCCGACCGGCTGATCGATGATCGCGCCACCCAGTGCGCGATCCAGTTGCTCTGCGATATCGGAGCCACGGAACAGGAAGCGCGCCATATGTGACACGTCGAAAATCCCGGCACCGGTTCGCACCGCACGCGATTCACCAAGAATCGAACCGTAGTCGAGAGGCATGCGCCAACCAGCAAAGGGGACCAGCTTGGCATCAGCCTGCTCGTGGCAAGCAAGCAGTGGGGTGTTGAGGATTTGTTCGGTTTCGGTAGCCATGGGGCCAATGAAGAGGGCCATAAACGCAAAAAAGACGCCTTTTTGGGCGTCCTGTCTGGGTCGGGGAGCGACAATTCAGGGTCCGTCGGGCTGCAGTCCGGGTACCTGAGAGATTGATTGCCAGTGCAACTTTGCCCCTTCGGTGTCAGAATCGTATCCTGAGCTCTCCCGCAGCCGTCTCGCGGAGGGGTATTCTCGCTGAATCTCGGTTTGTGGTCAACTATCGCTTGCCATATTGACCTCTCGGCGTGGTACGCGTAGACTATTCGGCCCTTTAGCCACAGGCACTGGGGAGAAAAATCATGGCACGACGTTGCGAAGTTACCGGGAAAGGCACAAAAAGCGGCAAGAGCATTGCTCGCCGCGGGTTGCCTAAAAAGAAAGGCGGTGTTGGTCTCAAGACCACCGGCCACACTAAAAGGAAGTTCAAGTCGAACATCCAAAAGTTGCGTGTATTGCTGCCAAACGGCACTGTTAGGCGGATGAAGCTTGCTACTTCAGTTATCAAGAAGGGCGAGATCGAGGTGAAAATCGATGGTCGGATGCAAACCGTACCATTGGTGAAAGCCTTGCGCGGACGCAACCGCGAGTTCAGCAAACTGAACTCTTAAAGCGCTAAGTCGAAATCAACCGTTCTCCCGGCGACCAAAAAAACGTGGTTTCCGGGAGAATTTCTAATTATCCCGCCGATTGAAACTTAACAAGCACCATA
>CAZJGH010000261.1:0-3008 GCA_964545405.1 uncultured Planctomycetales bacterium
GGGTTGTTGGTGTTGCTATTCTTGTTCCGGTCGAAGTTGACCACGATCGAGAAAACCAGGATCTGGTCGTCCGGCATCAGCAGGTAGCCACTCAACGAACTGGCGCCAAGGATGAAGCCTGTCTTCGCATGGACCCGTTGGGGGCGGAATGTAGCGTCGCGAAAACGCGACGCGAGCTTGCCCTCTACTCCCGCGATCGGCAATGAATCGAAGAATAATGCGCCTTGCTCACGCTCGACCATCTCGCGCAGCAACAAGCACAACGAAGCTGGAGTGGATGTGTTGACCAGCCGGCTGCTACTGCGCGCCATGCCACTGCCGTCGGCCTGTTCAAACTCGAGGGATGCAAGTTCCTCCTGCTCATAGGCTTGTCGAACGGCGCGCTGCCCAGCTGCGAAGCTGCCTTCACCAAGTAGTTCACGACCTAGGGTCTTGAGTAAGGTCTCAGCAAGGAAGTTGTCGCTGATCTTGTTGCTGGCGACAACCACATCGTTGACTGTCCAAGCCGAGGGCCAATCGTGAACCAGCTCTGGGACTACTCCTTGCGGCCAGGTGATGTCCTGATCATCCAGGATCACGAACTCCCCGACATCGACCCCATGCCGCTTCAATCCGCCTTGCAACCAGGTGGCGAACACCACCAGCGGCTTTGACATGGCGAAATCGACCGAAGCAGGACGTCCATTCTTGGGGCGCCGTACGTTGATGATGAAGTCACTACTGCCGAGCCAAGCGGACAGTGAATCAGCACCTTTTGTGGTGCCTTTCCAAGTCACTGCGGTACCGAGTTTCGGTATGGATGAGAACACTCCATTGGCGTAGTCGACCTGAATGCACCCACCGTTGAGGCTCAAGCCGCTCACTGGTGCACAGTAGGTCTCGCGCAATTGGTTCTGTGGCCACAAGTGGTGACGGAATTCGTCATCGAAGTAGCTCGCGTCAAGCTCGAGGCGATCGATCGAGGTTATTCCAGCCTTCGTGAGTGAACCAGCAAGTGCGACGAGGTATTCCTCAGCCACATCACGGTCGCCAATGTTGCGCAATGAAGGGTCACCGCCACCGACAACGCGCAGTACACCCTCGTGAAGATAGGCGCGGGTGTGCCAGCGGAAGTCGCTCGGTAATGCCAACAAGGCAGCTGCAGTGGTCAACAGCTTGTTGTTGGAGGCGAGCGCGAGAGTACGGTCGCCGCGATAATCGAACACCACCTCTCCATCCAGTTCCTCGATGCGGACCGCCACTTCGATATGGTTTTCCGCGTCCAGAGGCTGGACCAATGACGTCAGTCCGAGGTCTTCCTGCTGAAGGAGGCACAGTGCAAGGGTGGACAGCCAGATCACGGACGCTCGCCCTCATAAGCAACCACCCATGTCAAGGCGGTGAATAGCTTGGCGATATCGGACATCTTCTTGCCATCGATCGACACCGGCACGTCGGTCGGCTGGTGATACATCTTGTTCGAGTTCAAGTCGGCCTCGAAGAAGAACAACGCTACTACGTCTTGTTGATAGAAGCTGAACTGATCACTGCGACCGTAAAGGTCGCGACCCTGCTCGTTGTCCATCTTCAAGCGACTCTTGATGCGCTTGTGGGTGTCCTTCACCAACTTGGCCCAGCCCGGTTCCTTCCACAGGCCACCGATGTTGACCTTCTTGGCTTCGCCCCTGCCGACCATATCCATATTGAACATGGCGATGGTCTTCTCATGCGGGTAGATGGGGTCCTTGCAGTATTCGCGTGAACCAAGCAGCCCCAGCTCCTCGCCGGTGAACCACAGGAACAGGATATCGATTTGGGGTTGGGTGCCTGACAAGGCTTGAGCGACCTCCAAAAGGGCGGCACTGCCACTGGCGTTATCGTCGGCGCCAGGCCGCAGCACCATGCTCAGGCCATCCTGCAATACGTCGAAACCTACGTGATCGAGATGCGAGCCCAGCACCAGCACCTCATCACCAGTGTTCTGCCCCGGCAGCAAACCGGCGAGGTTGAAGGTGTCGCGAGTTTCCGATGCCCACTGCACCTCGAGCAACACCTCGATCCCCTTCTTGGCCTTAAGAAGCTTAGGCTTCTTCTTCTTGTTCATGCTCTTGTGGTACGCAGCGATATCGGTATCGAAGATGCGACCGGCGACTTCGCGTGACACTGACATCACCGGGATGTCGCCAAGGGCATTGTTGCCTCCCTTCATGATCTGCACGCCACGACCACTGGCATCGACGAACGGCACCATGCCTGGCATCGGACGGTCCTCAGCGGCCAAGATCCCTGGATCCGGAACAAGCACCAAGCCGATCGCACCTGCTGCCATCACTTCACGGACTTTCTGGTCGACCCTCGAGTAGCGAGTCGGTTTGGTGCCGTCGAAAGTCTTGGCTTTGGCATCGTCGGCACGTGGCTCGCGGGTGAAGACGAACACGATCTTGCCTTTGATGTCCTTTTCCTTGATGTCATCCCACTTCTCCTTCTTCGAGTCGATGCCGTAGCCGATGAACACGGCTTCACCTTTCGCCGCCAATTCCTGACTACCGAACACCGGCACGAAATCCTTCTCGATCGCCAAGGGCGGAGTCTCGTCATCATCCTTCAGGCCGGAGACCATGACGGTGCAATCCTTGCCACCGACGATGCAGGTCAAGGAGACCGGCACCCGAAAACTGTCGCCCTGAGCAGGAACATAACCCAAGGTCTCGAGTTGCAGCTCGACGAACTCAGCAGCCCGGTCGAAGCCTTCGGTCATGGTGCCGCGACCAGCCATCTCGTTCGAAGCCAGCACCATCACGTTGTCGAAGCAATCATCTTCGGTGATGGTCTTGAGGGCATCTTCCAAAGTAGCCGCACCAGCGCGTGTGGCACTGGTCTCCGCATCTGAAGGAGCGCCCTGTTGAAGGGCGTGGACGGACGCACCAAGGAATAGCCAGAAGGTGGCGACGACAGTGAGGATGTTCTTCATTTGGTGTATCCCAGTGGATGCGATGAGTGCCAAGAGACCGCTGTAGAGACCAGCTTAT
>CAZJGH010000262.1:0-2955 GCA_964545405.1 uncultured Planctomycetales bacterium
CGGCAAGCTGCTCTAGGAGTGGGGGGACGTCGGGAATGCGAACTTAAGCTTGGTCGTTACCCAATGGTGGGATGACCATCGAATCGGCCTGAACATGCAGGAATGATTCAGGCATCCAGAGGTGCACGCTCTCACCGGTATCGCTCAGCTTGAATGATGCGTGAAGTGGTCCTTCCAGCGGCTCGTTGTCGCACCACACCAGCAGGTACCCCTTAGCAGGAATCGTTGTACCAGCAGGAATCTGCCATGCACGCGCTTCCCCAGGGCGGTCACTCATGTACCAACCGCTCAGGTCGACGACCGAGTTCTCGTCGTTGTAGAGCTCAACCCAATCATCGAAGTCCCCCGCCTCATCAGCCAGGGTCGTCTCGTTGTCGGAGACTACCTCGTTGATGAAGACGCGTGGCAGCGCCTGTGCAACCGGGTAGTGATTGGCGATGTAGCCGCGGCGAGTGGAAATGAAGGGCTTCAGTCCCCAAGTGGCTGGTGTCGAGAACAGCGAGTAGCTTCCAGGGTTCGTGAAGGACGCCATGAAATCTCCGTTGTCATAACCATTGTCCATCGACGAGTTATGGAAGGAGCCGGTGAACGCGAATGGCGCAAGCATCGCCTTCAGTTGATCGATCCGCGGTGTGAGCAAGTTCGGGTGGAACGGGCCAGCTGCGTGTTCACGACAGTAGGTCTTAAGGACCTCATCGTAGTTCGGGATATCAAGCAGACGCTTGATCAGTTTCGGCGGATTGCTGTTGTTGGTGGCGAAGCCGTTGTTGCCCCATCCCTGGTACGGCTTGGTGGCGAAGTTGGTGCCGAAGTTGCCGACGATCGGGAAGAACAAGTAGTCCATCCCGAAACTATGGTCGAGATCCCATGGGATGTACTCAAGCAGGCCGGTATCCGTGTTCTCGTACAGATAGTAATTGTTGCCGCCAATCCAGAGGCCGTCCCACTGTCCGGCGAACACATCCGCTGCCTGCGCGCGCATGAAGCCATCGACGTTCATCCACTTGCCGATGTCATCCTTGAATACCTGATCAGTGGTGTTGTTGATGAAGTCGATGAACTGAGCGAGCAGGACGAAATCGTCGTTCTCTTCCTCATAGGCCTCCATCGCCGCGTAGGTAGCCGGCAGGCCAGGTGCCTGGAAGGACAAGTTCGCAGGCTCCCCCTTGTTCCGACACTTGTACAGGCGGCCATCGTTATTACCGAACCATGCCTTGAGGAAAACCTCATCGACCTGCTCGTGATGGATGTAAAGGCCGCTGACATCACTGCCATCGTTGATCTCCATCCAGACATGGTGTGTGCGTGAAGCAGGCACTCCGATGCTGCGGAACCCATCGAACAAGGTGCTCGACCTGGAGAGCGATGGATCAGGCGCGTCGCCGTTGACGTTCATCTTCTTCAACCCATGAAAGCGCCTCCCTGGCGAGAAGGCCGTGAAGCTCAGCTTCCACGGGTTCTTCTTGGCGTTGCGGCCACTGTTCCCGCGCGGACGTATCCCGACATTCAGGATGGTCTCGTTGATCTGCGAGTTCGTGACATTGACCGTACAGGACTTGTAGGTGTCGGTCTGCCGATTGGTCAGCAACCACTGCAGGTCAGCCGGGTCCATCGTTACGGTCACGTAAGTGACCTCATCCCTCAGGAAGATGTTCTGCTGCGAATCCAGATAATCCGGATCAGTCAGGGGTGGTGGGTATTGGGCAGCCAACGAGGTCGTCAGGCCAACACATGCAAGGGCAATGGTGGGGATGAGGGAGCGCATTACGGTCAGAAGCACACATGGGGAAATCGGCCAGACATGTGCAGCTAAGTATTATCACAGAAAAACGCCCTCCGAGCGGTTCTAAATGGTTTTTTCGGCTTTATTTAGCTGAAAAAACTCCAACTTCATCGCGCAGGTGCTCGAGAAAAAACTACGTATTCGTCGGCTTTCGTATTGGCGCTGCCTACCACGGAAACCATGCGCTCCCCCAGGCATCACCAGGAGCTCGAAATACTTGTCGGCGTCGATCAGCGCCTTGACCATCCTCATGGATGTCGAAAACGGCGCATTGATGTCGGCGGTGCCGTGGATGATGAGCAGATGCCCTTGCAGATTCTCCGCCAATGGAGCATTCAGGGCGTTGGCGTAGCCTTCACGATTATTCATCGGTAGACGCATATATGGTTCGTTGATCGGGCCAGCTTCAGTAAGTTCCCCAGGAGCGCCGACGACGCCAGCATGGAATACAGCGGGCGCGGTGAGCATCGCGCGTAAGGCGAAATACCCTCCCCACGAATGGCCATAGATTCCGACACGCTCAAGATCCATATACGGACGCTGCCGCGCAAGCTGTTGCAAGGTGGCGACGTGATCCGGTATCTCGATTTCTCCGATCCTCCCGTAGCTCGCATCCTGGAATTCCTTTCCGCGCTCGGTGGTCCCGCGCGGGTCAACCGTGAACACGATGAAACCCATCTGGGCCATCGCTTGAGCGCGTGGCCCCATATGGGTGCCGAGCAGGAAATCGTTTGGTGAGATGGTTATGAACGGGCCGGAATAGATGTAATCGATCACTGGGTACTCCTGCGATGGATCGAAGTACCGCGGCTTGTATATGGCTCCGTGCAAGTCAGTAATGCCATCGGCGGCCTTGACCACGAATTGTTCGGGTGGATTCCAGCCCAGCTCCTCCATCGCATTCACATCAGCGCGATCAAGTTCGTGGATGAGTGCGCCTTCAACGTCGCGAAGCTCAGCCAGTGGCGGAGTGTTGATGCTCGAATGCGAGTCGATGAAGAACTCCATCGACGGTGAAAGCTGAATGTCGTGCTCGCCCTCGCCATCAGTCAAACGCTTGAATTCAGCCCCGTTCAGGCCAATTCGGTAAAGATGCGTGTCGTAGATACGTGGCTCCGCGTTGGCCATCATGAACACGCGTTGCTTCTCTGCATCAACTCCCATTATCTTCG
>CAZJGH010000263.1:0-2945 GCA_964545405.1 uncultured Planctomycetales bacterium
CGGCTGCGCCAGAGCATATTCTCGAGCACGGATTCAGCCGTCTTGGAGGCGACAGCGGTGATGGATTCGTCGTTCTGGGTCTCAGGCATCGGCAATAATCTAACCTCCTGCCTGCTTGGTTCCTAATCAGGAACAAATCGCCATGATTAGGGCGGATTCAGGCTGGCACACCATTTGCTTTTATTCTCATATGTCGCTTAGAACCCTCTTAATACTCGCGTGCGCCGTTGGATTATCTTCCCCAGGCTATTCCCAGGACCTCCTTGGCGGTAAATGGACAACCAACGCCACCTATACGGGCACCGCTCTAACACCCCTTGGCCAAGGTGCCATCGGGGTCGCTGACTCCAATTTCGATGGAGTCGAAGACATCGCAATGACCAATCTTGACAGCCTGCAGCTCTACAGTGGGCTGGACGGCCAGCTGATCCGCTCTATCGACTTGAGCGCCTACTATCCGATCAGCCCCACTCCGAACGATGCCGGCGACGTCGATGCTGATGGCGTACCCGACTACATCGTGCAGCTGATGACCCCGTACCAACCATTGGTCGTTGTATCTGGCATGTCCGGCGCTGAGATCCTGAACATTCCGGTTCCGGGTCCTGAGTTCGACCAGTTCGGTGGACACCAGCGTGGAGCCGGTGACATCAATAATGATGGCTACGACGATATTGTCGTGGTCAATCATCATGGCGATTTCGTGCATAACGAAGGTGGTGTCGTATTGGTCTACTCTGGTTTGACTGGCTCACTGATTCATCAGTTCAACGGGACTTTCGCCTTCGCATCACTCGGCGTCGATGTCGTCGCCACCGGTGACCAGAATGGTGACGGCTTCGATGATCTGGTAGTCGCCTCACCTGGCAGCCACCTTGCCCAACCCTTGTGGGACGGCGAAGTGACCATGTTCAGCGGTGCGACCGGCAGCATCCTATGGACCATCCCGAACCCAAGTTCATACTTTGATTTCGGGGCGCACACATTGCAGTGGGCCGATGACCTCGATGGCGATGGTCACGGTGACTTGTTGGTAAGCAGTGGTCCAGAGACCATCGCATACTCGGGACAGACTCAGCAGGAGATCCGTCGCTACGACAACCGCAACGTCAAGGCGCTCGCTGATTTTGATGGCGACCGCATCACTGATCTTGATATCTTCCACGAGGTCGTCTCCGGTCTCAACGGTCTGCGCATGCTTGACCCCAACGCCACCATCAGCGTGTTGGACACCACCGTGTCACTCGGCTACCCACAACTCCTGCTCGGCAGCAACAACCCGAGCGAAGTCGAGTTGATGTCATTCAATCCTTACCTGACCGCATCGACATCTACCATGTCGGTTAGTTACGGTGGAGACTTAGGGATGATGATCGACTTCGGGTCTCAGCATGGTGGCGACGCCTATCAGGTCTTGATGTCGAAGACAGGAATGGGGGCACAGATGGTCGGGCTTGCTGAAGTACCCCTATCTTGGGATTGGCTGATGGCTCGCACCTGGCTGGGCGCTTACCCGGGCTTGTCATGGAACGCGACCGGCACCTTGAACGCCAACGGCGAAGCGGTTGCTGGTTTCCGTGTCCTACCAGGCCAATATGCTGGAGCTGCAGGACAGACGATCTGGGCGGCAGCTGTTGTCTTCGACAATGGTGCCGTGACTGAATCTTCTGTCGCAGTTCAGCTGAACTTCACTCCGTAACCTATTCGGCTACTTGCCGATATTGGGGTCAGCGATGTCAAAGATCGCTGGCCCCAATAGCATGAATAGGCCCGTGATCACGGCTACTCCGACCAGGTTCAATACCAATCCGATGCGCGCCATCTCGGGGATGCGCACACGGTTGCTGCCGAAGATGATCGCGTTCGGTGGAGTAGCGACCGGCATCATGAAGGCACACGATGCCGACAATGTGGCCGGGACCATCAACATCAAAGGATGCATCCCTGCAGCAACAGCCATCGAAGCTAGGATCGGCAGGATCATCTCGGTAGTCGCGGTGTTGGAAGTAAGCTCGGTGAGGAAGGTGAGGCCCAAGCAGATAGAGGCGACCAGAAGTATCGGCGGCACGTCGGCCAAGCCGGCAAACTGATCACCGACCAATGTCGCCAGGCCGGTCGTCTGGAAGCCATGAGCCAGGGCGAAGCCTCCACCGAACAACAACACGATGTTCCACGGCAGCCGTGGGATGATCTCCGGTCCGGCTAGTGCCCGACCTTGTCCGGCAGGTGAGCGACTTGGGATGATGAACAACAAGGCTGCCATGGTGATCGCGACGGTGCCGTCGTCGAGAAGCTCAGGGTGAGGAAGTAAGGCCGACCAGCCCGGCAGGGTGAAGGCGCCGATGTCGATAGGTACTCGGAATACCCACAACAAGGCGGTGAGGGTGAATACCACCAGCACCACTTTCTCTTGATAACTGATCGGCCCGAGTGCGCGTACCTGCTCGTCGACCATGTCGCGTTCTACTCGAATATGTGACGGCACGCGGTAGAACACCTTGGTGATCAGCAACCAAGTTATTGCCAGCATCACGATCGCGATCGGCAGGCCCAACAACATCCATTGGCCGAACGCAATTGCCGGGGCGTCAGGGAAGGTGATCGCATAGATCCGCACGAACGACAGGTTGGGTGGTGTCCCCACCAGGGTGACCAGCCCTCCCAGCGAGCATGAGTAACCGATCGCGAGCATCACACCTACCGCGAATGAATGCGAATCCTTGGCTCCGAACGACTTCTCCATCTCGTGCACGATCGCCAAACCCATCGGAACCATCATCACTGCGGTCGCGGTATTGGATATCCACATCGACAGGAAAGCGGCGGCCAACATGAAGCCGAGGATGATGCGCGCCGGTCCTCCACCGACGCGTTGGATGATGCGCAACGCGATACGCCGGTGAAGTTGCCAGCGCTCCATCGTCAATGCGATGATGAAGCCGCCG
>CAZJGH010000264.1:0-2938 GCA_964545405.1 uncultured Planctomycetales bacterium
GACGGGGTCCTCGTTGACGAACTCCTCGACCTCGACGTTTTCGCGTTTTTTGATAAAGAACACCCGCGAAAACGTGATTGGTGCGTAACAATGAGCAAGGTGAACCAGCGTCTAATCCCCCTACTCCTGCTCGCCGTCCTGATCGTGGTCAGCGTGTTCGTGCTCGGCCCTGATCGCGACGATAGACCTACCGACGAGAATTCCAACACCACGCCATCGCTGACTGGTGATGCGGATTTGGAAACCGCCGAATTGGATGGTGCGGCGGATATCCCGGTTCCTGATCCCGACCTCAAGTTCGAAGCAGCCGTCGTCGAACGCTCGGAGCTGGCCGATGCAGCCTTGGTGGTTGAAGTCGTGGTCGATGAAGGTGGCACCGCCGCACCGATCTTCGACCTGTTCCTGGTCGATTACGATGAGCAGATCATCGCCTTGAGCGATCGCACAGGTCAGGTTGGCTTAGCCAATACCGACCAGATTGAATACCTATGTGCACGCGGCGAACACGGCTGGTCAACCATGCAGAGGATTGCCGACGCTGAAGATGTCGACGGCATTCCACATCTCAAGGTCGTCCTCGATCAAGCACGACTTGGATTCACGGTCAGCACAAGCACCCTTGAGGGACTATCTACCTCAAAGGCGAAGATGTCCCTATCGGCAGAGAATGGTGTCGCGTTCTCGTTGCTGACCAGCAGCCTTGGTAACACCGACTACGCGGCTGAAGCAGATGGCGGATTCCGAGTCGATGGCTTGCCACCGGCCCTGTTTCAGGCCAACTTCAAGCTCGACGACCACGTACCTGCTCGACTGACCATCGACTTGGATGCTCAAGACCAACATGATCTTGAGGTAGTCTTCCAGCCAGCTGGAGCCGCGACTGGCAGAGTAGTCTTCGCTGACGCTGGCATCCCTGAGGCGACAGTCGCGCTGTTGCCAGCGGACTTCCAGGACAACATCTTCGGGTTAGCTCTCGACAACTTCCGAAGTGCCGGCCAGATTCCTGACCTGATTCCTGCCCACCACCAGGTCATCACCGATGCCGACGGCTCTTTCCGCTTAGGGACGGTCGAGCCTGGTGAATATCAGGTCATGGTGGCTGCTCCGAACTACCTGCCACTGATCACGACCGATTCGATCACCGTTCCGGCGCGTGATTCGAGCACCTGCGGTGACATCGAAGTCGAACTCGGCTTCGGACTCAACCTCCTGGTCGTCGACATGATCGCCAAGCCAGTCAATGACGTGTCGGTCAGTTGGTACCGCAAGGCGGGTAGCAGTCTGGTTGAAGCCAGACGCCGTCGCACGGTCCAACAACAGCAGACCAGCCAGGGTGGGCGTCTTCATATCGGCGGCCTTCCACCTGAACAGATCGTCCTCGAGTTCAACCATCCTGATTTCGCCCAAGTCGTCATCGAGCATGACTTCTCCGGCCGGACCGAGAAGGCCAACGACGACCTCGAAGTAGTACTGCAAGTCGGCGCAACAGTCGAGGGCTCCGTCGTCGATGGGCGTACAGGTATGCCTATCGAATCCGCGAATCTTGAGTTGCACACCGCTGAGAACAACCAGGCGTTCGGTGCACTACTGCGTGGTTCGGATTGGGACGCGCTCAGTGGCAAGGATGGACATTTCATGTTCTCGCACCTGCCGAGTGGCGAGTACGTGCTGATCGCCAAGCATGACGACTTCGCTGAGACCACTAAGGGCCCATTCGATGTCACTGATAGCGCGGTCGAGAACCTCACCGTCATCATGCATCCAGGCTCGGTCCTGGTTGTCACGGTGCTGGACAGTGAAGGGGTCGGAATTCCCGAGGCGACCGTGCAGGCGGTGAACGTGGTCGCTCAACAAGTGAAGACCGGCACCACCGACGACCAGGGAGTCGCAAGACTGGAGAACATCACACCGGGTGGCTATCAAGTGTCGTTCACCGACATCTCCTCCTTCGACACCTCTTCGAACCAGGGCAACCTCGATGTGAGTTTCAAGTTCCTGCAGATCGAGGATGGCGAAGAATTGGAGATCACGCTCGGTGGACCGGTACTTAGTGCCGACGTTGAAGGCGTGGTCAGACTCGGTGGAGAACTCGTGAAGAGCGCGACCGTCGCGATCATCACCGACTCCGGCATGAAGGTCGACACCACCGATGAGGTAGGTGCATTCACGGTCGAGGACGTGCCCCTCGGTACTTTCATCATCGTGGCCCGTGCGGGACTGCCAGGAGCTGGTGGTTCGGTGTTCTACGACAACATCAACGTCGCGAATGAAGGCATCGTGCACCATGACGTCGACATGCCTAATGACGGCGTGAAGGTGTCAGTGTTCAACTCCGCGGACCGTCAACCTATGGCCAGTATTCCAGTTTCCGTCCGCCCGATGGATGCCACCAATATCTCTGGCGGAGATTTCGGCATCACCGACGCCGATGGAATCGCTGAGTTCCCGAGCTTGCCAGCCGGTGAATACATCATTGCGGCCGGCAATGCCACAGCAAGCTTCATGGCAACCTCCGAAGCGGGTTTCGGAGCACGGCAGAAGAGCCATGTAATCATCACTGAAGGCGCCGGTGTCCAGACCATCGAGATGCCCTTGGAGCTTGGTGCCACCTTCAAGGTTCAGGTGACTGACCCTGATGGGAACCTGCTTGCCGGTGCTCACATGCATTACCTTGATTCGGAAGGCCAAGCCTTGAACATCCTGTCCTTTTCCGGAACCAACGCGAAAGGGGTCGCACAAATGAAGGGATTGCCGAGTGGTCCAGGCATCATCTTGGTTCGCCACCCAATCCTCGGAAGCACCGAGATCGAAGTTAACTTGCCCGCTGGCGGCGAGGCCAAGCAGAAGGTGCAGCTGGAGCGTGGTACGGTGATCTATGTGACCACCACCGACTCTGATGGGCAGCCGATCTCCGGAGTCTTAGCGGCAGCCTTGGATG
>CAZJGH010000265.1:0-2937 GCA_964545405.1 uncultured Planctomycetales bacterium
GCCCTTGAGTCCTTCACCGAGGTTGGCGATCGCCAGGAGACGGTAAGTCTCGGCATCGAATGGACGCTTGTCGTCAGCCTGTTCAGCAGTAACGCGCGCACGCTCATAGTCTTCAGCCAAGATGTAACCGCGACAACGTGATTGCAGCACATCCGCGAACTCAGGGCCTGCGAGCATCTCGCCATACAGGGCGTTGGTGAACTTGCGCCAACGCGCCTCGAATGCATCCCAGTTAGGGACATCGGTGTCGCCGACTTCATCGACGAACAACTTCTTGGCGATATCCAGCGGGTATTCTCGCAGGTTCTCCTTGTTGCCGACGGTGGCGAAGTGCTCGATGTAATCCAGGTACGGCTGGCGATAGACCAAACGCCCGGCCTTACGCACCGACTTGTAGTCAGCCGGAATGCCTTGGCCTGGGGTGATCGGCGGCGCGTAGACACGGCGGTCATTCTCCTCGTAGTTAAGGAGGAAGTAAGCCAACGACCAACCGTATGGGTAATAGACACCTTCATAACTCAAGGTGCCGGTCGAATCAGGGCCGGTGTTGCGCTCGTGCGCGATCAGGTCGGTCAACGACTTGCGGCGATCGCTGTTCTCGAGGAAGAACCAGGAGCGCAAACGCCGTTCAGCGACGTTGTTCTTGACGATGGTGCCGTCAGCCTTGATCTTGCAGCCTTCGAAGTACGATGCCGTGCCTTCATCCAACCATGCCGGGGTGTAAAGGCCGCGACGTTCGTTCTTGTCCATCAGGATGGACATGAACTGGTGACTTGCCTCGTGGAACAGGGTGTTCCACAGGTCGTCCTGGGTCTTGTCCGGGTCACCCATGGAGCGGTCGAATGCGGCAACGGTCTTCAGGGTAGATACCCAATAACCACCGACTGATTCACTCTGGATCGCGCGGCCGAGTAGCTCCATCGAGAAGCGGTCGAAGTCGGTGCGCTTGCGGTGTACGGCGAGACGCACGCGCTTGGTCTTCTTCTTGTAATCGTACACCGCACGGTAGAACTCGTTCATCTGATCCATCGCCGCAGCGAGGGTCTCGAAGAACGCGTAGTTCATGTTGGTCTCAACGTCGTAGTACTTGGTCTTCTTCGACCAACGGTTCTCCCAGTCACTGTGCTTGGCATTGTTCTTGGCCAACCACTTGGCGGACTTGCGTCGCACCTTGTCGGACACGAACGCGCCACCGGAGAGTTCGGTGCCGGCCTTGTCGGCGAGCTTGTCGTAATCCTTGTTGAGCTGCTTGTCTGACGGGTTCAGGTCGAGCAGCTTGTTCATCAAGTGACCAGCGAGGCGGAACTGCTTCTTGCTACCAGCCTTCTTGGCGGACTTGTTGACCGCCTCTCGCCAGGCACCCAAGGTGAGCTCATCCTGATTCCAGTCTGCATAAAGCTCATCCAAACGCTTGGTCACTTCCGCCAAGCCGTCCTTGTCGCCAGCAGCGGTCAAGGACCACACCAACCATTTACCCCAGCGCAGCTGCGACTCGACGTCGTCGTCGGCGCGGGCGATGTCCATCATCACCTGATAGCCTTCCGCCGAGTACGGGACGTAGGTCAGTACCTTTTCGGCCTCTTCCTTGGCTTCTGGGATACTGCCGGCAGCCAATAACTCGCGGGCCTTATCGAAACCGAGGCCAGCTATGGCCGCTGGAGATTCTGGAGTTGCCCACTCAGGAACACGAGCAGGGGCTTCGGCCGTGCTTGAAGTGGGGCCGAACTCATAGAGGTTGACCAGCGGTGAAGCTGATTGGGTGAAGAATGCGACGGCAGCCAAAACGACAGTGCTGCCAGCCATCAGACGTAAAAGTAGCGCTATTTTCTGTGACATGGGCTCAAAGAGGTCCGCTTCTAGTTTAGCGGTAGCTCTAGGCAACGCCCATAACCAATCCTTCTAGGTGGGACTAATCAGTCGCTGGCGCGCTACTCGCCTCTTCAATCTGCGGGATACGGCTCTCTACGGGCGGCAGGATGTAGCTATAGCCAATGTCCTTGAGCCATTCGTGGATGGTCGATAGCGGTACCGCTAAACCCATATGGGTCACGACTTGCGGACGATAGCTGCCGTGGGTGTAGATCTTCGAGAACACGCCGATCAGTTCATGGGTTTCAGCCAAGAACACACCGCCACCGGAGTTGCCGAAGTACGCGGGGCTCGAGACCATCCAATAATCCTGGCCGTCGACCACCCAATCATTACGGGTGACATCACCACTGGTGGCTTGGGCACTGGTTCCAAGTGGGCAGCCAACGGTGTAGACCGGGGTGAAGGCGTCGACCACTGATTCCGTTTCCAGTCGGGCGATGGTCGCGATGTTGCCCAGTTCTCGCTCGGTGTCGATGCGGATTAAGGCCAAGTCGGCGGGGATGTTCTCCGCCACCATGCGTCCTTGGACGACCACTGCCTCGCCGCCGAGTTGATCGAAGATGTTGTCGAACAGTACCTCGTGGGGGGTTTCGACATTTTCGTAGTCGATGATGTCGCGCAAGACGTGGTAACAACTTAGGGCCAGGTAGTAGCTCCCGGCTTCATCCTCGCCGCGGTGAACCAGGACTGCGCTGCCGACGGCTTCATCACCGCTGACTTGGAAGACTGGGTTCAAGACATCGCGGCGCAAGGTGGCACGTAAGGCCCCAGGCTGTACGGCGGCTGCCTTGACGGCTTGGGCCTCCACGGAATCGCGCAGACCGTCGATGGTCAGGAAGCCATCAGCCATCCGTCCAAAGCCATCACTCATGGCAGTGCGGTGGTTCTCAAGCAGTTGAGCCTGTTTCTCTAGTTCGTCGCGGTAGTAGGTAATACCACTCTGCAGTTCGAGTTGTTGCTGGCTGAGTCGGTCGACTTCACTGCGCAGAATGCTCAACTGGCCGTCTTGTTGCTCGGAGTGGGCGGCGAAGTTGTTGACCTCAGGAAGGCCAATCAATACTCCAG
>CAZJGH010000266.1:0-2922 GCA_964545405.1 uncultured Planctomycetales bacterium
CGGCCTCCGTGCCGCGCAGCCGCTATCCCATGCAGATGGCGAGATCCGGCAATTCTATGCCGAGGAATCTCGTCCACGCCTTGCAGAGGTCCTGGCCAGCATTGGGCTCGATGTCGTGTACCGTCGTGGTTACGGTGCCTACTTAGAGTACGAGAAGGACGGAGAGGTAGTTGAGGTCCTTGATTTCCTCGCTGGTTATGGCGCAGGATTGTTGGGTCACAACCATCCAGAACTGGTGGCCGTCGCCAAGGCCAGCCTCGAAGAACAGGTTCCGACTCACACTCAAGCCTCAACCAGAGGTTGGGCGAGCATCCTGTGTCACGAGATCAATACCATGTTGCATGGTGCGATGGGGCGCGAGTTCATCGTGCACCTCTTGAACACCGGCACCGAGGCTGTCGAGGCCGCGGTACAGCATTGCGAACTTGCCCGCCGCACACGCTTGTCTTCGATCGAGCAGGATGCCGAGCGCACTTGGCGCTCCCTGCTGGAAGACATGGAGGAATCCAGTTCCGAGCAACGCAGCGATTTCCTCGAAGCCGCTGGGCAGCTCGATCCATCCTTGCGTGGTTGCGAGGACCTCCACACCTTGGCCCTGCGGGTGAGCTCCATGAACCACGTCGCTGCCGATACCGAGCCGGTGTTCCTTGCTCTCGAAGGCGGCTACCACGGCTCCGGCTCCGCAGCCGGCAAGCTCAGCTACGGCAAGCGGAATCACTCGACTCTTTCTTCGACCGGTATCGCGGTGGGTTTCGTTCCCGCCGACGATGGCCAGGCACTGGAAGAGTTCATCGCCGACCACACCGTCACCCTTATCGCTCCTGCGCGTAACAGCGAGGGCGGCTGGTACCCACGGCAAGTCCACATGACCAATGTCGCGGCCTTGTTCATGGAAGTGATTCAGGGTGAGGGCGGCATCCAAGTCCTGGATTCCGAGCGGCTCGGCAAGTTGCACCACATATGTCGGCAACATCGCATTCCTCTGATTGCCGATGAGATCCAGACAGGTCTTGGTCGTACTGGCTCGATGTTCGCTTGCGAGTCGGTCGAGTTGCAGCCAGAGATCGTGCTGCTGTCCAAGGTGTTGGGCGGTGGTCTCGCCAAGGTCGCCGCACTGGCGATCGTGCACGAGGAATACGTCGATGAATTCTCATTGATGCATTCCTCGACCTTTGCCGAGGACGATCCGTCCAGCCGTATTGCCGTCGCCGTATTGGAGTTGCTCAACCGCAACGATCGCGAATTGGTCAGGCGCTCGGTCGAGCTCGGTGACCGTTTCCTGGCAGGCTTGAAGAAGATCAAGGACCGCTGGCCGAAAGCTCTTGCCGACGTGCGTGGTCGAGGCCTGATGCTCGGTATCGAGTTCGCCTCGATGAAATGGAATCCGTCCGCCACCATCAGGGGTTTCGACATCGGCGGAGCCTTGGCAGCGGTAGCTTCAGGCTGGCTTCTGCATGAGGCCAACATCCGTGTCGCTCCGGCCTTGCGTCATCCGTGCACGTTACGTCTGCAGCCCTCGGTCTTGATCGACGAAAACGACATCGATCACGCCCTCGAATCGATCGACCGCCTGTGTGGGATCATCTCCGTCGGCGACGTGATCAGCCTGACCCGTTTCCTGCATGGAAGCGAAGTTCCTGCCATGGACGTAGATGGTGCAGGGCCCGAATGGGTGCCATCGCCCGACTTGGATTGCGGTACTTCATATGCAGCTGGGCACGCCGAACCCTCAAACGGGTTCCCGCGCATCGCCTTCTTCAGTCACTTCATAGATTCGGCAAGTGTTCGCGGGCATTGAATGACGAAGATGCTGGCGGACTGATCCGGCGAATGGAAGGTTGGTCTTGCCACTTCCCGATGCGGCGTTTCCGCATTCGTTCGATCACCGGCAAGGAAGTCGACGGCGTCGTCTACGGTTGGCCAATCATGCCGGAAGGTTATATGGCCGCGCTGCGTGATCGCCGCAAGTACACCCGAATGGTCGACGACGTGCGTGAGGCACTTTTTGAAGCCACTGATGAAGGGTGTAAGTGGGCCGGCTTCGGCGGATTCACGTCGATCCTCACCCGTTCCTGCGCCGCCGTGCGCAACGAGGACATTCGGGTGACGTCCGGCAATTCGCTTACCGCCGGCATGGCCGCCGCTGCAGTGGTACGTTCCTGTCGCGAGGCAGGCCTGGACTTGAGCAAGGAAACCATTGCAGTCGTTGGAGCTGCGGGCAACCTTGGGCGGATTCAAGCGCACCTGCTCAAGCCCGACGCGGGGAAGATCCTGTTGGTCGGCAGGCCAGGCTCGGAGAACCGTCTTCACCGCATCGCAGCGGAACTGATCGAGGAGGACGACCTCGGTGCCGAAGTAGAGATCACTACCGACATCAAGCGCCTGGTGGAATGCCGGGTGATAGTCACGGCGAGCAACTCAACCAAGCCGATCGTGTTCCCCGAACATGTGGCTGCTGGCCCTACGGTTTTCCTCGATATCTCGGTGCCAGGTGATGCAGCTCCTGAGCTGCATGAAGCGAGGCCCGAGATGCACTACATCAGGGGCGGAATCGTGCGTCTGCCGAATGGCGCCGGTGAGTCGCGCTTGCATCTTCCCGGCTGGCATCTTCCCGATGGCCATGCCTACGCATGCCTCGCGGAGACTATCCTCTTGGGGCTGGAAGAACTCGACTCCGACTACTCCTGTGGACCAGTCAATCCGGCGCGCGTACGTCACATAATGGCGCTGGCAGCCAAACATGGATTTGAGCTCGGCAGCTACCAGTTGCGGCCGTCGCTTTAATCCCAATGTCAGAATCGCACGACAGCCCAAAGGACCTTCGTGACACCACGATCGTAGGTGGTAAGGCTGCCTCACTGGCTTGGCTTTCCGATCGCGGATTCCAGGTGCCACCCTGGACCGTTGTTCCAGCATCTTGGC
>CAZJGH010000267.1:0-2879 GCA_964545405.1 uncultured Planctomycetales bacterium
CATCATGCCGACCACTTGACCATGTCGGTCAGCCAGTACTCCTCCGCTGTCCCCCACATTGACCGGGTTAGTTATCTGCAGCAGCCCCGATGCCTTATTGATGCCACGTTGCCTGCCGGTAAGGAAGCCGAAGCTCATCGAGTTGGGCAGGCCGAAGGGATGACCTACTCCAATAGTCACCGAGCCTTCCTCAAGCCACAATCCATGACCGAATCTTGGCGCGAGTCCTTTCAACTCCTTGGCTCGGAGCAAAGACACTTTGTAATCGACGTTCCAATCGACGAACTCAGCGCCGAAAGCACGGCCATCAGTTCGGTAGACAGTGATGTTGCCCTTCAGCTCCTCACGTTCTTGATCACTGAAGACAACTGGGGTGACGAACAACCCATAGTTATCCATAACCATGCCAGAAACCATGACCGTCCTGGTCACAGCTTCGTCGGAGCCGAACTCGAACCTGACTTCCACCAACGAGGACCGCAGCTGGCGATAAAGCTGTGACATCTCAAGCTCAAGGCTGGCCAATCCCTGCACTGGAAGTGCGGCAGCGATCTTGCCACCACTCAGCTGAATCACATGCTGCTTCTTGCCACCGAATGGCGATGGCACCTCCACCATCTCCACCTCGATCTCATCAGGGGCCGCTGGCGGAGCCGGAGGGACCGGAGGATCCGGCTGCTGCACGAACACCGACAGTAGTAGAGGCCAAAGCATCATTAACAGGCTAGCGGCCTGCTCTCACGAATCCTAGAAGGAACGTCGTGAAGCAGGAGCAGCGATCATTGGGTCATCGAGATCCACAGGCTGTTCGCTGTCGCCACGGAGAATCTCGAACAGCTCCTCGTAAGGAACCGTCTCACTTTCTGGACCATCATCGACCAAGGAGTCAGGGCCGACTTCTGGCAGACCGATTCCGACATTGATGTTCCCAAGGGCTGCGGAGCCAGGGTTGACCACATCTTCCACGCCAGTATCGGTAGGTAGCCAGAACCGCATCGAAACCGCCAAAACAAGAGCTGCAGCGATTGCAGTCCAGACTGGGCGACCCCAACGACGTCCGCCGTCAAGGACAGGCTTAGCGTCATCGAGTTGAGATTCGAGCTCGCCCCAGAGGTTACTGGAGGCCATTGACTCGCCTTTCAGCAACTGCAGGGAATCGCGTGCGGAAGCATAGCTTTCGTACTCGACTTGGCAGACTGCACAGTGCTCGAGGTGCTCTTCAAGGGGGGCAACTTCAGCAGCCGGCAGGTCATCGCCAACGTGCAAAGAGATTTGGATTGAGGCTTCGCGACAGTTCACAGTACTTCTCCTCCTTCTTCGCGACCTAGGGTTCGTTCCCATTGGTCCCGGAAGAGTTTGCGTGCGTGGTGGAGGCGCCAACGCACGGTTCCGGGGGTAGCGCCGACACGTTCGCCGATGTCAGCACAGCTAAGGCTTTCCAGATCACGCAAAATCAAGACTTCGCGGAACTGATGAGGTAGCGCATCAAGGACCTGACGGACCAGCTGCTTGCGCTCGGTTTCCGAAGCGCCATGAGCTGGGGTCGTTTCCGACGCATTCCAGTCACCGACCAACTCGACGGTGCCACCAGGGGTACCTGGCGCAGTGCGGCGGACGCGGTCGACAGCCTGGTTACGCAAGATGCGGTAGAACCAAGTACGGAATGCGCGCTTCTGGTCGAAGCGCTCGCGTGCTGCGTAGACCTTCAGGAAAGCTTCCTGAGCTACCTCGCGCGCGGTTTCGTAACTGCCAACGATGGAACGAGCGGTGTGAATCGCTCTTCCCTCATAGCGCTCATCGAGGAGGTGAAAAGCTTCACGCTCACCTTCACAGGTTAGAGCGAAGAGCTCCTCGTCGCTTAAATCTGCCCAAGCACCGACGGTACTAGGAGCATCTTCAGAGACGGGGGGAACTAGACGAAAAGCTGGAGCAGACATGGTTCACGCAAATTTACGCCTTACACCACATGATGTTGGGGCTTTTAGGGCAAAAACACCCAATTTTTCTTCCTGAGGCACCCATTTAGAGCTATTTCAGCTCTTCAGATGGGTTTTGGCTAGGTTTTCCGGATCCTCCACGCGGAGGATCAACAGCGGTTGGATTGGGGTCTACCTGCCTCCCAGCTTCTCCAGGCCCGGTGACCTCAGGATCCTTAGCCTCGTTAGCCGCGACAGCAGCCACGATCTCGGATTCGAGCTTCGCGATATTGCGGAACTTCGAATCGCGCTGACGCATCAGCTCCTCGGTGCTCAATGCACAAAGTTCATCAAGCCAGCTAGCTATCTGCTTTCCTACCAAAGCCACCGCCTCTTCACGATTGTTGTGCGCACCACCAGTAGGCTCGGAGACGACCTTGTCGACGATACCCAGCTTAAGCAAGCTTGAGCCAGTCAGCTTCAAGGCCTCGGCAGCCTTCTCCTTTCCTTCGGCGCTGCGCCATAGGATCGAAGCACATCCTTCAGGGGTGATGACGGAATACCATGAGTTCTCCATCATGCCGACTCGGTCACCGATGCCGATGCCGAGTGCGCCACCGGAGCCACCTTCACCGATCACCATTACGAGGATCGGCACCTTGATATCGAACATCTCGTAGATGTTCTCGGCGATAGCTCGAGCCTGGCCGCGCTCCTCAGCCGCCACACCTGGATAAGCACCTGGCGTATTGACTAGACACACGATCGGAAGGCCCATTCGCTCAGCAAGCCGCATCTTACGCAACGCCTTGCGATAGCCTTCGGGGTGGGCTGAACCGAAATTGCAGGCCAAGCGATCCTTGGTATCTCTACCTTTACGGTGCCCGATCAACATCACTCGGTGCCCAAGGATGGTGGCAAGTCCAGTGACCATCGCGCGGTCGTCGCCGAACACGCCATCGC
>CAZJGH010000268.1:0-2876 GCA_964545405.1 uncultured Planctomycetales bacterium
TGCATAGGAACAGTACGCGGGGTAAGGTTTCCATCAGTATTACAGGTCGATAACGACTATAAGGTCTTCGGGTCGATACCGAGCTTCTTGGCCAGCTTCTTCGGCATCCGTGGTCGCCGCAGCTCCGGGTCAGGACGCAGGGTCTCGGCCGGTTCTGGCGGGTTGTCGAGCCACAGCCCATCGCGCTCACGCCAACCGACGCCGCCCAATTTCTCGTACCATCTGGCACGCAGGTCGGCGATTTCCGAATCGCTGAGGTCGCCGTGCGCTTCCGGACAGATGTCGAACAGGCGTTGCAGGATCATGCCAGTAGCGACCGACAGGTTGAAGGATTCGGTGAAGCCGAACATCGGCAGGAACACACGCTTATCGGCCTCTTCAAGCATCTCCTGGCTGACTCCATCGGACTCGCGACCCATCACGATCGCAACCTTGTCTGGAAGGGGACTGAGGTTGTCGATCGTCGCTTCAACAGCCCCAGCAGCCAAGTCAGTGGCCCAGATCTCCCAACCTTCAGTGCGGAGGGCGGCGATGCAGGAGGTGGTGTCGTCGAAATGGCGCAGCTGTAACCAGCCATGAGCACCCTTCGTCACTGACTTATTGAACTCGGGCAGCTGCGGCTGGACCGCGTCGTCCACCAACCAGACATTCACCAAGCCCATCGCTTCAGCGGTACGCATCACCGCCATCTGATTGTGGATGTCGGTCTGGCGTTCGAGAACAAGCATGATGCGCCCCGTGCGTTGACGAAGTACCGCTTCAGCACGACGTAACCTCCGAGGTGCTTCAGGCTCAGTCATCCAAACGCTCTTCGCTCTGCGGCCAAGGACTGTTCGTCCCATCGGTCTCAGGGCCAGCGTTGGGGGCAGGCAGTTCGCCGATGGTGCGGTCTTCTGGTGGCAGGACCTCGCGCAATACCTGCTCAATCCGGTCAGCGGCAGCCGCACCTTCATCGAACATGAACTCGAGGATCGGGGCGGAGCGGATGTTGATCTCACGCGCGACTTCACGACGCATGAAGCCCTTGGCATGTTCGAACATGTGCGCGACCTTGGAGCGATGTCGATCCTCCAGGACCGACCAATAGACTTTCGCCTTGGCCAGGTCGCGCGAGATGGTCACCGAGGTGACGGTCACGAAAGACGCGCGCGGGTCACGAATCTCATGCAGCAACAACTCCGAGAGTTTCTGCTGGATTCGTCGTGCTACCTGCTGCTGTCGTCTTTCGCTTGCCATCTTCGGACTTGTGCCTAACGGCGCGACTTGCTGTGGCGGTTGCGCCGGTCTTCAGCGTCGGCAGCCGCCCTAGCATCAGCCTTGGCTTTCGCTTCAGCCTCGACTTCCTTGACTTCCTCAAGGGTGCGTACGACCTCAAGGACCTCAACGGCCTCAATTACGTCGCCAGCCTTGATGTCGTCGAAGTTCTCGATCTTGATACCGCAATCGTTGCCTTCCGCGACTTCACGGACATCATCCTTGAAGTGGCGCAACGAAGCGAACGGACCCTCGAAGACGATGCGTCCGTTACGGGTCAAGCGGGCGTTACAAGCACGTTTGACCACTCCATCGACGACCTTACAGCCAGCGATCGTGCCCCAACGTGATGAGCGATAGACCTCTTGGACCTCGGCGTGACCGACGATCTCCTCGACGGTATCCGGCGCAAGCATGCCTTCAACGGCCTTCTCCATTTCCTCGAGAAGTTCGTAGATGACGTCGTAGCGGCGAATCTCGACACGAAGTCGTTCGGCTTCCTTGCGTGCCTTACCTTCAGGCACCACGCCGAAACCGAGGATGATCGCTCCAGCAGTATCGGCCAAGACCACATCGGTCTCGGTGATGCCACCGACAGCGGAGTGGATGATGTCGACGATCACCTCTTCGGTGCTGAGTTCCTTGAGGGTTTCCTTAAGGACTTCAAGCGAACCGTGGACATCCGCCTTCAAGATTATCTTGAAGTGTTCGGCGTTGGACTCGTCGATCTTCTCGAAGAGGTTCTGCAGCGTCACGCCGGCACCTTTCGAGAGTTCCAGTTCCTTCTTGTGCAAGGCGCGCTTCTCAGCGACGGTCTTGGCCGACTTCAGGTCGGAGATCACATAGAAGGTCTCACCTACAGGAGGCAGTTGGTCGAGGCCCAGCAGGTCGACCGGGGTGGATGGGCCAGCCGACTTGAGTGGCTTGCCGACGTGGTCGAACATCAGGCGAATCTTGCCGAATGTGTGACCAGCCAATACCACGTTCTTGGCGTGCAGGGTGCCATCGGTAATCAAAACCGAGGCGACCTTGCCCTTGCCCTTCTCGAGCTTCGACTCAAGCACAACGCCAACAGCATCGCCCTTGGCGTGGGCCCTGAGTCCCATGATCTCGGCTTCCAGAAGCACGCGTTCGAGTAGTTCCTCGATGCCCTGCTTCTTGAGGGCCGATACTTCGACCATACCGACGTCACCGCCCCAGTCCTCGCACTGCAGACCGATACCGGCGAGCTGTGAACGAACCTGGTCGGGGTTGGCGTTGGGGGAGTCGCACTTGTTGATCGCGACCACCACTGGGGTGCCTGCACTACTCGCGTGCGCTGCAGCCTCTTCGGTCTGTGGCATCACGCCATCATCGGCAGCAACGACCAGCACCGCGATGTCAGTCGCTTGTGCGCCGCGTTGGCGCATCGAGGTGAATGCCGCGTGACCTGGAGTATCCAGGATGGTCACGGTCTTGCCGGAATCCAGTGAAGCCACGTAAGCTCCGACATGCTGGGTAATCCCGCCTGATTCCTTGACTGCCACTCGAGTCTCGCGAATCGCATCGATCAGCGAGGTCTTGCCGTGGTCGACGTGACCCATGAATGCGATCACCGGTGGGCGATCCTGCATGGAATCCTC
>CAZJGH010000269.1:0-2872 GCA_964545405.1 uncultured Planctomycetales bacterium
ACGTTCGTCCTCGGCTTCACCACGCAGGGCTAGTTCTTCGGCGAAGGAACGGTACAAGGCTGCGGCGCGATCATCCTCGCCGGTCTCCTCTAGAAGCTTGGCCAGCTCCCATTGGATCTCAGGATTGTCCGGCGCATAAAGCAATGCCTCTTCGAGCAGAGACATGGCCAGCTCCGAGTCATCGCGTTGCAGGGCCAAATCCGCGTAATGCAACAAGTCCTGTTCAGGTTCGCCCTGACCGATCTGGCGGTCACGCAGGTCAAGCAACCACTCCGCCCAGATCTCGGAAAGTTCATCGACGGTCTTGGCGGGCGCGCGTTCACCCGACAGCACCATTTCCTCGAAGTGCTCGATCCGGCGTGACAAGCCGACGCTGCCGGCACCCGACAGGTAGTACTCGTGCAGAGGCTCGCGCAGCACAGCGATGCCGGTCTCGGGATCGCGATAGTTGTACAGGAAGTACACCACACCCCAAGTCGGCGCGTACCAAGGAGGGCCCCATTGGTAACGGTTCTCGATCAGGATTCGCAACGACGGTGCGCGCTCGGGGCTACCCCAATCGCCATCCGCACCACGAATGCCATCGTCGTGGTCGGTCATCCAACCGGCTTCAAGGCGAGGCGCGAGCGCGAACAGGCGACCGTTATTGACCCGGTTCCAACGCACGGTGCCGTTCGACAGGATGGTCGTGCCCTCGAAGAACGACGCATAGGCTTCGTTGAGCCAGCCAGGTACGCCACCTTTGCCGGTAAGCGATACGAACTGGTGCGCGGCCTCGTGGAAGAGGGTGCTGTACATCTCACGAATGCCGTCGGTGCCTTCGGTGCCACCGATATAGGTCTCCACGGCACTGCCGGTGAAGTGCCCGGCTGACCACTCGACCGGCGGACCTTGACCCATGTTCAGGTATTCATCGCGGTTCTTGAACACGTGCACGTCGATCTTCGGAGTGGCTGAACCATCCTCCTTGTAGTGGAAGAAACGGCGGTAAGCCATGTTCATCTGATCCATCGCGATACCAGCAGTCTGCAGTACCAGGTAACCGGCATTGGTGCGGATCCGATAGTGCTCAGTCTCCTTGCGCCAAGCCTTATCCCATTCGGTGTGTTTGGCGTCCTCGTCGGCGATCCATTCCGGGTCGACACCAGCGGTCGGATCGCTTCCGGCGAACATGTCTTCAGTCGCGACATCCGCGCCGCCTTCGCGTTGGATCTCCTTGCGGCGCTTCCTGGCGTCAGCGTTATGCGGGTCGATGTGCAGGACCTCATCGAGCACGGCCAACGCGGAGTGGTAGCGCTTCCTCTTGACGTGCTCCTTCTCGATCTTCATCAGCTCCTTGATGTAGGAGTCGGTCAGCTTGCGGAAGGTCTTGGCATCCGCATCCATCGTGAGCAGACGTTCCTCGACCTCCTTTACGTCCTTGCGTGATACCGGCGATTCTTCAGCAGCCCGCACGACTTCAAGCCATGCATGCAGGGCGAAGGTCGAGGCATCAACGTCGCCAGCCAAGGCTGCGACTTCCGACCACATCAACAGCGCACCTAGGTGCTGGTCATCACGCTCCAACGCGCGTTCGATCTCAAGTCGTGCCTCTGCAGTCTTGCCGGCATCGAGTAGACGCCGAGCTGCCGCCATATGCTTCTCGATGAACGGGTTCTCACCACCGCTGAACAGGATGCCCGAGAACAGCAGCAACGGTATGAGCAGGAGGGATAGTTTTCGCATACGGTCGTTCTTGAGCGTGATTGGCGTGGGCTTGATGTGAGCTAGGAGGTGGGGCGTTGACGTCGGCGTAGTTGTCCACAGGCGGCGTCCGCTTGGCGGCCCAGGCTGCGTCTTAATGTTACCGATAGTCCTCCCTCTTGCAGCCGTTTCGCGAAGCTCTCCATGGCAAAATCAGAGGGACGGACGAATTCCGTCTCGTCGACCTGATTGTAGGGGATTAAATTCACGTGGCAGCGCCGCTGAAACAGCAAATTCACCAACTCAGAGGCCTGTTCAAGCGAATCGTTGATGCCCTCGAGCAGGACGTACTCCACCGTGTACTCACGCCCGTTGGCCGCGAACAGATCATCAGCCTCATTCAGTGTCTCGACGATGCCACGTTTGGCCACGCCCGGCAGCAAGCTTGCACGGAGGTCATCATCGGTGGCGTGCAGTGACAGGGCCAGGGTCACAGGGCGGCCCCATTCGGCGATGCGCTGTAGTGCTCCTGCTGGTCCGACGGTGCTGAGGGTGATCCTGCGTGCCGACATTCCGAAGCCTTCGGCATCCATGAGCACATCCAGTGCACCCAGTACGGCATCGAGATTGAAGCCGGCTTCACCCATACCCATGATGACTACCCGTTGGAACGGCCCCTGCTGACGTTGAAGCCACAGCGCCTGTTCAAGAATCTCACCTTGGCTCAAGTTACGCCCAAGACCATCCAATCCACTGGCGCAGAAGGTGCAACGAACCGGGCAACCTACTTGAGTACTCAGGCAGATCGTGCGGCCGGAAGTCCCCGGCATGCCGACGGCCTCGACGGTGGCGCCATCCGCCATCTCCAACAGGACCTTCTCGGCGCCATCACGGGCCCCGGAACTGGTCAGCAGCTTGGCTGTACCGAGTGGTTGTTCGGCTTGCAGGCGTTCGCGTAACGCCGTAGGCAGGTCAGTCATCTCTTGCCAACTGCTGGCACCACGTTGGAAGACCCAACGCGCGGCATTGCGACCATTGAACGCGGCCACACCCATCTCCACGAACAGCTCTGGCCATGCCGCAGGGTGGATATCGAGGAGGGCGTTGGTTGACACCAGCTCGACCTTACTTGAGATCCTCGATCTTCTTGAAGATCTCGTGGCCCCACATGACCGCGGTCTCCTCATCG
>CAZJGH010000270.1:0-2860 GCA_964545405.1 uncultured Planctomycetales bacterium
TAACCGTCAATCGGGCAACCGGTGAAGGCTGCGAGACTGTCATCGGTAATGGCGTTCGCATGATGGCTGGAGCGCACGTCGGGCATAACTGCATCGTCGGCGACTTGGCCGTGTTGGTGAATGGAATCGCCTTAGGTGGTTTCGCATCAATCGGTGAGCGCAGCATCCTCAGTGGCAATGCCATGATCCATCAGTTCACTCGTGTCGGTCGTTTGTGCATGGTCGCAGGCGGCAGCATGGTGACTTCTGATGTACCACCGTTCTCAATCGTGACTGGAGCGCATCCGGTTCGCTGGCGTGGTGTCAACCGCGTCGGCCTATCGCGCGCCGGGATCGACCCAGACGATAGCGCGGCAATCCGTCGTGCCATGCGTTCCATCTTTGGCCCCGGCGCCAACGCGCGTCTCGAGGCCGAAGCCCTCACCGACAGCCCCGTTGCTGCGGTACAAGAACTTTCAAAGTTCATTCTTGAATCCTCGCGCGGCATTTGTGCCGGCTTACTGAAGCGATGACTGATTCCACAGCCAAAACAATCGACACTCTCCTTTCTGAAAACCGCAGCTTTTCTCCGCCAGCGGATTTCGTAGCACAGGCGAATGTCTCCGACCCATCCATCTATCAAACCGCCGATGAAGATTGGCAAGGATGGTGGGCATCCTGGGCAGAACAACTCCAATGGGACCGCAAATGGGATACGGTCCTCGACTGGCAGCCACCATATGCCAAGTGGTTCGTTGGCGGCAAACTTAACGCCAGCGTCCAGTGCCTTGACCGCCATGTCGACGCCGGCAATGGCGACCGGGTTGCCTACTACTATGAAGGTGAGCCTGGCGACACCCGTGCAATCACCTACTCGGAGATGCTCACGGAAGTCTGCCGCATCGCCAACGGCATGAAGAGCCTAGGCATCGGCAAAGGTGACCGCGTGGCTATCTACATGCCAATGGTTCCTGAACTGGCGATGACCTTGCTGGCCTGCTCGCGTATCGGCGCGATCTTCTCGGTGGTGTTCGCGGGATTCTCCCCGACCTCCTTGAAGGACCGAATCCAAGACCAGGAGGCCAAGGCTGTCATCTGTGCGGACGGTTGCTGGCGTCGCGGCAAGGTCCTCGACCTCAAGGCCGTAGTCAATGAAGCCGTCGCGAATTGCGACTCGGTCGAGAACGTAGTCGTTTGGCGCCGCGGAGGTGACTGCAAGTCTGCAGCTGCTCCGATGTACCGCGATGTCGAGTGGAGCGAAGTCTTCGTCAAGCAAGCTGATACTTGCGAACCAGAGATGATGGATGCGGAAGATCCGCTGTTCATCCTCTACACCAGTGGTACTACCGGCAAGCCGAAGGGCATCGTCCATACGACCGGCGGTTACCTGACCGGCACCATGGCTACCACCAAGTTGGTGTTCGACCTCAAGGAAGACAAGGATGTCTACTGGTGCACGGCCGACATCGGCTGGATCACCGGTCACTCATACATCGTGTTCGGGCCGATGGCCAACGGCGCGACCCAAGTCATCTATGAAGGTGCCCCGAACCACCCAGAGAACGACCGCTTCTGGGAGCTGATCGCCAAGTACAAGGTCACGGTGTTCTACACCGCTCCGACCGCGATTCGCGCGTTCATGAAGTGGGGTGATGAGCATCCTGCCAAGCATGACCTGTCTTCGCTACGCCTACTCGGCTCGGTCGGTGAACCGATCAACCCTGAGGCATGGGTCTGGTACCTGCATCACATCGGTGGCGGCAAGTGCCCGATCGTCGATACCTGGTGGCAGACCGAGACCGGTGCGATCATGATCACGCCTTTGCCTGGCATCACCACTACGGTTCCAGGTTCGGCGACTACCCCATTCCCCGGTGTAGAAGCCAAACTCGTCAACGAGGATGGCTCGGAAGTCGTCGGCGCTGGTGGCGGCTACCTTGCCTTGACTCGCCCTTGGCCAAGCATGTTGCGAGGCTTGTGGGGTGACAACAAGCGCTACGAGGAGACTTACTGGTCGCGCTTCCCTGGCAAGTACTTCGCTGGTGATGGCGCTAAGCGCGACGACAACGACTTCCTCTGGGTTCTCGGCCGCGTCGATGACGTCATGAATGTCTCGGGTCACCGCCTGAGCACCATGGAGATCGAGTCGTCGCTAGTCGCCCATGAAGCGGTTGCTGAAGCTGCGGTAGTCGGAATCTCTCACGAACTGAAAGGGCAAGCCCCTATCGGTTTCGTGATTCTGCGTGGTGGCTATGAGGCATCACCGGAATTGGAGCAGGAGCTTCGTGCTTTCGTCGGTAAGGAGATCGGCGGTCTGGCCCGGCCCGACCGCATCACCTTCACACCGGAGTTGCCGAAGACTCGAAGCGGCAAGATCATGCGGCGCCTGCTGCGTGATGTAGCTGAAGGCAAGGAAATCGGCGACGTCACCACATTGGCTGACCCGACCGTACTCAAGGGACTGCAAGACCAGTTCGTGAAGCAGGGATAACGAGTCCGATCGAACGTCAACCTTGATTCTCGAGATCTGCACTGAGACCTTGAGCGGCGTAGAAGCCGCATCCGTGGGCGGAGCACAACGACTGGAGTTGTGCTCCGCCTTGGATTTGGATGGGCTTACCCCAAGTGAAGAGCTGATACGCGCAGCACGTTCAGCGACCGACCTCGAACTGTTGATCATGGTTCGACCGAAGCCGGGCGCGTTCACGGTCGACCAACAGATCTTGGATGTGATGTGCGCGCAGATCGAGACTGGGCACGCACTCGGAGTAGACGGCTTCGTGGTCGGCCCGCTGCTGGCTGATGGCCAACTCGATCCAACAGCACTGGCTCGGCTCATCGATGCGTCGGATTCACTTCCGGTCACGTTCCATCGTGCCTT
>CAZJGH010000271.1:0-2839 GCA_964545405.1 uncultured Planctomycetales bacterium
GTGGCGGCACGGAACACCAAGGTATTGCCATCCGCTTCCACGAACGTGGCGCCACTTGCTTCGACGAAGAAGCTGCCGTCAGGAGACTCCATCTGCGTGGCTCGCGTACTTGGCTCCCATTGCAAGGGAGGCAGGCGTAGGCCGAACCAGAAGAAGCCGAGGCCCAGGAAGCCGCCTACGCCAAGAGCCAGTGCCAGCAGGATCTTGGCTCGCCACGACCAACGTTTGCCCCAGACCATCAATGTCGACGGTCTAGGAGGTGGTCTGGACCGGATCCACTGCCGCGCGCATGGCAGCAATGATCTCGTTGGTTCCATTGAGTGCGAGATCAAGAAGGCGGTCATGCACATCACGAGCGAATGGTTCGCCTTCGGCAGTGCCTTGCACCTCTACCAATGCACCGCCGTCGGTGGCGATGACATTCATATCCACATCAGCAGTGGAATCCTCGGAGTAGTCCAGGTCGAGCAGCTCGCGGCTACCGACATGGCCGACCGAAACTGCGGCGATCCAGTTGCGCAGTGGCCACGACACGAGCTTGCCGCGCGAGTCGAGTACCTTGAGTGCATCGTGGATCGCCACCATGGCGCCACAGATGGAAGCGCAGCGCGTGCCACCATCGGCTTGCAGCACATCGCAGTCGACATTGATGGTCACGTTCGGGAAGCCGCGCATATCCACGGCTGCACGCAAGGAGCGACCGATCAACCGTTGGATCTCGATGCTGCGTCCATCGCGGCGCTGATGCTCGCGGCGCTTACGACCGGCCACCGAACCAGGCAGCATGGCGTACTCTGCAGTCAGCCAACCCTTGCCGGATTCGCGTCGCCAGGAAGGCACGCCATTGGTCACCGAAGCGGTGCACAAAACGCGAGTGTTGCCAGCTGAAACCAGAACGGAACCCTCGGCGGTGGAGGTGAATTCACGCTGGAAGCTAAGCGGGCGAAGTTGGTCTGGACTACGGCCGTCGTTGCGGGACATCCCCTAATTCTAACAGTGCCGGCCCTGGACTGGATGGGTTCCGCCTGCCACGATAAGCAGGTGCAGAGTCCGCTGACCATTCGCATCGCCGACGCCAAGCTCGAGACCCTCGACTGCCATACGCGCCTGCCGTTTCGTTTCGGCATCCACACGCTGACTGGCGCGCCGTACGCCACCGCCACGATCGAGATCGAAGCCGTCGACGGCCGTCGAGCCAGTGGTGCTGCTTCGGACCTGTTGGTGCCCAAATGGTTCGAGAAGAATCCAGAACTCACACCGGAAGAGGATTCCGCTGCCTTGGAGGCCTCTGCGGAAGCGGCCTTTGAGGCAGCATTGAGGATTCCGGCCACTACCGTATTCGATTTGTGGTGGCAGCTTTATCGAGATCGCGTGGCGCAGCAGCCGCATGACGATTCTGACCTGTTGGTGCGCGGTTTCGGCGTGGCCTTGTTGGAGCGCGCCATGCTCGATGCCGCTTGTCGCCTGCTCGATTGCTCCTTCTTCGACGCGCTGAAGAACAACCTGTTCGCCTTCGAGCCAGGCGTTGTTCATGAGGAACTGAAGGATTGGAATCTGGCTGCGGAACTAGCCGAGGCACCAGCAGCATCAATCCAGCTGCGTCACACCGTTGGCCTGCTTGATGCACTTACTAATGCGGAGCTGGAACCTTCGATTGCGCCGGATGATGGCTTGCCCAACTCCTTGGAAGAGGATGTGCAGCGTTACGGTCTGCAGTGGTTCAAGATCAAGGTCGCCGGTCGCGGTCAGGAAGACGTGGATCGCCTGTTGGCGATCGCCAAAGTCCTGAAGGACAATGGAATCGAACAGCCGCGCTTCACCCTGGATGGCAACGAGCAATACGCCGATATGCGACAGCTCGTCGGCTTGCTGGAATCGGTGAACGCCACGCCCGGAGGTGCAGAGTTCTTGCGCGGCTTGGCTTTCATCGAGCAACCGCTCAGTCGCGATCACACCTTCGACCCGGAACGCCATCATGACTTCGATGCGGTCAAGGCCTTCGCGCCCGTCATCATCGATGAGGCTGATTTCGGCACCTGGGCTTTCCCCGAAGCCATCAAGCTCGGTTACCAAGGTATATCGATCAAGGCCTGCAAAGGCATATTCCGTGCCTTGCTGAACCGCGGCATATGCAGCATGCGTGCCGGCGGCTTGTTCCAATCCGGTGAGGATCTCACCAACTTGCCGATCCGTGCCCTGCAGCAGGATTTATGCCTGATGACGGCACTTGGCATCGAACATGTCGAGCGCAACGGTCATCACTACTTCCGCGGCTTGGATCACCTGCCAGCGGAAGATGCTTCCGCGGCCCTGCAAGCGCACCCGGACCTGTACCATGAATCCGCCGACACCGTCGCATTGGCGATCGATCAAGGTTCCCTGCAGACGGCATCCCTTCATTGTCGCGGCTTCGGTTGCCGCCTGAACCCATGAGTAGTTTTCGATTACCTGCCACTTACGGAAACGTTGCTGAGTTTCGAGAGCGTCTGAGGGAGATCGAACCAGGGCTGGACTGCAACGATTTGGTGGAGCCTGGTGCGAGCCCACTTGCAGCCACCTGTGAGGTCGATGGTCGCACCTTGGCCAACCGTTGGGCGGTGCATCCCATGGAAGGGTGGGATGGAACCGAAGACGGCAACCCGACCGACGACACCCATCGCCGTTGGTATCGATTCGGCTTGAGTGGTGCGGCATTGGTGTGGGGCGGTGAAGCTTATGCGGTCTGCCCCGATGCGCGCGCCAATCCCAACCAGTTACACCAAGGCAGTTGCGAGGACCCGGTCGCTGGCCTGAAGTCGTTTAAGGCCCAACTAAGGCGTGGTCAGGCCCAGGCGGGGGT
>CAZJGH010000272.1:0-2825 GCA_964545405.1 uncultured Planctomycetales bacterium
CTTCACCGGTCGAGAGCCCCCAGCCGCCGTAGAGGCAGTTGATGCTGACACTCCGTTCGTTGCCCGTGGTCTGGAACTCGAGGTTGACCTGCTGCCAATCATTATCGTCTTGGACATACTGAGTGACCACATGCCGTGGATGGATGTTCAGCAAAGCGCCGTGGGTCTGACCCTCATGGGTGACAGCCTTGGTGCGAATCCAACCGCTCAAGCGATAACGCGTGTTCGGCTCCACCTCGACGTCGGTGCACCATGAAGTGTCGGCCCCGGTGTTGGAACGGATGACCAATGCCTTGCTGCCGTCGCGCCCGATAGCTTCCCATGTGTGCGTAGCCTCGCCTCCGTAAGTGCGAACGCGCCATGCTGCTGGTGAGCCAGGTGCCTCACCGCTTTCCTCCTCGAAATTCCCATTAGTGAAGATGTTCACCGGTTCAGGAGCATCCTCGGGTGGCAGCATCGGGAGTGCTGCCGCCAGGAATGGTGTCGCGTGAGCGGCGATCGCTGCAGCCAAGGCCTGTGGAATCCAGGGATCGCCACTGTCTTCGAGTAAGGCTCTGCCGGCCAAGGCGACACCCAAGGCAGCTGACTCCGGCATCCGAGCTGCAGCCAACATGGCATTCCGGCGCAGGTCCGCATTCGGCGATTCGATCAGTCCTGATTCGGCGAGCAAGGTGGCGGCAACATCCGTTGCAGGCAAACAACTCAATGCAGCCTTCTGCAGGCTGGGATCACTGCTAGCCAAACCATGTGCAAGGTAAACGAATCCACGCACATCATTCAATGCACCGAGGCCAGACAGGCAGCGCATGTTCTCAGTGGTGCATTCGACCAGCAAGGATTCGATGACCGAGCGATGATCTCCCTCGATCAACAGACGTCTGGCAGTAGTACGCCAGAACTGATTGGGGTGGCTCAAGGTCGCTACCAATTCCACTGGGGAAGCGGTCGACAGGTCGAAACCCATGAACTCGGAATCATCGGCGACGATCCGGAATATGCGACCGTGACTGGTGTCGCGCAAAGGGTTGAGGTGCGCATTACCATCCCCGTACTCAACTGACGGCAGGCCTCGTTCAGGGTTGCCGGGGAGATTGTGCAGGATGATGAACTGCGAGAAATCGGCCACCCAGACGGCGCCGTCCGGACCGACTTCCGCTTGTACCGGGCAGAACCAGTCGTCCAGCGAAACGCACAAGTTGAATGCATCCCGAGTGCGCCAGCCGGAAGCATCGGCATAGCTATCCAAGCGTCCGACCAGATGGCCGGTGGGGCCGCAGATGAATGCGGTGCGGTCGTTCCAACCTTCAGGCATCAAGGCTCCAGTCGCAAAGTTGTGGCCTGCTGCGGAAGTGTACTGCCCGAAGTAATCGCCCTGCCGCAACTCGGCCAAGGCTGGATGGAAAAGCGCAGTATTGAACACCGGTGCGGCCCCCGGAGCATTCGGGGCGGTCGCATTGAGGATGGTCTTGGCTGCCCCCATGAAGAAAGAAGGAGCGCCATTGGCGGTGGACCCGAAGACTTCGCCATCGCCGCGGAATCCTAGTCCCCAAGTGTTGTTGGTGAACTGGGCCTGGAACTCTGGCTCTGCTTCACCCCGCACCCAGCGCCACAAGCCACTGCCGAAACGGCGGCCATCCGCATGGGTGAATGACGAATACCCGACTGATCCCCAGATCGTGTTATCCATACCCCACTTGAGGTTGGAAGGGCCAGCATGGGTATCCCAGCGGCCGAAGCCACTGAACACGACTTCACTCGCATCACATTTGTCGTCGCCGTCGTCATCGCGAAGGAAGAGCAGGTCTGGAGCTTGAGTGATCAGTACACCACCCTTCACCTTAAGGATCGAAGTAGGCAGGTTCAGCTGATCACGGAAGATTGTCTTCTTGTCAGCCACGCCGTCGCCGTCGGTGTCCTCGAGGATGCTGATGCGATCCTTGCCGACATGATCCTCATCGAGGGTGTTGGGGTAGTCCGGTGATTCAGCCACCCAGCAGCGCCCACGCTCATCCCAGGCCATCGCGATTGGATTGATCACCATCGGCTCGGCAGCGAAGAGTTGCGCCGTGTAACCCGCGGGGACCACCAAGGCATCGAGTGCCTGCTCTGGGGTCGAGGCGAGTTGCATCTTGGGATGAGGGTCGCGGGCCTCATAGTTAGGCACCCACTCATGTTCTTGGTAGCTGAATTGAGGCGCCACAAAAGCCTCACGTTGAGCCGCGGCTTCCGGCCCGGCACTCCAATCGAGGGCGCGCTTCAACATGTCAAGGAAGGCGGGTTCGGTCCAGGAACGCGCATCATGCCCGGATGCACTGTAGAACACCCGCCCTTCGCCCTCCCTGCGGATCCATGACCAAGGCTCTTCGTCGCGTTTGGTGAGCACAAGGCGGTCATCAGGGTGATGAGTCTGCACATAGGTCTCATCCCAACACTCGTAGTTATCCCAACCCTGCATAAGGGGATGTTCAGGTGCGACCACGGTCTGCTTGAACACGCCAGTACCATGCGAGACGAATCTCGCGCCGACGAACTCCAGCCATTCCTGTGACTGCATGAAGCAGCCGCTGGTGCAGTGCAGTGCCACGAATCCACCGCCACCTCGCACATAACCCTGCAGCGCGTCGAAGAACTGCTCCGGCACGACTTGATGCTGGCTTTGATTGGCGTACATCAACACGCTGTCGTAATCACTCAGGCGATCGGAAGTGATGAACTCCAACTGGTCCTCCCAATCGATCGCGTAACCATCACGCAGCTTGGAGCCGTAGACTTCATGTAGACGAGCCTCCGGCTGATGATGGCCACGGTCACCGATGAACAGCACG
>CAZJGH010000273.1:0-2810 GCA_964545405.1 uncultured Planctomycetales bacterium
TAAAAGGTATTTTTTCTCATGGATTTGAAAAACCATCTCCTGTTCAAAAAAAAGCTATTGTTCCTATAGTTAAAGGAACAGAATGTATTGTTCATGCACAATCTGGTGTTGGAAAAACAGGAGTTTTCTCTATTGCTATGTTACAAGTTATTGATGAATCTATTAATGCTACACAAGGTATTATTATTGCACCTACACGAGATTTAGCTCAACAAATTAATTCTGTTATTTTAAGTATTGGTAAATGTCTTAAAATTTCTACAGCTGTTTGTATTGGTGGAACTAATATTAGTGATAATATTTCTTCTCTCGAAAAAAATCCTCATTTTATTATTGGAACTCCTGGCCGTATTATGGATATGATTGAACGTAATGTATTAGATACATCTTCTCTCAAAATTTTAACATTAGATGAAGCAGATGAATTATTAAGTAAAGGTTTTAAAGAACAAATCCGTAATATTGTTCGCCATTTACCTACTAATATTCATATCAATCTTTTTAGTGCTACTTTCCCACAAGATGTTGTTGATCTTTCTAAATCTTTTATGAATAATCCTGTTGTTTTTAATGTAAAAAAAGAACAACTTACTTTAGAAGGTATTAAACAATTTTATGTTACTGTTGATAAAGAAGAATGGAAACTTCATACATTAATTGATCTTTATAATACGATTTCTGTTAGTCAAGCTATTATTTTCGTTAATCGTAAAGAAAAATGTAATTATTTACTGAACGAATTAACTCAACGTAATTTTACTGTTTCGATTTTTAGCAGTGAATTATCTCAAAAAGAACGTTATGAATTAATTGAAAAATTTAAATCTGGTGCTACTCGTATTCTTATTACTACTGATATTCTTTCACGTGGTATTGATGCACAACATGTATCTATTGTTATTAATTATGATATTCCTAAAAACAATGAAATTGATGTTTATTTACATCGTATTGGTCGTAGTGGTCGTTATGGTCGTAAAGGAACAGCCATTAATTTTGTTACACCTGATGATGTATCTACTATAAAAAATATTATTTCTTTTTATTCAACACAAATTGAAGAACTTCCTGCAAACATTGCAGATATTATTTAAAATTTTAAAATTTTATTATTATATTATAATATTATGTCATTACATTCTAATAATCTACAAAAATATACCTAATGATACACCTGAAATTTAAAATAAATTATATTTTAATAAATAAATAAATAAATATTAATATATATTAATAAAGATATGCCATTAAGAAATTTAAATAGAAAAACACAAAAACGTGCACGATCAACATCTCGTGAACCATCTATACATAATGATGAAATTAAAAATACAAACACAGAAGAACCATCTACAATTAATGAAAATATAACAACAAATTCTTCAGTAATATCTACTGAAAAACCTGTTGAAAAACCTGTTGAAAAACCTGTTGAAAAACCTGTTGAAAAACCTGTTGAAAAACCTGTTAAAAAAACTATTGTAAAATCTATTGTAAATGTTTTAAATATTAAAAAAGGTGATAGAGTAAAATTTAACAATAAATTAGGTCAAATATTTAGTACACGTAGACTTGGTTGTAATGCAATTACGATTAAATATGATGATAATACTAGCGAAATTTTATTTGGTAATAATCGTAATAAAATTATAAAATTATAAAATTGAAAATTAATTTAAATCTACTTATTTAAATTAGTTATGAATTTACTACATCTTCGATTTACTTTTTCCTTTCTTTTTTTATTTACAGTTTACTCTTATTTATTTAAATATAATGATCATAAATGTATCATTATATTAGGTTCTGAAAATAAAACTGAACTTACAGAACGCCTTTTTAAAGGCGTTGAATTATATTATAATTTAAATAATAACGAATTTCCAGTTAAATTTTTAGTTTCTGGTAAAGGTAAAGATTATTCTAATGATTCTGAAGCCTTATTTATGAAAAAATTCCTTACTAAAAATAATATTCCACGTGAAAGTATTATTATTGAAAATAATTCCACAAATACAGTTGAAAATATATATTTAATTAATAAAATTTTAAATAATAATTTTATTTATGATAAATTGTTTCTTGTATCTCACGACTTTCATATTGACGGTGGCCGTTTAAACTATATTATTCACGAAATTAATAAGATTCAAAAGACTAATTATAAATTTGAATTTGTTAAAGTTAATACAAAAAATCGCTCACATTATAGCTATCATATGTTCCTTGAAAAAAAAATTTTATTAAATAGTTCTGTACACGATATTATTAACTTAAAATTGAAATATAATATTTAAATAAATAGTAATTATTATAAGTATAATATTATGAACATTTAAAACTTTACTGTATTATAAATATATTGTATATTAATTGTATATTAATTATATTTACATATAATATGACAATTATGTCTTCTTGTAATATTGATAAATTAATTAATAATTTTAAATATTTAAATATCAATAATAATAATAATATAAAAATCAATAATAATATCAACTTTTCTCCTTTTACATCTCCTAAATTAAAATTTAATAAGATTATTAAAAATAATCGTCCTACATTTTTTATTTGTCAACATTATGAATGCCGTGCTTCCGGTATCCTTTTTTATAAAATAGTTAAAGATATCCCATACTTTTTACTCGTAAATGAATATGATAAATGGGGTGATATTGGCGGTAAAACTGATATAGATGATAGAAATATTTTAGATACTGCTTGTCGGGAAGTTACTGAAGAAACTAATGCTGTTTTTGGAAATAATCTCCGAAGAGTTCATGACATAGATACATATAACGAATGTT
>CAZJGH010000274.1:0-2800 GCA_964545405.1 uncultured Planctomycetales bacterium
TGGAACTCATACAGTCGGTCAGTAATTATCTGCGCGCGTTCCTCGAATGGTGCGCCGATGGTTGGCCTCGATTCCCATGGGGATGGGTCTTGAGCCCCCGCGATGTTGGCGCCACTGTCGGCAGCAAAAGTCGCGAGCGGGTCGGCGGATTCACTGCCTGCATCCGGGGCGGAAGGCCCTGGGCGACCTCCGCCTCCGGGAGGGCCTGAAGATTCAAACGGTGAATCCTCGTTGTACTCGAACAATCCACTCAGGGTCCGAGTGAGAGCCGCCCAATCATCACGGATGAAACAGCTGTTGAGGATGCGGTCGTAACGTACCCACTCGGTAGTGGTCGCATCACCCGGAGAACTGATCTGCACGAACTGCGAGCGCTCAGGAGTGGCCTGCGCGTAGGTCAGGTCGGTGGCACCACTCGACTTGATCGAGATCGGCACGATGTGGACATTGAAGATCGGATGGTCTTCCGCACGGACGTTAGTGCCGGCGACCATGATGTTGTCCTCGAACCTGAAGACGAAGGAAGTTCCTTCGGGGCTGAAGTAACCCTCTGGAGCTGCCTCGACCCCGGGAGTCATGACGTTGCGCTCACTGATGGTAAGGGTGGTGTCGACTCGTGAGCTGTAGCGCACGATTTCCCAACCACCGAAGCGGCTGCCGTCATCGACGTTGGTGATGTTGCCGCCGAAGTTACTCTGGAAGATGACCGCATAGCCACCGTCACTCTGGAACGCCTCGGCAAAAAGCTCATCATCAGGAACCACATCCATCAATGGAGCTAGTTCGACCGGCCCCAAGTAGGAAGCACTTATGCCTTGCCCCGCGAGGATCGGATTCAAGAGAGGAGGCCATTGACCGAAGAGGTCGTCGATACCGATGGTCAGGGTCGCGATCGACCATGGACCGACGTCACCGGACAAGGTGTGCCCGCCGGGTGGAAGGTTGTCGACCAGGACCGAGGAATAACCGTACAACTCGACGCCCGCACCTTGTGGGTGAAGCGTATCGATATCCATGGCAAGGAAATCGGTCGCCTCACGACTTGCACGGCCACCGATGAACAGGTCGGTATCCCAATCAAGGATGAATGAGGTTTCCGTCTTGGAGCTGTAATCGATCAGCTCATCGCCGATCCGCAACACGCCATAATCCGGGAAACCTTCAGTGCTCTCGACCATGATCTCACCGCCAAGATCGCCGGCAGCATACAGGTCCAAGTCTTGAGTCAGGTGAGTGAAGCCATCGATCTCACCACGCGGCACGCCATCGATGCATACCTGCATTCCGCGTGCGGATTGATTGCGCAGGGTTACCGATATGTGGAACCAGCGGTTGTTCAGTGCGTATTCGGCGAAGTCAAGGCGCTGGGTAATTGCCTCTTCGAGTGCGGATGGGTCGAATGGATCCTCACCGGTGGTACCCCAACAACGTACGACGAGTTCGGTTCCCTCTAGGGCCACACTGACTCGGTTGCGGTTGGTCTCGAAACCAGAGAGGTCGAAGAGGTGACCAGCGTTGAGGTTGTCGGCCTTGAACCAACCCTGGAAGTGCAAAGGCTCGACGTTGCTTATGCCGTTGTCTCCGACCCCCCACTCGTCGAGCGGGCGGTTGTATGAACCGACCTCGTTGATCCGGCGACCAAGTGGCGACAGCTCGAGATCGAAGTGCTCAGTGCGACCTTCTCCACTATTCGGGAAGTTGTCGCTTTCGTTGACGGGCATCGGTATGACCGAGCTGATCTCATGGTCGAGCTCGGGAAGCATCAAGCCAGGCTGGCTCATCGTGCCCATCTGCAGGGTCGGTCCGTTGATTGGCTTGCCGAACGCCTGATTGAAGGTGCCCATCGAATTGGGCAACGTGGTGACTCCATGTAAGCCTCGCGCCCAGCGCCCGAAATCCTCGAATGTCTCTTGGGTGTTGATCAAGGAGACCAATGGGCCACTCGGAGCGGCACTGATCCGCTCTCGGAATGCAGCGCGCGCCAGGGTGCGCCCCAAGCGCGAACGAATCGCGGCATTGATCCGATGCTGGTAGGTGTCGCCGCTGCGATACCCGAAGGATGTCGTGCTCTGACGAAGGGTGCCGTTGTTGGGGTCGATGCTGTTGATGTAAAGCGCCCATGAATCGACATCTGTAATGCTGCCTTCATCAGCAAGTGGAGCTAGAACCCGCATCCACAGGTCGCTGGGGCCCTTGATCGGACGCAGCAACAAGACTCGCTCGGCGAACTTACGTGCCTCGGCAGGAGAAACCCATTCCCGCACCCTCGAGCCAGTGGTCTGGCGATCGAAGGCTACTGGGGCAGCACCCTGGAAAGCGATGCCGGTCGCAACAGCAGTGAGTACCTCAGGCGAACATGAGTTGATATCAATCGGTTCGCGACGCAGCGCATGGATCCGCGTGCGGAACGGGGTCAGCCAAGTGGGCAATGGAGCTGACAGGACCATGCGACCACCACGCGAGATGATGACGAGGCGATCGAAATACTCTTCCCGACTACTATCTTCCGGGATGATCCTGACCACGGTCCCCTGGTTGAACAAGGAAGCATCGCTGACCGAGATGATCTCCGGGTATTCCGGATCGATGTCCCGGGTCATCCAACCAGCTGGCTCCCAATCGGAGGACCCATACGCCCCAGCCTTGAGCGTAGTGAACGACTGCAAGGTCTGCCTGTCGGTCTCGGGCAACAACTCCACATCAGTCATGCCGAAACTGAAGTTGAACATGTCGGCGAGGAACTCAGGGCCGCCATGTTCGCCATTTTGGAAGCGAGACAGCACCAACGCCTGAACACGGG
>CAZJGH010000275.1:0-2770 GCA_964545405.1 uncultured Planctomycetales bacterium
CATCTCGCTGGAGCACCATCTGACTCACTTGATCCTGGAGTTGAGGCATTCCGCTGGCTTGCCAAGCGTCATCAGGCGTCGAGACGGCGTAGTCTACGGGATAACCGTAGCGCAGAAACTGACGCGTGTAATGGTCCGCATCAGCGATCATGCCTTCCGTGCGGGCGTGCAAGCCAACCAACGACGACACGGCAACTGGCTCAAGCCCTTCCAATACCTGCAACAACTGTGGAGGGATGCCTTCCTTCTCAAGCATTCGAGTCAGTTCATGGATTCGCTCCGACACATAGTCGGTCACCTTGTCTCGGTCGTCGGGGTGCTTGGTGTCCATTTTGTTTATTGCTATCACGATCTTCTCGAAGCCGACGGGCACCAACCGCTGGGCGAGAATCTTGGCGTCCGCCGCACCAAAGGGCGCGCCTGCGTACAGCAGCAGGACAACAGCGCTAGCCTTCGCAAGATATCCGTTTGTCTCCTCCTCCCGACTACGAACAGGATCGTTGAGTCCCGGGGTGTCGACGAATACGATGCCCTTGTCCCACGGCCTTGGTAGAGGTCCAGTGATATTGAGCGTTGCGACGATTGGCGTGAACTTGCCCTTCTTGACCGATTTCAGAGCGCCGCGTGGCTTCGCTGCGGCATATTGTTCCAGGTCTGGCCACCCGAACGTCTGCTCGGTTCCGAATAACTGCCTCAGTTCGCCCAAATGTGATCGAGCCTGTTCGACCGTGTCGGCCGCGATGCCCTCAGCGCTGTCGTCGGGCGCTGGCGGTGGTCCAGCCGCGGCGGCCGCCAAGCGCTCAAGACTTGACCATTCAACTTGGCTCATCATGCGTGCGGTCCCTTGGCGCTTGGGTCCTGAGCGAATGACGGAAAGTTTGGCGGTACACGGCACGGACGCTGCCGGCAGTACTTCCTCGCCAAACACCATGGCGTTGACGAGCGTGCTCTTGCCGGCCTTCACAACACCGACCACGGCCACCTCAAACGTTCGTGCTCGGCAATGCGACAGCGTTTCCTGCACTGCTTCGATGGCAGCCTTGATAGGCGCTCGGTCTGGCGCGAGTTCCAGGTGCTTGCGCAGCGATGTCATCGCGGAATTAACGCCGGTTTCGATGGCGGCGAGCGCAGATTCATAGTTGGCTTCTCTCACAGCACCTACCCCCAAATTCCCGCACGTTGATCAAGCTACAAGGCCCCCTGCCGTCTTAGCGCGGCCAGTCGTGCGGACGTCTCGCCCTGCACAGCCACTGCTGAGTCTACGGCCAACGCAGCCTCGGCCAACACCGCCACCGGCGAGAAGAAGGCTCCCAAGACTAGCGGCGAGTCTTCGGCACTGAGGGCGTATTGTCCCAGTTGGCGAGCTTCGCGGTCGCCGAAACAGAAGAACCGGAGGCGAGCGAGTACTTCCTCGTCCTCGACCAGATCGTCGAGGAATTCGGCGGCGGAGCTGGGTTTCTCGGACAGTGCTTCCAGCAGGTCCATATTCATGTATTGGGGCGGGCTGGCCAGGGCGAACACTGCTCCATCAAGAAACGAATCGACGCCTCTGGCGAGCAGACTAGGCAGCAAAGTCACATGGTCGAATACGTCCTTAAGAGGACCGGCAAGCGCAGCTGAAACGCCTTCCACATCGCTAGTCGGAATCTCGTCGAGTCTGCGCGATAGCACATGGCGAAATCGATCCAACCCCTCCACAAACGTGTCGCGAACCGAATCAGCGATTGGGTCTGACTGTTGGAGGAGGCGATTTGCAAGTTCCGCCAGCGCATTTCCATTCAGTTCTCGGTCATCCGACCAGAACCCATCCTCTCCTGATATGCACCGACGCATCAGAGGAGCAGACGAGCGAAACATCCGCTTCACATCTCTCTCGAAATCGCCGCAGATCGTCCGACCTATGTGGTCAGCTCCTTCAAATGCTTGAGTCTCTAGTTCTCTGACGGCAGCATTCAATTCGTCTCGTAGGGCCTGGCGCTCAGCCACTTCTTTTTGGGCCTGCGCCAACAGTCGATTGACCACGGCGTCCAACTCACCTTCAAGTTGACGGGCCTGCAGTTCCCGCGCCCTTTCGCGAACCCCGGTCAACATGGATTCCAGTTCAATCGCCGTAACGACTGGCTCACTCCCACCCGTGGAGCACGCATCTGGCTCGCTTGAGAACAAGAACACCCGTTCGAAATGTGTCCCGTGTTGATACCGCAGATTGCCGGCGACCTCGTCCCGGCCGCTTGGCGGCTTCAGATCTGCCTTGTTGATGAGCAACCAGCACGGGCACCCCTTTTCGCCCACCTCGCGAATCCACTTCAGTTCGTCTGCGTGCAATGTTCCGCGGTCGATGTCGAGAACCCAGACTATCGCTGCGGCCTCATCCAGAGCTTGGGCAGCCCGACCGTCATGGTCGCCGAATCCGGACCCGAAGCCAGGTGTATCGACCAGGACGATGTTCTTTAGAACCGCCTTCGGATGCTCGACGCGAATGCGCTCGATTGTTGCCGCGAACGCGTCGTTTTCCGGCCTCGTCTTTGTCTGGTCGGTCAAGTCAAAGAAAGCCATTGGTGGCAGCGGATGCCACACTTTGTCGCGCAGGTAGTGAATGCAGTATTCGGCGCCACGAAGGAATTCAACGGGGCGGCAAGTTGCAGGGCGCGGATCCACAGCTGCGACACGTTCTCCCATCAAGGTGTTGATAACTGAAGATTTGCCTGCTTTGAATGCGCCAAGGACAGCAACCTTGGGCGGGTCATCGATCTGGCTCTCCAGCCAAGCG
>CAZJGH010000276.1:0-2756 GCA_964545405.1 uncultured Planctomycetales bacterium
CCTGCGCGAGCTGCACACCAAGGCTGTCGCGATGGCCGAGGCGCGTGGTGAGTACGGTGAGATCCCGATGGAAGTCAGCCTCTACAAGGCTGACGTCTTCTGGCGTTGACTCTACATTTTCGTCTTCGCGTTCTTGCTGTGCGCTGTCACCTGGATGGCACCACGTCAACGTTGGATCTGGTGGGTCTCCTGGGCCTTGGTGGGCCTTGGGTTCCTGATGGACACCTACGGCATCACCATGCGGTGCATCATTCGTCACCGTCCACCGGTGGTCACCCTGTACGACACCATCCTGTTCATCACTTCGTCGATCGTGTTGGTCTGCATGCTGACAGAATGGCTCACCAAGCAGCGCATCGCCTTGCCGGTCGCTGCCTTCCTCGGTGCAGCCGGAATGTTCTTCGCAGGTAGATACGAACTCGAAGAGGTCAAGAGTGCAGGTGACACCATGGCTTCAGTGGTGGCTGTCCTGGACACCAACTACTACCTAGCCATTCACGTCACTACCATCGCCTTGGGATACGCTGGGGGACTCCTGGCGGGTGGCCTTGCACATGTTTGGGTCCTCGGCAAGTTGTTCGGATTCCGCAAGGACTCGCCGAACTTCTACAAGGGACTTACTCGCATGACCTACGGCGTCGTTTGCTTCAGTCTGTTGTTCTCGGTCTTCGGCACCATCATGGGCGGCGTCTGGGCGAATGATTCATGGGGCCGTTTCTGGGGCTGGGACCCCAAGGAAAATGGCGCCTTGTTGATCTGCTTGTGGTTCCTGTTGATCCTTCACGCACGTCTAGGTGGTTACATACGTGAACATGGCTTCATGGTCTTGTGCATCATGGGTGGCGTCGTGGTCTCGATCTCCTGGTGGGGGGTTAACCTCCTGAGTGTCGGGCTTCACAGCTACGGCTTCACCAGTGGCGCACTGTTCGCCCTGGTGGTGTTCTGGTCCGTCGAAGCAGGCTTCATCCTGATCAGTGTGGTGCAACGGGCATTGCAGGGCTGGAATGGCCCATCAAAGCCTTCCACGCCGTAATTCAAGCTTCTTGAAGTAGTTTCCTGAAAGGTTCCAATCAAGTTCGGGCTCTGGCATAATGTCGAGCCCGAATGGGCCGGAGTGGCGGAATTGGCAGACGCGATGGATTCAAAATCCATTTTCCGTACGGAAGTGGGGGTTCGAGTCCCCCCTCCGGCACCATCCTTTCCCTGCATCCTGGTTTCGACGCTCGCGAACTCGGTCTCACCCGAAACGTATTTGCAAACCTGATGCCTAAGTTGTTATAAGGAAGTCGTGCTAAAGCCCCAGCCTGCTGAAGAACCGTTTGGCCAAGACTTTAAGGATCTGGTCGACCGTTGTTTCAGTATCAGCTTGCATCGCTTACGCGGGGTGCGTGGCTTGCTCAGTGGCTGGATCGAGATCGGTGTGCCTGAAGGCGAACAAGCGCGTGTTCACCAACGCATGGATGAAGATCTCTTGTTGTTGGGAAGGCTCGACTGGCTGCGCTCCATGTTGCACCATTCGCCACCTCGCCAACGAGTCCTGCATGGTGAAGCGCCGGCCGTCTTCCTTGCCTGCGCCCTTGGTATGGGTACCCCAGAAGAAGCTGGGGATAGGCTGCCAATCATCAACCAACCAGAGGCCGCCTTGGCAGTCGCCTTATGGCTTCAGCGCCGCGCCCACGAACTTGACTCCGTCTCCATCTCGTTCGGCTGGAAAGGAGATTGCCTGCAAGTCGAACTTGCGAGTGCCAAGGATGCCGACGTCAGCCTGTGGAGCCGCGTCTATGCCGAGTGGGTTGCCTCGGCCGAGCCAAATCGCCTTTTGATGCGCCCAGGTGGCTTCTCGCGCCCTCCGCTTGAGAATACTCAGGAACAAGACTAAGGCTGTCCTGTGCTAATCATGGTCGACACTCCAGCGCTTTCCAACATGCGCTGTTTTGAGTAAAATGACGGGTTAGACATCATGTCACAATCCTTCGGCCAGCACGATTTTGACCGCCTTCTCGAGGAACTCGAGCAGCGGGTTTTAGCCTCACCTGCACTTGCAAGCGAGTACGCTCAGGCCCATGAGGATTTCCTTGATGGCAGTGCTGATGATGCCGCCACCAAGCTGCGATTTCGCGAGTGGTTCTTGCTGGAACATGCGTCTGAATCCCTCGGCGCAGCTCCAACAGTCGCCTGGGCTCCTGATGACCTGAGCGATGATGACATTTGGCACCGGTTGTTGGAGAGCTACTTCGGCATCTTCCAGGAGGTCGCAAGTGACGACCCGCGACGACCGATCCTTGAAGACCTGTGGAGTGGTCGCCAGATTAGGCTTGACCGTCCCTTGCCGGCCAATGACGACAACCTGGTCATCGTAGGTCGTTGCGCCCAAGGCACGACGGAGAGCCACGTGCTATTGCCAGGAGTAGTGTTCCTGGCCGCTGAAGGTTTGGGCGACGCCCTGGCCTCGGACTTGTCGCGGATAAGGGCGGAGCAACCACGCTCGAGGTTGTCGCAACTTCAATGCGAGAACCTACTGTTGCCGTTTCGTGAACAACCAGCCCCCGAACTGCAGGCTGAAGAAGCACTAGAGGCTATCGAGCTTGCTCTGGTCTCCGAACCAAAGTGGGATGCTGACCGTCTCCTGGAGACGGCGGTTGAGCATGGTGTCACTGAGGCCCTGAACATGTTGGCCTTCGATACTCAAGTCGACCTTGAACCGATCCGTACAGCGCTTGCGACCCTAAACGACATCGGCACGAGGGAGCCTTCTG
>CAZJGH010000277.1:0-2742 GCA_964545405.1 uncultured Planctomycetales bacterium
GGGTATCGACTGAGTTTCTCACGCATCAACTCGTGGCGTGCCAGCTCAGGGTTCTTCGGATCGAGCTCCATGACTTGGACCTTGGCCAGGTCAGCTTCGTACCCTGGGAACTTGGCCTTCAGGGGTTCGATTGCGGTGACAAATGGGTCGATAGTCGTGGCACTCTCGGTCTGGATCAGCACTTGATTCAGCTGATCACCGTAAGGACTGGTCCAGATGTCGTTCATCGCTGGGCCACCAAGTCCGTAGACCAGGACTAGACCACCGACGACCATGTAGAAGCCGATCCTCAAGCCGACCAGACCACCTGCGGCGATCATCACCGGGTTGACATCCATCGCCATCGTCCAATCAGATGGCCTGTAGCTTTCCATCTTGCCGTCGACCTCGCGCGAACCAGGTGCCGAGAAGAGGTCGAAGATGTTGAACTGACCTGGCAGTAGGGCGCCACGGACCTTGTCCATCGCGCCGGTCACGGTGTTCTTGACTTCACTTACCATCCAGTTGAAGTCGAGGCTGAGCGAGAAGAGTGCGCCGATGCCAGCCGAGTAGCCGAGCACCTTCGCCTTCTGCATTGCGATGTCGCCATGTGAGTAGAGCGATTGCAGGGTGACTGCGGCAGCCGTTCCGGAAGGGAACTTGAGGCGGTCGCGGTTGATCAAGTTACGCTTCATCGGAATGGCCATGATCGTACCGAGAGCTGCGAGGGAGATCGTCCATCCGATCAGCACCCAAGGGTTCATCCGGATGCCGAGCGGGTTTTCCGGGGTCACTGACAGCAGCAACATTGCCGCGATCGCGGAGACCATCGTGCCACCAGTCGAATACCCAGCGGAACTTGCCGTCGACTGCATGCAGTTGGTCTCGAGGATGGTCATCTGCGAGCGCGCAGCTCCGGAGCGAACCAACAATGTCCAGAGGGCGTAGGACAGGATGCATGCGGTGATGGCGACACCGAGAGCCCAACCAGTCTTCAGCCCGATATAGAGGTTAGTGAAGGCGAGCAGGAAGCCGAGGCCCGAACCGACCAGGACGGCGCGCAAGGTGAGCTGAGGCACATCTTCACCTCGATAGATCTTCTCGTACCACTCCTCCTCACTCATCTCAAGGACCTCTTCGGGCCCTATCTCAAGCGGTTCGTACTTCGCGGCTTCTTCGTTGGTAGCAGGTGGAGTCTGGAACAATGCCATGGCACAAGTTAGCGTGGCGGAGGTGAAACCGCCCGACCGACGCACCACTTTCGTGGTTAACCCGCGGGCTGCCGCCGGCAAGACCGGTCGTCGATGGGCAGCGCGCGAGGTGAAGTTGCGCGAACATTTCCCCTTGGGTGAGGTCATGTTCACTCGAGCGCGCGGTGATGCCACGCATATCGCGAAGGACGCGGTCGAGCGTGGTCAGGATTTCATCGTCGCCGTTGGCGGCGACGGCACCGTCCATGAGGTAGTCAACGGATTGATGGCCGCTACTGTTCCAGAGGTGAACCCCAAACGATCCAGCGGGTCTTCAAGTAGTCCGGTGCTCGGAATCTGGCCGGCTGGTAGCGGGTCGGATTTCGCACGTGGGGTAGGCATTCCAGGAGACGTGAATGCCGCCCTCGACCTGTTGGTGAACGGCGAGCCGCGCAGCCTCGATATCGGTCGCATCAACTGCCACGATGGGGAAGGTCAGCCGGTCGAACGGCATTTCATCAACGCCGTCGATTTCGGTTTGGGTGCGGTCGTCTGTGAACGCCTGTTACGTACTCCAAGGTTCCTTCCGGGCAAGCCGACATACCTTTGGCAGACCGTGCGCACCTTGCTCACGTTCCGCAATCCTCAAGTCGAGCTGGCGGTCGACGATGGACCGTTCGCGTCGCGGAAGATAATCAGTGTGGTGATCGCAAACAATCCCTACTTCGGTGGTGGGATGTGCATTGCCCCGGATGCCTTGGTCAGCGATGGCGAGCTCGATCTCGTCATCGTCGGGGATCTCGGCCGTTTCGAGGCTATTCGGCGCCTTGGTGAAACATATTCAGGAAATCGCATCCAGCATCCTGACGTTTCCTATTCGCGCTGCATTCGCCTGCAAGCCCGCGCGGATAGCAAGGTCCTCATCGAGGCTGATGGCGAACTCGTCGGTCGTTTGCCGGCGGCCTTCGAAGTCGAGCCGCAGCGATTGCGGGTAGTGGTCGGCTCCATCTGATAGGCTGAGTCATCATGAGTTTCCCCAACAGCAAGTTCGATTGGTTTGTCATCGTCGGCGCGGTGATGGTCCTGCTCGGTTCATTCGCCCCAGCTGCGGACGTTGCCATCTACGGGGAGGTAAGTTATTGGGAGGCGGCGGGACCCGAGGCCCTCATCATGTTGCTCGGCGCCATCGCTGCGGTGGTTTTCTTGGCCAAAGGCAAGACCTTATTCGCACGCGTAGCTGCGGGAATCATGTGGATCGCCCTAGCTTGGCCATACATCAAGGGGTTGCTTGAACCTGAGCCGGATGGCTTCCTGGCAGAGACGTTCGACACTGTTGCTGATACCACTACCGGGTGGGCGACGGACATTGCAATCAATTTCGTCGACATCTCATATGGAACCATTGTCCTGGCCTGTGGCTGTCTTTTGGTGACGATAGGTGCTTTCTGGAAGCGCTAGGGCTTAACTCCTTTAAGCAGAAAACCGAAGAATACTCTAGAATTAGCTCGGCCCCTGGCAGAGCCTAACCCTCGTAGACATTAGAAGTCCCGCTTGCGGTCGCCCAATCCAATTA
>CAZJGH010000278.1:0-2718 GCA_964545405.1 uncultured Planctomycetales bacterium
CACCGTCTTGCCGGTTCGTGGTGGCGCCACGATCAAACCGCGTTGACCCTTGCCGATTGGCGAGATCAAGTCGATGATGCGCGTCTCGACCAGGTCCTGGTCGGTCTCCAAGGTAAGGCGTTCCTCCGGGTAAAGCGGTACCAAGTCATGGAACGGCGCGATGGCGAACTGCTTCTCGGGGTCATCGCCGAAAACGGTCAGCACATCGTGAAGTACCAGGATGCTCTGTTCACCTTCCTCGAGAGGGGCGAGTACTCCGGAAACGATCTGCCCAGACTGCAGGTGATACTTCTCGATCAGTTCCTTATGCAGGAGCGCGTCAGTATCGAGGTTGGGAGTGTAGTCGTTGACCGTGTGGCGCAGGAAACCATGGCCTTCAGGCAAGATCTCCAGCGAACCTTTGGTGAAGAATACCCCGGCACTTTCCATTGCCGCGTGGATAAGTCGCCGCAGGATCGGCCCACGCTGCAGGCCAAGTGCATCTTCCATTCCCACCTTCTCCGCCAAGTCCTGTAAGTCCGGCAGCGGCAGAGGCAAGTAAGTGGAAAGGTGCAAGTCCTTCTTCTTGCGCTTGGTGGCGAAAGTCTTGACCGATTTCTGATCCCATTCCTCTTCAGGAGCCTTCGGCAGTTGCGCCGCCGCGATGGTGACACTGCGTTGCTGCTGCTGGGAAATCTGATTACTGCGGCGGCGGCGTCGACGACTGCGACTGCGGCGGCGGGTATTGTTTTCAGCCATGATCTCGGTTTTCCGGAGCCAAAACGGCGATGCAAACAGGGGATAATTCCTGTCCGTGAAGGTGGGCTGCTAGGAAGTGGGGAGCTTGTCCCAGGAGGGCCAGCGCTCCACAAGGAGGCGCGGCGCCAAGCAGCTGAATGACTGAGCCAGAACTTTCACCTGTGCGGTGAGGGCAGTCGAGCTCGTGTCGTTGCTAACGATAGCATCCGCGAGCGCTTCTTTCCTGTCTACGTGCATTTGCGCATCTTCACGCGATTGCCACTGCGATTCGGTCCAACCATGACGCGAGCAGGCCCTGCGGCAGCGTTCGGCAGCAAGAACCTGTACATGGACCGTCTTATCGCAGATCCGGTCGAGGCCGGCCTCGCGCAGGAGGGGAATATCCAAAACAGCGAAGCCTCCAGGTTTCTCCTGCTCGTAATCAGCAAGGCCTTGCCAAATTCGTTGACGTACTGCCGGATGTAGTACTTCTTCAACCTTGGAACGGGCAGTTTCATTGTGAAAAATTACCGCTGAAAGCAGGTTTCGATCCACATACCCAGCTCCGGTGGTGATTGGGGTTTCAAGCGCAACCTCAATGTCCTTAAGCACTTGCGGAACTTGTAGCAGGTCGCCGACAATTGCGTCAGCGTCGAAAAGGATGGCATCCAGGCAGTCGACGAGAGCCTTGGCTACAGTGCTCTTTCCAGCGCCAATACCGCCAGTTAGGCCGATGATTATGCTGCCGAATTGCTCAGGGGGGAACGCCGCCATGCAGTCATCTTCGGCTAGCCTTGACCGTGGAGCAAGGCGCACGTAAAAAATGGCAGCAAAGGAGCCTGCAACCTACGCCCTAAGCGTAGCTAGATTCCTGTCCTACGGCCGTTGTGCCAACAATCCCTTGCCCGTCCTGAGGCTCATAATGTCCCAAAACAATCGCGGTGCTGCTCAAGTCAGCCTGATGTGGGTGATCGCTCTTGCGGTCATCATGCTCATGTCCCTTGGTTTCGCTTTCTTGCAGAACCAAGCTGCAACTGAAACGAAAGCTGATCTGGTAACTGCTCGCGGCGTAACAGCCGATGCAGAGCAGGCTCTCACTGATTTGCGTTTGAAGCGTGCAGGTGAGATTCGCCAAATCGGTTTCGCTGATAACGATGGCACGTCCATCTCGCTCGATGCGCTCAAAGCAGGCATCGACGAGTACGTCAACCGTTTCGGCATTGATGGCTCGAACATCAACGACCTCGACGACCTCGCCAGCCCGGTCTTCGCTAAGTACAGCGAAGTCACCGGTCAGCGCGATGCGTTGCAGACTGAAGTCAACCAGCTTCGCAATGACTTGGATGCACGCAATGCCGCATCCGCCACTGCCTTGAACGATAAGGATTCGACCATCGCTGACCTGCGTCGTCAGATGGAAGACCAGGCCAACACTAAGGATGGCCAGATCGTCGACATCGAGCGCACTCGCGATGCCCTACGCGATCAGCTGCGTGAGCGTGAGTCTGAGATCACCAGCCTTAACCAGCTGTTGGATCAACAGGCACGTGATTCTGCCAGTGAGCTCAGCATCTTGGCTCAGCGTAACGACATCCTCTCAAGTCGCTTGAACGAGGTTGCCCGTCGCTCCGATAGCCCTGATGGCACCATCTTGGCTGTGAGCCCAGAACTTGGTCGCGCTTGGATCGACCGTGGCGCGGATGACCGCGTGACCGTCGGCATGACCTTCGAAGTACGTAACGCCAACACCAACGCGGTGAAGGGCAAGTTGCGCATCACTGAGGTCGAGGCCGGCCGTTCACAGGCTTCGGTACTTTCCCAGGTTGATCAGTACGATCCGGTTCGCGCCGACGACATCATCCTGAACGCCGTTTACGATCCTTCCCGCAAGCCTGTCGCCGCATTGCTCGGTAATGGCTTCGGCAAGTACAACGCCAACGACATGCGTTCGATGCTCGAGCTCGTCGGTGTTGAGGTTCGTGAAGGCGTAACCGCTGAGAC
>CAZJGH010000279.1:0-2694 GCA_964545405.1 uncultured Planctomycetales bacterium
ACGCTCAGGGTTGTAGTGAGGTATCGGCTCCTTGATCTTGCCGCAATCATCAGCACCAGTTGAGGTGCATCCGGGAATGACCGCGACCTCATCCTCTTGATACTCCTCGAACGGCTCACGATCGTTGAAGTAGATCACGCCGTAAGGGCAGCTCACTTGACAAGCTCGGCAGCCGATGCACAGGTCGGAGTCGTGCAAAGTAAGCCCGTCCTCACTCTTGTACATCGCGGTCGTTGGGCAGTTCGCAACACAGGGAGCATCCGAACAATGGTTGCAGGTAGTCGGGATGTACCTATACCCCGTGTCCGGAAACTTGCCGGTGGTCTCGATGATGTGGTTCGACCAGGAGAACTCAGCAGGCACGTTGTTCTCGCTCTTGCAAGCGATGTCGCACCCTGAGCAACCGACACATTTGTGAAGGTCGATTACCATGCCATATTGTTTTTTAGCCATTTTCATTTCCTCCAGTTATCAGACTCGGACCACCTTGACGCGAGCGCAGCCGCCATGGCGAGCAGTAGATCCACTGAGACGGTCGTATTCGGCCGGCAGCAGCACGTTGTTGTTTCCACCCCTGGCGACCCTCTTCTGGAAATCAAGGGCAGCGACGCGACCGTAGGCCCAGTGACCTTGGCCGTAACACTTGGTGACGGTCCCAGGTCTGACACCTTCCCAGTACTTCAGGCGCACCGTGATCTCTCCGATGGGAGACACGACCTTGACCATTTCCCGATCGACAAGCCCAAGTTTCTGGGCGTCAATAGGGTTCATCTTGAGGACGTCATCCCAGTTCTCGTCACCAGGGTCGGCGTTCTTATGCGCCTGGTACCAGGTGCAGTTGGCGGAACGTCCTTCGCGGTTCAGGCGACTGCGATGTTCGAAGAAGATGAGCGGGAATTCCTTCTCGTCGCCCCAGCGCTTGGCGGGCTCGAAGTGTGGCACGAACGCTAACTCGCCCTTGGCGACGTAGTTACAGACCTCCATGACCTCATCGACGGTCTTGCCATGCTTCTCGGCATGAGCCGTCAATGATTTCTTCAAGGTCTCGCTGTAGAACTCGAACTTCTCGGTTGCGGTGTGGAAGTGCCCGCGCAGCTTGCCTGGCTCGAAGCGGTGCGTGTTCCATACGCCCTTCTTGACGAAGTCTTCCCATCCATTCAGCTTGTCCCCGTACTTGCCGTAATCCTTGTGGGATGGGTTCCACATCGCCTCGGTGTACTTCTTCACTGAACTCAACGCGAACTCGGCGCCAGTCTCAGGATGCTTACCTGTTTCCGGATCCGGGAACACTTCCTTGAAGAAGCGGAACATGTTGTCGAATCCCTTCGCCGCCAACTTCTCGGCTAGCATCCAAGGGATCTCGGTCTCGTCCTGCTTCACGTCCCACATCGGCTCGACCATCCGCTGGGTGAGCGTGGCGTAACCATGCAGGTTCTGCTTACCGGTGAGGAAACTCCACTTCTCGAACAGCTGATGGGCGGCAGGTAGGACGATATCAGCGAAGTGTGTGGTTTCCGAAGCGTTGGTCGTGATGTGCACGAAGAACGGCAACTTAGACAAGGCCTTTTCCCATCTCTCGCTCTCGGAGCAGGAGAATGCGAAATTCGACCAGTTGGCGATGGCCACCTTGATGTCGTAGGGGTCCCCATCGAGGATCGCATCGGCCGTCCGGTTGGTGACCACGCCACCTCCACTCTTGCCTTTCTTCAGTGCTGGGAACGGCAGGGTTCCGCGCTGGTCGATCTTCGGGTACTTCGAGCCTTTCTTCGCCAGGTCATCCTGGTAGTCGGAAACACTTGGAAGCTTGCTGTACGGGATCTTGGTCTTCTGCACGCAGCCTCCCAAGTGATCGGCACCGCCGACAAGTCCGTTCAGGGCATGCGCTGCCAATGCCGCATAACCACCGCGGGCCTGCATTGCCGTGCCGGGTGATACCCAACTCAATGCACGTGGTGCCGCCTTGGCGAAGCCGATGGCGACTCTCTTTATCTGGTCAGCAGGCACACCGCACTGTTTCTCTGCCCATTCAGGAGTGCGGTCCTTGAGCTCAAGGTTCCACCAGGCTACGACGCCATGGGTTCCGGTCTCGGCGAACGCCTCCGGCGCTACATCTTCACCGACCTTGAACAGGTTCTCGCCTCCGGTGAAATCGCCGACGAACTCACGGTCCCAGAGCCCTTCGGTGAGGATGACGTGAGCGATCGATACTGCGAGCGCCCCATCCTCTCCCGGCAAGACCGGCAACCATTCGTCTGCCTTGGCGGCAGTGGCTGAAAGTCTCGGGTCGATTACGGCCGTCGTCGCTTGATCCCGCACATGCCCCCAGATACTGATGGCATGGGGAACCTGGCGGTTGGATGCCAATGGGTCGGCACCCCAAGCCAGAACGTAGCGAGTGTTCTCGAGGTCGTAGTCCCTGTATCCCCAGAAACCCTCGGTGAAGTATGCCCCGAATTTCTCCGCTTCGGCACAGATCGCCGAGTGACTGATCCCGTTAGGTGATCCGATGATCTTCGGCACCGCCGAATAAAGGAACTCGTTCAGGTAGCTGTAACGTCCGCGCAGGTACAGGAACTTATGCGATTCCTCGTTCTTGCGCAGTTCGATCACCTTGTCCGCGATGGTTTCCATGGCTTCATCCCAAGTGATAGGGACGAACTTGGGATCCTCGTTGCGGCCCTTGTTGGGATTGGT
>CAZJGH010000280.1:0-2687 GCA_964545405.1 uncultured Planctomycetales bacterium
GGCCGACGCCTAGCCCAGATAGCCACCCTTGGTGAGTACTCCGAAAGTGAGATGACCGATTTCTTCGATGCCCTGCGGTTCCTGAGCTGACTCCCAGGCGAACCGCAAACCGTGAGCAGCCTGGCTTACCGACGTGAGGCCAAAAAGAAAACCGCCACAAGCAAGACTTGCGACGGTTCCTTTTTTGGCAACCCGGCCAGGACTTGAACCTGAAATGACTGGACCAAAACCAGTTGTGTTACCAATTACACCACCAGGTTATTCGAGCCGCGAATTCTACGCAGCCGCGGGCAACTCGGCAACCCCGAAACAGGGAGAATACGCCTATGAGAGCGGAGTTAAGCCAGCCATGGCCCGCCGCAGCATGTCAAGGGCATCACGCACCGATTGGCGCTGAATCGCATCGCGCCCAGCCTTAGTGAACTGCTGGCGACGGATCGCGTATTCAGTGCCTGGGCCGCTGATCGCCAGGCAAACGGTACCGACAGGCTTATCGTCAGTGCCTCCTTCAGGGCCTGCGACACCAGTGATCGACAAGCTCCAATCACTGCCAGAAACCTCCTTCGCCCCAGCCGCCATCGCCGCGGCGACTTCGACCGACACTGCACCATGCTTCTCAAGAAGATCAGCGGGCACTCCTAGTTGCTGTTGCTTGGCGAAATCCGAGTAGGTCACCCATCCATGGGAGAACACCTTGGATGCGCCTGGGACGCTTGTCAGGGCCGCTGCCAGGCGACCGCCAGTACATGACTCTACGACCGTCAAGGTCTGCCCTGCAGCGTGGAGGTTGTCGACGCTGATGCTGGCCATTGTCTGGGCATCCCGGCCCCACCACAGATGTCCGAGTCGCTGCTGCAACTCACCCAGCGTTTCTTCAAGCAACTCCGAAGCTGGCTCAGTTGGATTCTCTGAGCGGGCCAATACCGAGATCGAGACCTTGTCGGCGTTGGCGGTGATGCCCAAGCGCGGGTTACCACCTTCAGCGAACATCTCACCGACATGTTCTTCGACCACGGACTCTGGTGCGCCAGCCGTGTGCAGCACGCCGTGGGCCAGACCGGCTCCAGCTTCAAAACGATGTTGCAGGTCCTCCAATACTCCACCTTCCCGATACGTTGACAGGCACTCGACCGGCGGCCCGGGCAGGCAATACAACCGCGAATGCCCGAGGTCCGCCATGAAACCCCAGGCCGAGCCGACCGGGTTCTCAAGTGGCATGGCACCAGCCGGCATGGTGGCCTGAGCCAGGAATGACTCGGTCGCTTCACCGATGTGGAAGCGACCATAGATCTCGATCAGGCGAGACGTAGCACCTTCCACAGGTACCGGCACCACTCCAACTCCAAGGACAGCGGCGACGTCGTCGCGAGTGCGGTCATCCTCTGTCGGGCCAAGCCCACCGGTGGTGAGGATGACGTCGGTGGTGCCAGCGAGTGATTCCAATAGGCCGTGCAGTTCGCCAGGGCTATCGCCGACGGTGAACATCGCAGTGACATGGAATCCTTGCAGCAACAGCTCACGAGCGAAACTACTCGAGTTGGTGTCGGCAATCCGACCTTCGAGGAGCTCCTCCCCTATCGACACGATCACAGCACTCGGCACATAAGGAGCTTTGGTACTGGAATCAGTCATCTTTCTCGGCTGCGCCTGCAGCATCTTCAGACTTCGGCTCCGACTTTGGTTTGCTCTTCGACTTCGACTTGCTGGAGATCACTACCAACAGGATGCCGAGTTCATACAAGAGGATGGTCGGAGTCGCCATCAACAACTGACTGAAAGGCTCTGGCGGAGTGAGCATGGCTCCCATCACGAAAGCGACGAGGATGAAGTGCCGACGATACTTACTGAAGAACTTGGGCGAGACCATGGCCATGCTGCCGAGCCCCATCATCACGATCGGAAGCTGGAAGACCAACGCCAAGGCGGCGGTGAACATCAGGAACAGCGAGAAGTAATCCTGCAGTCGATATGCTGGAACCACGAAGTCCTGGTTTGGAATCGCATACAGGAACTCCAGGATCATCGGCACCATGAAGAGATAGCCGAAGCTGATCCCGATCAAGGCGAAGATCACCGACCACGGCAGGAAACGCATCAAGGCGCGCTTCTCCGGCTTGAGCAGCCCGGTGGCTATGAATGCCCACATCTGGTACAGCAGGAATGGGAAGCCGATCAAGACGGCGACCAAGGCACTCACCTTCAGGGTGTAGAAGATGTCCTCGAGTGGCGAAAGGACCTGCAGCTTGTACGGTATCTCCACCGGCGGGTCATAGCTCGAAAGGGCAGCGACGGCCTGGTGGTGAGGGCGGATGAAGAACTCCTTGAGCTCATCGCCGAAACCCATCCAGCCGACGAAGAAGATGACGGCGAGGACCACCAAGCTGCGGCCTAGGCGGCGACGCAGCTCGTTCAAGTGCGAAGAGAAAGGCATGGTGCCAGTTCCCGCAGTGGAGTCCTGGTTACCCATGGTTGGTGATTATCCCTGCTTCCACCCTAACAGAAGACCGGGCTGCCGGAGAATTTCTCCAGCAGCCCGGTTAGCGATTATCCCTTACGCTCTACAGACCGAGCCACTGGCTCCAGTCACGCATAGGAATCACTGCGACGGACAGTGAAGTAGCAGCCTTGTGCTCGACACTGCTGTCCCACGTCACGACTTCGCCGGTCTCTTCATCGAAGAATGGCGT
>CAZJGH010000281.1:0-2685 GCA_964545405.1 uncultured Planctomycetales bacterium
GCGAACCTGCACAGCCGGCAAGGCGAGCATCGCCTCGTACTCAGCGACAGCCTCGTTCTCTTGGCTGAGTTGAAGGAATGCTTCAACTCGGTAACTCAATGCAGCATGAGTCAAGTCGGGCTGGTCCGGGTACTTGTCGACCATTCCCTCGTAGGTCTCAAGGACCTTCATCCAAGCCGACCTGTCGCCAGCCTTGGCCAACGCACGGTAGGTGCGCCCGAGGTAGAAGACAGCACTTGGCTCACCTTCACGACGAACCTTACGCTGACGTGGATCCTGTGGCTCATTCGCGGGGTCAGTGATGTAGTTGTCTAGGTAATCACGCAGCAGAGGCAAGGCGCGTTCAGCAGCGCTGGGGTCGAAGCCGATGCTCTCGTTTTCGCAGATCGCGATCGCGAGCAGGGCCTTCTCGTAGTTAGAGCTATCCTTGGCAACAGCCTTGTAGTCACGAATCGCCTTAGCGTAAAGGCTCTTCAGCTTGCTGGCGTCTTCCTTGGCACGAACCGCATCAGTAGCCAGACCATGTGAGATCTTGGCTTGCTTGAACTGCAGGTCGTCGCCACCAACGCCGTACTCCTGGACCTTAGCGACCGCATCATCGTTGAAGCGAGCCAGGACAGTGTCAGCGGTGTTCGAGTTGTAGAACACGGAAGCGGCCTTCTGCCACTTCTCAGCACTCTTGGCAGCCCATTCCTCGTCATCTGGGTAATCCAGTACCCCGACTTGGTGAGAAACCGCAGCGAGCAGAGGCATGCCCAAACGTGCCCAGGAAACACCGAGCAGGTAGTAGGCATGAGCGCCGTAGGTGTCGGCATCACGTGAACCAGCTAGACGCGGAATCAGCATGCGGAAGCCATCTACAGCCGCGGTGTAGTCCTTCTGGTAGAAGGCACCTTCAGCTGCACCATAGAGGACATCCAGTGGGATGTCAGCGCCAGGTGGGGCAACTGCAATCGCGCGGCCCATCACGGCGTTGGCGCGCAGGCGTAGCGGACTGTTCTGGTTGTCTTCGGCGATGCGGTTGGAGAGTTCGATCGCGTCAATGGCGCGACCATCGTCGACCATCTGCAGAGCGGCAGTGATCATCGCCTCGTAGCCAGGACGGCCTGGATCGATGCGTTCTTCATCGAGCCATTCCATCATGCCGTTGTAGACCTCCCAGAAGCGCCCGATATCACCGGACAGCTGCAGCATCTTCATCATGCCGTGATCGGTCTCCTGCACGACTTCGTGGAGCATGTCGGTGTAGGTCGCATCGAGGTCGTTGCCGGATTCCTGGAGCAGCTGGTCGATGTTGCTGAGGACATACTCGAAGTAGTCGATCGAATCCTCGTAGGCACCAAGGGCCACATAGCAATCAGCCATTGCCTTGTAGGCAAGCTGCGACTGCAGGAACGGGGCACCTAGGGCGAAGTCGCCAAGTGCATCGATAGCTTGGTTGGCGCGTTGATCACGTTCCAGCGAACCAGGCTCATGAAGCTGAGCCCAGTACAGGTAGACCATCGCACGGTTGAAGACGGTGGGGAAGTAGACCGTGTAGCGAGTGAGGTTCTTCTCCTCGTCCTCGTCATCAAGTCCTTCCCAGTCGTTGATCACGGTATTCATGCCGGTCAACGCGGTCTTGAAGATCTCCTCGGCGGTTGCAGCGGCAGCAGCGCGATCTGGACCACTGATGTCGCCGCTCTCGATCAGGCGAATCAAGGTCTCGCCATACATCTTCGACAGTACGCCAAGGTTCTTCTGCGCCATGACGGTGCGTTCGGCACCAGGGCCACTGGCGAGGAACTCCACGTAAGCGGAGCCGGCATCGCCAAGCGCAGGTAGACGTTCGTTGTCGTTGATCTTGCGTCCCGCCTTGAGGCGTAGGACGTCGCAGCGTGCGAGCAAGAGCTCGGACCTCCCTTGTGGGCTGGTGGCCTCAGCGAGGGAGCGCTCAAGTAGTTTTTCTGACCAGTGGTCGAGGCTGAATTCGCGCGTGATGGCGCGGGCGGCCTCGGCATTCTTGATGGCCATGGAGTCGGCGCCGCTTTGCGGGATCGCCAAGAGGCTGAGAATTAATCCGGAACTGAGGGCTAGCATGCCAGGGATGTGATTTAGGGCTGAATCGTTCTCGGTGTGATTGAAAACGGCCGGAGACGTCTATACGCCTCCGGCCGTTCGGTTTCCCGGTCTTAGAAGCCGGCCGGCAGCTTCTCCGGCTCGTGCTCTTCAGGCAGGATGATGTTCGCGGTGAGCAAGATGATCAACTTCTGGTAGGACTCGTAGGTGCCTTTACGCGAGAAGAAGAAGGACAGGACAGGAATCGAGCTCAGGAAAGGAATACCTGAGACCATCTCCTGCTCCTTGATCACGTTCATGCCACCGAGCAACAGGGTGCCGCCATCTGGCAGGATCGCACGGGTGCGGATCTTCTGCAGCTCAAGCTCAGGAAGCATCAAGGTTACCGGTGAACCTACGCCTAGGGAGGTCTGAAGGGTAGGGATCGGACGCTGCAGGTTAGCCACGGTCGGACGGACGTCGATCCATACGAAGCGACGGTCTGCAGTGACTACTGGGCGAACGTCGAGGTAGACGCCGTCGTTAGCGACGCGCACAATCGGGTCAGCGATCGAAGCACTGGAAGCGATCTCGACGTCGAAGTCACCGACGTAGGAGACCTGGTTAGCTACGACCAAGTTGGCGCGC
>CAZJGH010000282.1:0-2682 GCA_964545405.1 uncultured Planctomycetales bacterium
AACCTACGACCTCCGGGTTATGAGCCCGACGAGCTGCCAGCTGCTCCACCCCGCGATTCAGGCCGGAAAGTTTAACCCCTCATCAGGCACAGTCAAGCACCGACATGGGCAAATCACGGCTGAGCTGTAACTAGAGCCCAGAAGTGGCCATCTTGGGCGACTCATTACCACCTTCTGGAGGTTTGGAGCCATCACCAGTGACGTCCTCGGGAGAGTCTTCAGTCGGACCCTCAGGAACAGGCGCCTCTTCCGCAGGGGCTGGCTCCAGCTCCGAGAAATGGCCACGCAACTGCTCGGCGTAGGTTGCCCATTCCGGAGGCATGTCCTCCCCCATGCCATCCAGCAGGTCGAACAACTGACGCCCCTCGACCAGCATCTGGCCGGCAGCAGCGTTTCGTAGTGCATAGAGGCCCAGCTCCCACTTGCGTGACAGGTTGTAATCGGGCAGCGCCAGCAAACCAGGCAATACCTGAAGTGCCTCCGCTACCTCGCCGCGATCGAGCTGCAGATCGACCAGATAATCCATCCACAACCCATTCTTAGGCTCGGCGGCAATCCACTCACGCAGCCTGGATACGGCGTCTTCTGCGTAATTACTGTTGCCATTCTGAACACCGAAGCGAAGCAGATACTTAGACACGGCAACCGCTTGGCGGCGACTCACCGCCTGTTGATCCGCGACCTCGAGGCCATCGAGAGGGAAACTCTCGGCAACACGGAAGACCAACTCCAACTGGAAAAGACTGTCGGCTTGGGTATCGAAGTACTCGAAAGCGCGGTTGAAGGCGGGCAGATCACTACCGATTTGCGCTACCAAAGCTCGACGGTAATCATCGAACAGCGCATCAGCAGGCTTGAACACAAGCAGGGGTTCGAGGACCTCTGCACTGCGTTTGCCGCTGAGGGCAGCCAATATTCGTTTCTGCAGGAATACCTCGTTCTCACGGGACAGACGCTCCATCAGCAACAAGGGCGCCTCAGGCAACCCGAGCTGGCTCAGGCTCTCGATCGCCTGCCGACGTACTGGTGCGTGCACGTCGGCCAGTAGGTTCGGCAACAGCCCCGCTAATGCAGCCGTCTTCTCGACGCGCAATGAGATGGCAGTCATGGCGATCAGGGAATCGGTACGGTCGGCTTGCGGTGCATCTGCGTTAAGAACGATCCCCTCCAATACCGTCAGCAATGATTCGCCGGCCACAGTGCCGATGGCGCTGTGGATATGACCGCGGACATCCTGATCGTTCTCGACGGCCAATGCTTGGCGCAAACGCAGTTCGACAGCGCCGACATCTGGAGCGCCACCGTTCGCTGACAGGAAGTTCAAGCTCGCCCACAGGGCGATGCGCACATTCTCGGAACCGACCGGCCCCTCGGCATCAGCCGGATACACCCCATCAAGGCCACGCAGTACACCTTCCCAGGCGACTGCAGCGGGCTGGATTTGCTTCAAGAGACGAGCAGCAGGTTGCTTCTCACTAGGGTGGCCGAACTCAAGCGCTCGCAGCAAAGGCTTCAGGGCATCCTGACCAGTGAGGAACCGCGGTACCAACTCCATAAGGGCCTTACGTTGCACCAAGACTTTCTCATCCTGTAGAGCAACTCGGAAGGCATCCGATATCGCCGCCTTAGTGGCATCATCGGCACCGGCGAAGTCGTAGAGCTTGAGGGACGCCAGCGCTAATTCGCTGATCTCCTGACGACTATGCTGTAACCCGCGCAGGATAGTATCGTGGGACGGGTTGCTGTTCAGGTGGAAACGCCAGTCATCGAGCTCCTCGGCCTTACGCTCTTGGATAGCTGACTCAAGCCAAGCCTCACGACCGAGCGTGCTTGAAGCTTCCCACCACGAGCGGAACTCATTGCGGTCGGCGAACTGCCGACCAGTGAGGTTGTGCAATGCATGCCGGGAGTCGGCCGCGAAGTTCTGGCGATCGAGAAACACGCTGACACCTTCGATCAGTCCGACATCGGAGGATGCCAACTCTCCAGATGCGAGCAGGGCCCCGCGAACGACATTCTTGTTGGCCGGCAGTGGCAGCAACAGACTTTCGATCAACCTAGTCTCGAGAAGTTCCCAACTGTCATCCAGGTGACGCCACACGGCTTGCAGATCGGAAGTCAGCACGCCAGCACCTTGAGCTTCCAAAAGGAAAGGCAACTGCTCAGCCGCCGGCAAGGTGATGATCCGACCGACTATCAACTCGGAAGCCTCCAAACGCTGCTCGGCACCGAGGCTTGAATCCTTCGCGGTTCCCCACGCGGCAGTGGTAGCTGGTTCCGCACGCAGGACTTCTGGCAATTCGGGACCACTGGCCTGGAGGCACAACAGTGGGAAACTCAGCAGCAGGGCGAACACGTCTATTAGTCTAACAATTGAAACTACATATTCATCGGAATCATGTAGGGAATAACTTCAGTACGGGGCTCGACAGCAATCGTTCGACGCTTTCTTCGATGCTATCAGCGTTGGAAACAGCCAAATCGGCGCAATCCTGGTAGTTAGGCCTGCGCTGAGCCAGCAGGAACTCGATCTCATCAGCGAGTGGCAACTCGGTAAGTGGCGGCCGCGGTTCCTGTTCTTGACGTTGAAGAAGCTCGGCCAGCGGGCAGTCAAGGAACACTACCCGATGTGCCAGCTTCAGCGCCCGCCCTGAAGCTGGGCTTTCGACCACCCCTCCACCC
>CAZJGH010000283.1:0-2650 GCA_964545405.1 uncultured Planctomycetales bacterium
CGGCGCCACTGGGCGTGGCGAAGCCGCGATCCTGTCTGGTGGTTCATGGTTGGTGATCGAGCGGATGCGCGCAGGCGACACCCCGGAAGAGGCGTGCCTGTTCGCCTTGCGGCGGGTAGCCGAACAGGCCGAGCGCGGTGCACGTTGGCAACCGGCCTTATGGAAAGACGGCCAGCCTAACTTCGGATTGACCTTCTACGCAGTGCGTAAGGATGGTCTATACGGTTCAGCCAGCATGCGTGGCGCCGGCCGGTTCGCGGTCGCTGATGCGAACGGGGCACGACTTGAGAACTGTGCCATCGCATTCGGCAAGTAGAGCTTAGGTCGGTCATGAAGCGTCTTGGTATCGATACCGGTGGAACCTTCACCGACGCCGTCAGCATCGATGCCAATGGTGCTTTCGAACTCGCCAAGCTTCCTACGACTCGAGAGGATGCATCGCGTGCAGTGCTGGATGCAGTCGACCTACTAAGCGATGAAGGTGCAACCATCGAGTTGGTGCATGGCACTACCCATGCCACCAATGCCTTGTTGACAGGTGAACTCGGCAAGGTGGTTTTCGTCACGACGGCAGGGTTCGCTGACCTTCTGGCGGTCGGACGCCAGGACCGCGACGAGGTCTACGCTCTTGAGGCTGCCGCCACTCGACCAGTAATGCCAAGCGGCAGGATAGTCGAGGTCAGCGAGCGCTTGGATGCGAGTGGCGCAGTGGTCAGAAAGATGACGGCCAAGGAAGTAGCCAAGGTCGTAGCGGCAGTGGCCAAGAAGAAGCCGCAGGCTATCGCAGTAGCCTTGTTGCACTCCTTCCGCAACCCGCAGCATGAGCAGCAGCTCGGTAAGGCGCTACAGAAACTTGGCGTGCCGGTGATGCTGTCTCATCAAGTCGCCCCTGAAGTACGTGAATACGAGCGCGCGACCACCACTTGGGCTGATGCCGCTTTATCTCCGGTGGTGCGTTTGGCATTGACCTCCCTGGCAAGCAAGCTATCACAGCAGCGAGTTGGCTCTTCACTGCGCTTGATGCGTTCGGACGGAGGGACCGCCAGTGTCGACGCCGCAGTCGAGCACCCTGTTCACCTTGCCTTATCGGGGCCGGCCGGAGGCCTGAGTGCCGCACTTTCCTTGGCCAGCCAGCGCCGCGACCAGCAGCTTATGACCCTCGATATGGGTGGAACATCCACCGATGTCGCATGGCTGTCGACGGCATTGCCAGAGACCCGCCCTCTCCAGGTCGGGCGGTTGGACTTGTTGGCACGAGGCCTTCCGATCCATACCGTGGGTACTGGTGGGGGCAGCATCGCGCGCCTTGATCGTGGCGGTGCGATCAGCGTCGGCCCTGATTCGGCCGGTGCTGTCCCTGGGCCGGCTTGCTACGGGCGCGGTGGCGAAGTAGCTACCGTCACCGATGCTCATCTGATGTGCGGGAGACTTCAAGCAAACGCTTTCCTTGGTGGTGATTTCGAACTGCAAGCCAAGGCAGCCAAGCAGGCGCTCGAATGTCTTGGTGAGCAGGCAGGATTGTCGGCATCTGAAGCTGCCAAGCAGGTATTGAGCATCGCCACTGCGGATATGGAGCGTGCGTTAAGACAGGTGTCGCTGGCCGAAGGGCGCGATCCACGTCAAGCTGTGCTCTATTCCTTCGGTGGTGCTGGAGGATTACACGCGGCATGGTTGGCTACCAATCTTGAGATGCGCGGAGTGGTCGTGCCGCCGTTAGCTGGCGCCTTTTCTGCCCTCGGGTTGATCGGCTCTCCTGCACGCCGGAGTTACACCCGATCGGTCTTGGAGAGCTTGCCAACTGCACGCCGACGTGCGACCTTGTTCGCACCGCAAGTGAAGGCTGGGATAGAGGCGCTGCGAGCCGAAGGGATCAAGCGTTCGACCATCACGATCAAGCGCCAAGTCGAGCTGCGTGGTGCTGGTCAGGCCGGGATCATCATGTTGGAGGATGGACCAAGCCTCTTGAAGCGCTTCCATGAGGAGCATCGCAGTCGTTTCGGATATTCCCGCGAGGATCAACCGGTTGAGTTGGTGGCGACCAATGTCACTGTCGATGGGCCGACTGCCTCACCTTGGCAGCGGCGCAGGACCAGGCGCAAGGAGGCACAGGAATTCGCAAGACATCGAACTTGGTTCGGCAGTGCCGGCCGCAGCTTCATGTGCCCTTGGCATCGCCGTGAGTCGATGAAGCCGGGTCATTTCCTTGCTGGACCGGCAGTGGTGGCTGAGTATTCGGCGACCACCTTGGTGCCGCCAGGTTGGCGTGCACGAATCGATGGCTTGAACTGCCTAGTATTGGAGCGTGAATCATGAGTCAGGCCAAACGTGATCCAGCCTTGTTCGTGTTCCGACACCTGTTCGCCAGTGTCACCGATGAGATGGGTACGGCACTGAAGCACAGTGCAGTCTCCCCCAACATCAAGGAGCGCCTGGATTTCTCATGTGCTCTACTCGATACCGACGGGCGCCTGGTAGCTCACGCCGCATTCATCCCGGTGCATTTAGGCAGCGCGCACAGCACCGTCCCGGCCCTGTTGCGTGAACTCGAACCTGGTCCTGGCGATGTGGTGATCCTCAATGATCCTTTCCGAGGCGGCACTCATCTCAATGACGTGACGGTGGTCGCGCCGTTATTCCATCGCGGCAAACG
>CAZJGH010000284.1:0-2649 GCA_964545405.1 uncultured Planctomycetales bacterium
GAGTCAGGCCGGCATCAACCAGTAGACTGTCGAGTTCGGCCTCTATTTCCGGAATGGAGCGTTTCTCACCCGGGTTCCACGACCTCGGGGTGTCACAATAGTCGCAGCGCAATGGACAGCCACCCAGGCGCAAGAATAATTGCGCACGCCCGCTCTCCAGTCCTTCACCTTGAAGGCTGAGAAAGATCTCGTCAACGTGGACGGTGGTGTCTTCCGGAGTCGTCACGACTGCAGCATGTGAACAGCCCCGGCGACACTGAGTGCCGATCCGGGGCGTATGGCTTTCTTAACAAGCCCTAGGGGGAGCAAGCTGAACTTACTCGTTTTCCGGCTCAGCATCAGGTGCTGATTCATCGCCAGCGCTAGGAACGCTGCCCGGATCCTCATCGAGCTGTGGTTCAGCATCGGCGGCTTCCTTGGCTTCTGCCTTGGATGCGGCCCTGTCTGCCTCTTCAGCAGCTGCCAAAGCGATCGCAGCCTCCTCAGCGGCAGCCTTAGCTGCGGCGAGCTCTTCGGGTGGCAATTCACCTGCAGCTTCAGCGGCACGCAAGGCAGCGTTAGCGGCCTCGGCTTCGGCGATAGCAGCTTCACGCTCGGCTGCAGCGATCGCACGCAACTGACGCTTGGTCATGGTGCGGAAGGTGGTACGAACCTTAGGCAAGCCGAGAGGGTTACCACCTTCTTCAAACTCACCTTTATCCATAAGCTTGTCAATCCGCTCGCGGCGGGTGAAAACAGAGCGCTCGGAGGCGATACCGCCACCGAGGTTCAAGGATTTGTGGATGGACATTGGTCTAAGTTCTTAGTGGTTCAGTCGGACGAGTCTGGCCGTGGCTCGATGCTGGCACCCCGAAATGGGAATTCACCAGCGCTCCCCTCAGGGGAAGTGTTTTGGATTCGTTGGAGGGTGTCGTGTAGGGCGGTGGAATCGGCTTCGCGACCCACGAATAGCGCTAATTGAACCTGCCCCGAAGCGTCGGACACCTGCAGCAGATTGACGTCATCATACTGTAGATTCACCAAAGCGCGGCCATCTTTTGCACCCTGTTCCTGCCGGGTCACGTCGTAACGATTGGCCAACACGCCGTAGTGGACCTCTTTGGGCCCGAAGAAGAAGCTGTACATGCCCCAAACGACCAAAACCAGCACTAACGCGCCGCCAGCGATCTTCAGTGCTGCGGGGGGTAGGCTGAAATCGAAAGAGCGTTGAGGACGGTATGGACCGCCAGGAGCAGGCGAATTGGGGTTCCCCTCGCGGTCTTCCCGCTGGCGTAGAACATCCAATAATTCGCGTTTTCTTGGGGCCATCTGCTTCTCCTAACCGGGAGAGAATAACCTCTGGAGTCGGGCTTGGCAAACTTGAGCGCGCCATCCGCGCTATGGCAGAATACTCGCCATGACCGGTACGCCACCTGCCGACCTCCTCCGCCGTGCTGCGGCAGAATGCCTGCTTGAAGGCATGGTCGAAGCTGGACTGGATTGCGTACCACCAGCTGTAACCAGTAACCCAAGTGCTGCTGCCCCATCTGCCCCGGCCAGTGAACCAGCCGACCTATCCTCTATCGTCGCGGAAATTGCTGACTGTCGGAATTGCGAGCTCAGCTCCCAGCGCGAGAAGCCGGTGCCGGGCGAAGGCAATCCAGACGCTCGATTGATGTTCGTCGGCGAAGGACCTGGGGCCGAGGAAGACCGATCTGGGCGCCCGTTCGTCGGCGCATCCGGCCAATTGCTCGACAAGATCATCGAAAATGGCATGGGATTGCAGCGCCAAGAGGTTTTTATTGCCAATGTGGTCAAATGTCGGCCGCCACAGAATCGAAATCCCCTGGCGGAGGAAGTTGCAGCCTGCACGCCCTTCTTGGAGCAGCAGATTTCAGCGGTAAATCCAGAGCTGATTATCGCTCTAGGGCGTCCAGCCGCCCACCACCTGCTCCAAACAACCGCTCCAATCGGCCAATTACGTGGGAAAATGCACAAACGGCCGCATGACGGCCGCAATGTACTAGTGACCTATCACCCGGCTTTCCTGCTCTATGAACCGAGTCGCAAAGCTGAATGCTGGGCAGACATTAAGGTCGCAATGCGGTTTCTTGGCCTTGCTAATTGATCACCGGATGTTTGTCCCAGAGTGATTGAAACTTGGACTTCTTGTAGAACTATCAAACCCACCTTTGACGCGTAGCCGCGCGTCGCCATAATCTCTGGTCGGCCCGTGGCTTTGGTCACCGGTCCACCATGGCTTCGTTTGTAAGCCGCTAATTCCCTGCACACTTGCGACTGCTTCCCCAATCCGGGGATTTGTCCCAGCTACCGCCCCTTCCATAAAGAACTCGATGCGCCCTGACAGGAAGAAACTGTTGCTCCCATTTTTGTTTCTCGCTGCTTGCACTAATCCGCAAACAGAGATTGAAGATGGTCAATACCAACTCGCCGATGATGCTCCACAAATCGTAGAGCAAGATCCGAACCAGCAAGAGGCAAACGCCCAAAGCGCTGCGGCTCTAATCGAAGCGAAGAAACAGAAGAACGCTCTGGTTGCCCAGAGCTACGTTGACATGGGAGACGACGCTTTCGAGCGCGGCGACTTTGTCGGCGCAGGCGTTCACTACGCCGAGGCTTCCCGCCTGGATCCAAGCAGTGTTGCTGCCC
>CAZJGH010000285.1:0-2624 GCA_964545405.1 uncultured Planctomycetales bacterium
AAGGAAGTCGGGCTATGGCTCGGGGTCTCGATCATGCTCGCATATGGAATCCTGCAGTTCTTCACCCAATGGCGAACGATCCTGCGTGCCTTCTCGGGCCTCGGCAAGGGCAACGGCGATGACATCCCGCAGATAGTCAAGGACACAGAAGTGCCGGGTAGCTGGTTCGTCGGCGGAACCGCCATTTCCGGCATCGCCGCGATTCTTATCGCACAGTTAGCGTTCGGCATTCCGTTCTACTTCGGGCTCCTAGCTGTAGGCCTGACATTCTTCCTGGCGATGGTCGCAGCCCGCGCCACGGGCGAATCCGATATCACTCCCGTCGGTGCGATGGGCAAGATCATGCAGCTGACCTTCGGCGCCATCATGCCGCAGTCATCCAGCGCCAACCTGATGTCAGCATCGATTACCGCCAACTCGGCGGGCAGTGCTGCCGACTTTTTCAACGACCTGAAGTCAGGTTACTTGCTGGGCGCCAACCCGCGCCGCCAGTTCATCGCGCAGATCTGGGGTATCGCTGCCGGTACTGCCGCAACGGTACTCGGCTTCTACCTCCTGGTTCCTGATGCCACCGTGATGACCGGTGAACTCGCTGACGGGACTTCAGTCACTCCGCAATTCCCGGCGCCAGCCGCCCAAGCGTGGATGGCGATCGCCAAGGTAATGACCGGCGGCGGCCTCAGTGCCATGCACCCGATGCACGTCACCATGATCGTATGGGGCCTAGGACTAGGTACCGCGATGCTCGCCTTGGAGTTGCTGCTGCCCAAGCAGCGTGGTTGGCTGCCTTCCGCCACAGGCCTGGGACTTGGCTTGATCCTGCCGTTCAACTATCCATTGTCGATGTTCATCGGCGCGGTGATAGCTGCCATCTGGATGAAGAAGGGCAAGAAGTCATCTGAGTTCTACCTGATCCCGATCATCTCCGGCCTTATCGCAGGTATTTCGATCTTCGGGGTACTCGGCGCGGTGATGAACACCTTCGTCCTCAAGTAAGCTTGTAATCTAGGCGGCATGGGTTTTTCCGGTGCCGCCAGCTACACCCCCGCCTCGACCGCGGACAGCATCCCTGCCGAGTCGGGTTTGGGATTGGCAGGAATCGATCTAGCGGTCGCGGTCGTCTACCTGATCGGCATCGTCGCGATCGGGTTGTACGCAGCGTTGCGCCATAAGCGCAGCCAAGGTGAGGCGAGTGATTACTTCCTTGCGGGCAAGAGCTTGAACTGGGGAACCATCGGCCTAGCGCTGTTCGCCACCAACATCTCGACCTTGCACCTGGTGAGCCTGGCTCAAAGCGGGTTCGACACCGGGTTGCTCAACGGCAACTTCGAGTGGATGGCGGCCCTGACCTTGGTCATGCTCGGTTTGTTCTTCGCGCCGTTCTACATCCGTTCTGGAATCTCGACACTGCCGGATTTCCTGGAGCAACGCTACAACCGAAGTTGCCGCGACTGGCTCGCAGGAGTTTCGGTACTCACGGCCATCTTGATCCACATCGCCTTCGCGTTGCTCACTGGCGGCATCATCCTGGAGACCTTGCTCGGAATCCCGATGATGTGGAGCATCGCCGTGCTGTGCGCCTTGACCGGCCTGTATACGATCGTCGGCGGATTGCTCGCGGTAGTCATCACCGAATCGATCCAGACCGTAGTGTTACTGCTCGGCGCCATGCTCATTACTGGCTTCGCGTTCTGGCAACTAGGTGGTAGCGCCGACGCACCCGGTGGATGGGATGGTTGGCGCAACTTGAAGCTGATCCTTGCGCGTGAGGAGGCCTCATCGAAACTGTCGATGCTGCGCCCCCACGGCGATCCAAGCGGAATGCCTTGGTACAGCATCTTCCTCGGCTATCCGGTGCTGGGAATCTGGTACTGGTGTGCCGACCAGACCATCGTCCAGCGTGTGTTGGGTGCCAAGGACGAGCACCACGCCCGTCAAGGCCCGATCTTCGCTGGCTTGATCAAGATCCTACCGGTGTTCCTGTTCGTGATGCCTGGCCTGTTCGCATTCGCGCTGTTCAGTGACGGACGCCTTGACCTTTCGAGCCTGCCGAGCACTGCTGATGGAGTCGACTCCAAGGGGATCTACGGCGCGATGATCACGGAGCTCCTGCCGAGTGGTGTTCGCGGAGTGATCGTCGCGGCGTTGATGGCAGCATTGATGAGCACGGTGTCCGGCGCACTGAACTCGATCTCGACCTTGGTCAGCTACGACTTGGTCAAGCGATTCAACCCGTCACTGAGCGACCACAAGTTGGTAGCGACGGGGCGCATCGCTGCGGCGGTAGCGTTGGTGGTCGCGGTGCTGTTGGTTCCTGCGATCAACTCCTACCAAAGCCTGTTCGAAGCACTCAACGACATCATCGCCCACATCGCCCCGCCGATCACCTGCGTTTTCGTGCTTGGCGTGTTCTGGCGAAGAGCGAGTTCCCGAGGCGCGACCATCACCTTGATGACGGGGTCCTTGCTCGGTGCGCTGGTCTTCACCCTCAAGACGATCGATCCTGATTCCATCGTCAACCAAGCTCCCGGCGGCTTCATGACGATGGCCTTCATCCTATTCATGATCTGTGTCGTGATCCAGGTCACGTCCAGCATGTTGCTGCCTGACCCGGTAGACCAGCG
>CAZJGH010000286.1:0-2604 GCA_964545405.1 uncultured Planctomycetales bacterium
GTGCCTTGCCGTCAGTGCGGCTGGTATTGCGTTCTGCATCCAACATCGGACCGAAGTCACGTTGAAGCCAAATGACGATTCCCACCATGAACAAGGCAAGGAGGCAATAGAAGCGATAGGGGATAGTCTCTAGGAACAGGCCGTAACCATCCGAGGAATCCATCCCGACGGTCGGCAGCTGTGGAGCGAATGTGCTGATCTGATACGCCACCCAAGTAGAGAGGACCGCGACGCCTGCGACTGGAGCTGCCGTGCTGTCGACGATATACGCGAGTTTGGCGCGCGAGATCTTTTGGCGGTCGAAGAGGGGGCCGCATGAATTACCGACCACGATGGTGTTGGCATAGTCATCGAAGAAGATCCCAAGGCCGAGGAAGTAGGCGACAGCCTGGACACTCCTGGAGTTGCGTGCGAACTTGATAAGGCTCTGCACCATGCCATCGATGCCTCCCATGCGGGTGATCACCGCCACGGTCGACGACAACATGATCACGAAGCCGAGGATGTATAGATGGAATGAATCCGACAGGATTCGTCCCCACAGGATGTCGACGAACAACAGGTTGAAGAAGTCGGCGACTCCACCGGTTCCGGCAATCGCGATGCCTACGCCAAGCAATACTCCGCACCCGAGGGAGAGCAACGTGCGTCGGGTCAAGAAAGCCAGCAGGATCGCGAGCAGCGGCGGCAGCAAGGCCCAACGGCTACCAAGGCGCGTACTGAATGCCTGTGGCTCGTCGGTGGCGGCCAATGTCAGGTTCAGATGAGAAGCCGTGAAACCGACCTCAAGGGAGTTGCGCTCTGGTGAAGGTCCGAGAAGGAGGGAGAAGGAACTGCTTTCCTGATCGAATGGGATGTCGGTATCCAGGGATAGTCGGGTCGCAGCGCGCAAGGCGTCCCGGTGTAGCTCTACTTCATCTGCAGCAGTCGGCCAAGAGACGATCAGCGTGCCGTCGCTGGGTAGATCGACCTCACCTAGGTTGGCCTGGACAGCCTGGGCGCGCAATTGTTGGTTGTTGGCCTGCAGGGTGAACAATGGCAGGCATAGCAGTGCGAAGATCGCGGTGAAGAGGAGGCGGGCGCGCATGGGAGCTGCCATCCTAAGCCTGCGCAGGGTGTTCACGCGGCTCCCTGGAGTCAGCCTGAAGGCGACGGTATCCTTGGCCAAGGTCCAAGACCTCACATCCTGATGGAATTCGCGCTCGAAATTTCGTTGCTAGTAGTCGTTTGTCTACTGCTTGCCGGCACCTTCGGCCTGCTGTGGGTGCAGCGTGCGCGCTTGACCACCATCGAGGAGAAATTGCGTGAGCTAGGAACCTTGGCATTCCTGCCTGATCGAGTGCAAGCGTTGGCTAAAGAGCTCGAAGCCCTCGCTGTCGATGACGTACGCGCAGAACTCGAGCAGTTGCACAAGGACCTGGTGCGACTCGAGGATGTGGTCGCCGTACCGGTGGCAGCCGCTGTCGAGCCACCATCACGGGAGCAGGTCGTCCGCGCGATCGCTACTCGTTACTTGCGTGAAGAAGGGTATTTGTCCGTCGCAATCGATGACGATGAATCCCAACTCGACATCGACCCGGCTATGGTCCAGGTTTCGGCCTTGCGTAATGGCGTCCAGGTCCGCGGAAGCGTCGAAGTCATCGGCGATACTATCGGGGCCGTTGAACTTGATCCGTCATACACATCATTCCCTTGATCAGCAGACTGACTGAACTTTCCTGATTCAGATCACCACACCCATGGTCCGCGTAAACGAATTGAAATCCCACGACGGGCAATCCGTCACTCTTAAAGGTTGGCTGTACAGCAAGCGTGGCAAGGGCAAGATGCTTTTCTTGTTGTTGCGAGACGGAAGCGGCATCTGCCAATGCATCGTGAAGAAGGATGCCGTCCCGGAAGCAGCTTTCGAGGCAGCCAAGGCGCTTACCCAGGAGTCGTCCCTCATCCTGCACGGCGTGGCCAAGGCAGATGAGCGTGCGCCGGGTGGAGTCGAGGTCGTTGCGACCGATCTCGAGGTCGTGCAGGTGGCTGAACCTTATCCGATCACCCCGAAGGAGCATGGCACCGGATTCCTGATGGACCGCCGGCACCTGTGGTTGCGAAGTAAGCGCCAGATGGCGTTGTTGCGCCTGCGCCATCGCATCCTCAAGTCGTTCCGCGACTACTTGGATGACGACGGTTTCATGTGTGTCGATTCACCGATCTTCACTCCCAACGCATGCGAAGGAACTTCGACACTGTTCGAGTCCAAGTACTTCGACGAGACCGCGTATCTGACCCAGTCTGGCCAACTTTATGCCGAGGCAAGTGCGATGGCCTTGGGTAAGGTCTATTGTTTCGGGCCGACCTTCCGCGCCGAGAAGTCAAAGACTCGCCGTCACCTGACCGAGTTCTGGATGCTCGAGCCGGAGATCGCGTTCGCTGACTTGGATGACGTCTGTGACGTCGCCGAGAACATGTTGCGTTACACCTTGCAACAGGTCTTGAAGCACAACCAGTCTGACTTGGAGGATCTCGAACGTGATCCGGCCTTACTGGAAGGATGGGATCGTGAGTTCCCACGCCTCAAGTACGACGACGCTGCCAAGATGCTGATGGAGTGGC
>CAZJGH010000287.1:0-2587 GCA_964545405.1 uncultured Planctomycetales bacterium
AGAACGACACAGGCCCGAGTGGCCTTGTTGTAACGACCCACAACCACACTCCTCCAGCGATCATCACCAACACTGCCTGTACCCAACTCACCGAGTCGCCGCCGGCCAACTTGGTGGCACCCAACAGCAGCAGCAGGCCGATGCCTGAGCCGAACTTCAAGACAGAAAGGGAAACTTCCTCACTCTCGCCGCCTTCACCCCCGCCTTGACGCAGCGAGGCGATTGCAGCCTTCAACGCCGGAGCGGCCAGCATGATGCCGGCCAGAGCACCGCCGAGGATCATGCCGATACCGACGTGGCGCGAGGTGAAGTGACTGAACTTGCCGAAGAAGGTCTCCGCTGCATCACCATGGGTGAGCGATGTCAGGGTCGAGACATCAACCGAGAGCTCGGCACTATTGCCGACGCCCGCAGGCAACCAACCGCGCATAAGCGCGGCAGGGATCAGCACCCAGAAGTTCAGCAAGGTTCCGTACAGCACGACCAGACCGCCGCGACCGGCGAGGAATCCCGCACCAAGACTCAGCAGGCTTACTGCCAAGACTAGGTTGAAGGTTGCCGGCACTCCGATCATCGATCCCAGATCGACGTTCTCGGCCCATGGCCCCTCCTTGACCATCAAGATGGTGAAGGCGGAGACCGCCCCGCCGCCGAGCAGCAGCATCGACTTCTGCACACCGGCACCGGGTGATCGCAGGATGGTGGCGACCGCGGTCCCTTCGGGAAAACGAAGACGTTCGAAATCGATGATCTGCTTGCGCAGCGGGATGATCAACATGACACCGAGCGCGGAGCCAGCGACCGCCGCGAGCAGCAAGGCCGCGTAGTTGATGTCATCCTCAAAGCCGAGCAGGAACAGCACCGGCACGGTGAAGATGACACCGGCATTGACCGTGTTGACCGAGCTGGCGACGGTCTGGAAGATGTTCACCTCGAGGATGCTGCCCTTGCGCAGTATCCCGCGCAGGATGCCGAAGCCAAGCACAGCGGCAACGGTGCTGCCGACGATGGTGAATCCGATCTGTAAGCCGGCGAAGCAGATGCCCATATTGAGCAGCGCGCCGACGAGGACCCCGCCAATCAGGGAGGCGGGCGTTAATTCTCGGTAGGTGGGTCTAGGTGCCACCGCGCCAGTCTAGGAAATTGGAGGGTACTTTGTCAGTTCCCCCTTGCCAGCGTCTAGGCAGCTATTGCTGCTCCAGATACAATATTGGGTTCCAGACACCTCATCCGCCTGCAAAAAAGCCGTGACCCCACAACAAGAACTCGACCGCAATCAGCAGGGCATCGCCTTCGTGGCGAAGCTCGGGGCTGCGTTGCATCGTTATGGAACTCCTGCCAATCGTCTGGATGAGGTCTTGATAGTGATGTCGAAGGAGTTGGGCTTGAAGGGAAGCTTCTTCAGCACGCCTTCCGCGATCTTCTACGCCTACGACCTTCCGGGTGAACGCGGTTTCGCGCGCCTGCAACGGGTCTACTCCCACGACCTCGATCTCTCCAAACTGTCGAAACTCGACAAGTTGTTCAACGACGTGGTCGACGGTTCGGTCTCACTCCTCGAAGGTGCTGCCCAGGTCGACCGCATCCACGCTGAAGCACCGCCTTATAGGAAGTGGGTGACGTTCCTGTGTTTCGGCATCACCTCGGCGATGGCAGCCACCTTCTTCGGTGGTGGCGTGCCGGAGATGTTCCTGTCCGGTGCGGCGGGCACGATGCTCGGGCTGTTGTATCTGGCCGCCGCCAAGAGCATGAGTATCGGCCGCTTGTTCGAACCACTAGGTGCACTGCTGGTCAGCTTGACTACCTTGTCTTTGGCGGCCGCCATCGGAGCTTCCTCTGATATCGCCACGCTTGCTGGCATCATCGTGCTGGTACCAGGATTCAGTATCGCGATCGGTGCGACTGAACTTGCGCTCGGTCATCCAGCGTCCGGTGTCGCACGCTTGGCCGGAGCGATGATTACCTTCCTGATGCTGACGATGGGCGTCTTGTTCGGTCAACAGATCGTCGGACTGTGGGGCGTGGACGGTTACGCCGCCGCCGCCACCACTGCACTTCCAGGCTGGGTGCAACCGCTCGCCCTGGTCGTAGCCGGCTTGACCTTGGGAATCCTTTTCAAGGCCGCACGGCGTGACCTTCCATGGACTGTAGCTGCGGTGATGTTGCCCTACTTGGCATTCAAGGCTGGTGTAGCCGAACTTGGTCTCGAAGCGAGCATCTTCCTCGGTGCCCTGATTGCCGGCGTGTTCTCGAACGTGTTCGCGCGCTGGAAGAACCGACCTTCATTGATCGTGCGCCTACCTGGAATCCTGATCCTGGTACCTGGTGCGACTGGCTTCCTGTCCCTCGAGAGCGTTGCCAATGGCGACGTACTAGCTGGCGTCGAAGCGATGTTCCGTGTTGGCATCACCGCAACCGCATTGGTCACCGGGTTCCTGGTGTCCAACGCCGTACTGCCTCCACGAAAGGCACTGTAACGCCGCTCCTGGCTACTTAGCCTTCAGCTTCAAGGATGGCTATCAGCTTGTCGCGCGCGGCATTGTCGAGGGGTGCGGGCAATTGGCCGAGCATGTTGGTGTTCTGGTAG
>CAZJGH010000288.1:0-2563 GCA_964545405.1 uncultured Planctomycetales bacterium
AACTCCACCTTCGAGGTAAGACACGGCTTGATTGAAGGAGCTGAAGGCGCGATACGACCCAGTGGGGATCCGGTGTCGGACCAGGACTTCCTTGCACCATGACTTCGACCCTTCGAGTTCCGCCGCACCCTTGCGCGGACCGAACGCTGCGATGCCCTCTTCGGCAAGTGCATCGACCAAGCCGTTGACCAGTGGGTCTTCTGGCCCGACGACAACGAGATCGACGCTATTACGTTTGGCAAAGGCGACGAGTTCCGGGACATCAGATGCCTTGATATCGACATTGGTGCCATGTTGGGCGGTACCCGGATTACCGGGTGCGGTCCAAAAAGAGTCAACTAGTTCGGAGCTAGCCATTTTCCAGGCGAGGGAGTGTTCCCGGGCCCCTGATCCGACGAGGAGGATGCGCATGATTCAGGTGATTATTCTAACGTGCTACTTGTGCAGCCTTGAGGCTACGAGAGACGATCTCAGCAGTGTCCTTAGACAGCCCTGGAGCTTGCGAGATGCGCACCAACTGCTCCACCATGAGCTGCTGGCGACCAGCGTCAAAACGCTGCCATTGGGCGAATGCTCCGGCGATCCTGGCGGCGATCTGTGGGTTCAAGCCATCAAGGGTGATCACCTGGTCGGCGATGAAGGCGTAACCGCTGCCATCGGCCTTATGGAAGTTGACCTGGTTACCCGTGAAGGTGCGGATCAAGGCACGAACCTTATTTGGGTTCTTGATGTCGAAAGCAGAGTGTTCCAGGAGCGACTGGACATCCGCCAAGGCGTGGTCATTTTGCGAGCCAGCCTGGACCGCCAACCATTTGTCTACAACCAGATCCTCGTCCTTGAAGGTGGTGAAGAAGTCGTTCAGCATTCGGTCACGAGCTTCGCCTGGCTGTTGAGCGGCACACACCACAGCCGCCATCTTGTCGGTCATGTTGGAGGCAGCTTGATATTGCGCTTCGACTCTGGCGGTGGCGGCTTCGTCCTTCAACGAGCACAGGTAACCCAGGCACAGGTTGCGCATCCGACGTTTGCCGATAGCAGCTGCCACTGGCTTGTATTCACCTGAGTCCTCAAGTTGTGCGTAGAGGGCCTCGAGTTGTGGACGCAATGCAGAGGCGATGGCCTTCACGCATAGCTCACGAGCCACGTGCAGGTTGTCAGGATCGATTACAGCCATCTCTGCGCCCAAGGTGGTTTCATCTGGCAAGCGCAAAGCGTATGACTTAAGTGAGGCCTCGAGGTCAGCGTCGTCGAAGACCGTCTGGAACGCCTGGATCAGGTTGTCCGGAACCTGTGGTTGCTTACCTGCCTGGAGATCCTCCACCAAGCCCAGAATCACGCGGGTGGCTAAGCGCTGACCAGCCTCCCAACGATTGAAACTGTCGGTATCGAAAGCGAACAGCAGTGCCAAGTCAGCGTCGCTTTGTTCTACTTCAAGCCGAACCGGAGCCGAGAACCCACGCAGAATCGAAGGCACTGGCTGTGTGTCGATGTCGGTGAAGACGAACTCGCCGCTAGTTTCCTTCAGCTCCAGGACCTGAGTCGCAGCCAACTCCTTGCCTTCACCATCGAGCAGGCCGACGGCGACGGGGATGTGGAAAGGCAACTTGGCATCCTGTCCTGGTGTTGCTGGGCACGACTGCTCCAGCTTCAGGGTATAGGTACGTGCTTGGGCGTCCCATGTACCGGCCGCAGTGACCACCGGCGTGCCACCCTGAAGGTACCAACGCTCGAACTGCGCCAGGTCATAGGCATTCGCATCCGACATGGCGGCGCGGAAGTCATCACAGCTGACGGCCTGGCCGTCGTGACGCTCGAAGTACAGGTCCATGCCCTTACGGAAGCCTTCAGCACCGACTAGCGTGTGATACATCCGAATGACCTCAGCGCCCTTGTTGTAGACCGTTGAAGTGTAGAAGTTGTCCATCGCGATATAGGACTCTGGACGGATCGGATGCGCCATCGGGCCGCTGTCCTCACGGAACTGAACAGCGCGGAGGATCTTGACATCTTCAATCCGCTTGACTGCGGCGGAGCCCATATCGGCGGAGAACTGTTGATCCCGGAACACGGTGAGGCCTTCCTTCAGTGTGAGCTGGAACCAGTCACGACAGGTGACCCGGTTGCCGGTCCAGTTGTGGAAGTACTCGTGCCCGATGACGCCTTCGATGCCTTCATAGTCACCGTCAGTAGCCGTGTCGGGCCGCGCGAGCACATAACCCGTGTTGAAGATATTCAGGCTCTTGTTCTCCATAGCCCCCATGTTGAAATCACCGACGGCGACGATGTTGAAGATGTCGAGATCGTATTCGAGACCGTACACATCCTCGTCCCAAGTCATGGATTTCTTCAGGGACGACATCGCGTAATCCAATTGATCGATGTTGCGATGCTCGGAGTAGATGTGCAGGTCTACCTTGCGCCCGCTCGAAGTGACGAATGTATCGCTGATTGAACCGAGGTCACCTGCGACCAACGCGAACAAGTACGAAGGTTTCTTGAACGGGTCGTGCCAAACCGAGAAGTGGCGTCCGCCTTCAACGTCGCCGCAATCGATCCGGTTGCC
>CAZJGH010000289.1:0-2559 GCA_964545405.1 uncultured Planctomycetales bacterium
CCAGACCATCGCATCTGCAGGAGAGTCTCTTGCTGCGGGCATCATCTTCACGATGCCTGCGCTGGTGATCGCCGGAGTCTGGAGTGACTTCGATTTCTGGACCACCACTTTGGTGTCGATGACAGGAGGCATGTTGGGGGTCTTGTTCATGATCCCTCTGCGCCGCCCGATGATCGTCGAGGACCCGGACCTCATCTATCCAGAAGGCGTCGCGTGCGGCAAGGTGTTGCGCGCTGGTGAAGAAGGTGGAGCGGGCATGAAGATGGTGTTCGGCGCATTAGGCCTTGGTGGCCTGATCAAGGTGCTGATCGATGGTGTTGGCGTGATGGCCTCTGGCCTGAACACGGCCTTCACTGTCGGAGGAGCCCGTATCTTCGCCGGCATCATGGCCTCTCCTGCGTTGATCGCGGTAGGTTTCATCGTCGGCTTCAATATCGCTGCATTGGTATTCATCGGCGGTGCCATCTCCTGGTTCGGTGCGGCTCCGTACCTGACCGCTACCAAGGAGTTCCTGGTGGACGGGATGCCGATCCCACTGGATGACCCGGGCCTGCAAGGTCTGGTCAAGGCCGACGTCCGTTTCCTTGGCGTCGGCGCGATGATCGTCGGTGGCTTGTGGTCGATCATCCAGATTCGTAAGGGGATCGCTCAGGGAGTCCGTGAGACCTTCGGCAGTTACCGCGCTGCCATGGATGAAGTAGAGCCGCCACCACCAAGCGACCAGGACATGAACCGCCGTTGGCTTCTGTTCTTGGTGTTGGCGACCATGATGGTGGTGTTGTTCCTTTACTTCCGCGTCACCAACGACATCACGATCTCAGCCCTTGCCACCCCAGTGATGGTGGTGTGCAGCTTCTTCTTCGTGGCGGTCGCAAGTTACATCGTCGGTTTGGTCGGAAGCTCGAACAGCCCGGTCAGTGGAATGACCATCTGCTCGGTATTGCTAACATCCGGAATCATCGCCCTGTTCGGGTACTCGGGTGAAATCGCGATCCTTGCCACCATGGGAGTGGCGGGGGTGGTCTGCTGTGCCACCTGCACCTCTGGCGACGTCTGCCAAGACCTCAAGACAGGTCATATCGTCGGCGCTACACCGTATCGTCAGCAATGGGCTGAGGTCATAGGCGTGCTGTCGGCCAGCTTCGTGATGGCGCCGGTACTCGGCCTGTTGCACAAGGGCTATGGCATCGGCACCGACGCCCATTTGCCGCTGGAGATGCATGGCAAGGCTCTCGAAGCACCCCAAGCCCAGCTGTTCGCATCCTTGATGGACGGTTTCTTCGGTGAATCCCAATTGCCTTGGAACCTGATCGCTACTGGAGCAGTGATCGGCTTGGTCATCATTCTTGTAGACCAGTTGGTACTGCTGCCGAAGCGCTCCAAATTCCGCATGTTCCTGATGCCGGTGGCAGTCGGTATGTATCTGCCATTGGGCTTGTCGACCGCGATCCTGGTCGGTGGCATCATCGCCTGGCTTGCTGGGCGCGCTCATGCCAATGCGGAAAGTCGTGAACGCGGGCACGAAAAGGGGGTACTCTTGTCCTCCGGCCTGATTGCTGGTGAAGCAATCGCCGGTGTTCTGATCGCCATCCCGATGGCGGCCAAGATGGAGCTTCCGGATTGGAACAGCTCCTTCGCTCCATGGGTAAGCTTGGCTGCCGTGACTTTCGTCGCTGGCCTGCTGATTCGCGCAGGAACCGCAAAGAACTAATCGTGAAACTGTCCATCGTCATTCCGATCTTCAACGAGGAGGAGACTCTTCTCGACATCATCGAACGGGTTCGAGCCACTCCATACGAAAAAGAGCTCATCTTGGTGGATGACTGCTCTGTCGATGGCACCCGCCAGATCCTGGCGGGGCTCGAGAACGATGAAGACCTGTCGGTCCATTACCATTCCGTCAACCAAGGCAAGGGTGCCGCTCTGCGTACTGGTTTTCAGCATGTGACTGGCGACGTGGTGCTGATCCAGGATGCCGACTTGGAATATGATCCGGCTGAATACCCGATCCTGATCGAGCCGCTAGAGCGCGGGCTTGCCGATGTCGTCTACGGTTCGAGGTTCAAGGGCGCACGGATGTCGCGTGTGCACCTCTACTGGCACCAGATGGCGAACAACTTCCTGACTTGGGTCTCGAACATGTTCACCAACCTCAACCTCACCGACATGGAGACTTGCTACAAGGTCTTCAAGGCGGAGGTGCTTGAAGGTCTGGAACTGAAGTCCAATCGTTTCGGCTTCGAGCCGGAGATCACCGCTAAGATCGCCCGCAAGCGCTTGGATGGCAAGCGAGTGCGCATCTACGAGGTGCCGATCAGCTACTACGGTCGTGATTATGCCGAAGGCAAGAAGATCGGCTGGAAGGATGGTGTCGCCGCGTTGTGGCACATCGTGCGCTACAACGTGTTCGCCTGACGAACACTTGGCCTGCTAGAACAGGCGCGGCGTGGCTCGTATCGGGCCACGCGCTGGAGCTACTGCGATATCCACGCCTTGCAGGCCTCGTTGGCGCAATCCCTCACCAGCACTGTCGAGTGCGATGTCTGCCTTGTTGTTCTT
>CAZJGH010000290.1:0-2548 GCA_964545405.1 uncultured Planctomycetales bacterium
GCACGCCATCGTTGGTAGGCCTGCTGGGTAGGACTCTCTCTGTGGCAGCTGTCACTTTCGACACCGGTCCGGTAGCAGGTCGCCTGAGTACAAGCGCCTGTTACCTGACTGTCGTGCCTTAAGCCGACAGTTCATGAGAGTAGAACGACAAGGTAGCGGTGCATCCTGCAAAGGGTGCGCCGCTTTTTCTATTCGTCGGCCAACTTCAAGGTGCCTGCATAGCTAACTTTGATGACCGTCGCGGCACTGGCCGGCACTTCTGTCGGCACGCATAACTGCCATCCCCCACCTTCGGTAGCAACGACTTCGACAGCCTTACCATCTGCCAACATCATCGCTTCAAGCGGTCGGTTGGTGATCCGTGGAACGGTCAACGACCCCTCGGCAGGCCAGTCATAGACCAAGATGTTGATGACCTTATTCTTGGGGTCGTGAGTCAGACGGCCGAAGGGCAGCTCGCCTAGTGGACTCTTGTGCATGCCGTAGATGGCTGCACCATTGACCTTCACCCACTCTCCCATCGCAGCGAGGCGATCGAGCTCGAACGCTGCCAGGGTGCCGTCGGCTTTAGGGCCGATGTTGAACTCGAGGTTGCCGTTGCCTGCCACCACATCGACAAGCATGCGGATGGTTTCGGTCCGGGACAGGATGTTGTCAGGGTGTTCGTTGCGGTTGTAGCCATAGCTGTTGCCGAATCCACGCCACATCGCCCATGGCTTGGAGCGGTCGATGTCGGCGTGATATTCGACATGGTAGAAATCACCGTAAACCCCACGAGTATCGGAAACTCCTTCCTTCGCCTGCCCGAAGCGGTCATTGACCAGCACTTCCTGACCCCGGGCAGCAGCCTGGTTGTAGTAGTAGGCGACGACCTGCCGTGCGCGCCAGTACGGATAGCCGTGATCCCATTCGCCGTCGAAGCAAAGGTAGTCAGGCTGGTACTTGTCGATCAGCTCCTTGATCTGCGGAACCATGAAATCATCGACGTATTCGCCTGCCTTGCCATCACCATCCTCGTCGCCAAGTTCCTTGATGCCGGCGTAACCACTGATGTCGGTGTTGCCGCGATAGATAGGGTTATACCACTCGTAGAAGGAATAGTAGAAGCCGATCTTGATGCCGTGCTTACGTGCAGCATCGCTTAGTTCGCGCAGCAAGTCGCGCTTCGGCCCCATCTGTTTGGCGTTGCGATTGGTGTAGGCCGAGTCCCACAGGCAGAAACCATCGTGATGCTTGGCGGTGATGAAGAAGTAGCGTACTCCTGCCGCCGCGAAAGTCTGCATCCACCGATCGGCATCGAAGTCTGCGGTGAAGAAGCCATCCTGCTCACCGGTCTTGAGGTTCTTGGTGCCGTTGAAGAAGGCACTGTAGGCGACATCACCGTAAGTCTCGGTGTGATATTCGTTGACCGCGACGTTGCCCGAAGTCAGCCAGTTCCAATACCACTCGGCGTAGGCCACACCATACGGCGAATCCTTGCGTGGAGTCCAACCAGGGACTGCATAGGGCCCCCAATGAGCACTCAATCCGATCTTCGCTTCACTGAACCAATCCGGCAGCGGGTGAGTTACCAGCGATTCCCAGCGCGGCACATATGGCCCCGCTTCGATCACCGGCGCCAGCATCGGATGGATGGACGCCGGCGCGGGATCCTCGGTCGGTAACGGCTGCTGCGCACAAAGCGTGCTCGCCAACAGCGTGACAAAAATCGGTAGTTGCTTTACGTACATGGCTGACAAGGAGCCAGCACCATAGCACCGCGATTATTGATTCACGGTTTTGGCGATCGAGGTCTGCCATCCGGCCCGCAACCGCCATGTCGCGGGACTGTGGTAGCGTGTCTGTACTCTGGGAAGCCGCCCAACGGATTTCCCGCCCAGTTCACCTTGCCTTCGCGTGTTGCTTCTTCTCCCCGCCCTCCTCCTGACTCCCCTGCTTTCCTGCGCTGCGCAGGCACCCACCACTTCCCAGACCGCGTCCGAAGCGAGTGACTTGGGTTGGTACCTGCCCGCCACGGCCGAATACGACCGCGACTTCCCCACTCCCAAGTCGGTGCTCGGCTGGGAAGTCGGCAAGTGGCATGTTCGCCATGATCAGCTGGTGCAGTGGTACCAGACCGTCGCACAGGCATCGCCGCGCATGTTGCTCGAGACCTACGGCCAGACTCACGAGCAACGCGACTTGCTGCTCGCCACCGTCTCTTCCCCTGCCAACCTCAAGCGTATCGATGAGATCCGCGAGGCTCACCGCCAAGCGACCTTGAGTGGCGACTTGTATTACGACGGGCCGGCGGTCGTGTGGATGGGTTATTCCGTTCACGGCAACGAAGCCAGCGGTGGTAATGCCTCTTTGCTGTTGGCCTATCACCTTGCTGCCGCCAAAGGCCAAGAGATCGAGGACTTCCTCGACAACACCGTGGTGTTGATAGACCCCTGCATCAACCCCGATGGCTTCAGTCGCTTCGCGCAATGGGCCAACATGCACCGCGGGCAGAATCTGGTCGGCGACCCGCGCCATCGCGAACATAACGAGGTGTGGCCGGGCGGTC
>CAZJGH010000291.1:0-2524 GCA_964545405.1 uncultured Planctomycetales bacterium
CTTCCATCTTGGAAACCACCATGATTCTCGGCATCCCTAAAGAAATCAAGGTCCTTGAGGCACGAGTCGCACTGACTCCAGCTGGCGCTCACGCGGCAGTTGAAGCTGGCCACAAGGTTCTAATCGAAACAACTGCTGGCTGTGGCTCTGGCTTCTCCGATGAGGAGTACATCGCTGCTGGCGCCAAGGTCCTTGGCAGTGCTGACGAGGTGTGGGCTACGGCCGACATGATCGTCAAGGTCAAGGAACCGCAGCCGGTCGAGATCGCTCGCGCACGTCCGGGGCAGACGATCTTCACCTACTTCCACTTCGCGGCTGATCGCGAGTTGACGGAAGGAATGGTCGCGACTGGAGCACACTGCTTCGCCTACGAGACCCTCGAAGTCGGTCGCACCTTGCCGCTGCTGACTCCAATGTCGGAAGTCGCTGGACGCATGTCGGTCCAGGAAGGAGCGAAAGCTCTGCAAGCTCCTCAAGGTGGGCGCGGAGTCCTGCTCGGTGGCTTGCCAGGTGTCGCACCGGCCAACGTCGTCATCCTTGGTGGTGGAGTGGTCGGCACTCAAGCCGCATGGATGGCAGCCGGTTTGGGCGCCAACGTACTGATCTTCGACGTCGACCTCGAGCGCATGCGTTACCTCGAGGACGTGATGCCAGACAACGTCACCACCATCTACAGCAGCCGGGGTGCCATCCGTGACATCCTGCCACACACCGACTTGCTGGTAGGAGCCGTACTGATCACTGGTGCCCGGGCACCGAAACTCGTGCTGGAAAGTGACCTGAAGTTGATGCCCGATGGAGCTGTGATCGTCGACGTCGCAGTCGACCAAGGTGGCTGCATCGAAACATGCCGCCCGACCACCCACGAGGATCCGACCTTCGTGATCGATGGTGTCGTCCATTACTGTGTCGCCAACATGCCAGGTGCAGTTCCTCGCACCAGCACCTTTGGCCTCACAAACGCCACGCTTCCATATGTACTGCAGTTGGCCTCGAGTGGTCCGAAGGATGCGGTACTGAATGATGCCCGCATGGCCAGTTGCGCCAACGTCTTGGCCGGCAAGCTCACCCATGAAGCGGTGGCCAAGGCCTTCGACCTGGAATGGACTGCGGCAACTGAAGTCGCGGCCGCGCTCTAACCAACCTGCCCCCTGAGCACCTGATGCCTTTGCTTGCGATTGTCCTGGTGCTCGCGGTACTGCAAGGACTCACCGAGTACTTGCCGGTATCGTCATCGGGGCATTTGGTGCTCGCCAAGTACTTCCTCCCTGGTGGGGAACAACTGTCCGCTGGTGCAAGCCTTGAGGTGCTGTTGCATCTCGGCACCTTGATGTCGGTCCTGCTGTTCTACCGCAGGCGCGTCATCGATGTGGTCAAGGGGTTCTTCGGCTTTGGTGCCGACGTCGCCGAACAACGTCGCTTAGTCGGCCTGATCCTGGTCGCTTCGATTCCTGCCGGGGTTGTCGGCCTTGGATTCGAGAGACAGATCGACCGTCTGTTCGCTACTCCATTACCTGCTGCAGTAGCGCTGCTCTTCACCGGATGCGTGCTGTGGTACGCCAAGCGCTTGCGGGTCGATGGCGGCAATCTCAATCAGCTCAGCTTCAGGGGCGCGTTCCTGATCGGTTGTCTGCAGGCCTTCGCCATAATGCCTGGAATCTCGCGCTCCGGGATGACAATCGTCACTGGGCTTAAGCTTGGCCTTTCGGCGAGCAATGCTGCGGCGTTCAGTTTCTTGATCTCCATTCCGGCGATTCTCGGAGCTGGTTTGGTGAAGGTCGGTGAGATCGAAGCAGATTCCGGATTAGGCACGCTGGAAATCACCTTGGCGCTGGTCACTTCCTTCACCGTAGGCCTAGCGGCGCTCGGCTTCCTGGTATGGATCACGCGTCGGCGCAAACTGCACCTGTTCGCCCCATATTGTTGGGGGCTAGGCGTGATCGCACTTATCGCTGGCTTGGCTTCCTAGCTACGCGCCTCAACTGGTGGCGCGATAACGCTTGACCCAGTTGGCCAACTCATCGCCAGGGCACTCGGTACTCTTGAGCTCGCGATGGCCCTGCACTTGAGATGCCTTGATGTTGTGGATCACGCGTAACTGATCGACTACGCGCTCTAAAGTCTCCATCTGTTCAGGCGTCGGCCGCTGTGCCCGACTGTAGGCCGAACCACGATCAGGCTGTGAGGAGAAGTTGCCTAATAGGCAGATGCCGATGTTGCCGATGTTGTTGTCGCCGTAGGCATGAGCACCTTGCGCGTACATTGGGCGACCTTCCACTACCCGTCCAGCGCGGTCGATCAAGTAGTGATAACCGATGTCGGCCATGTCGCGTGCTCCCATGTGCGTGGATTGCACGTTTCGCACCTCAGCCGCGGTCGCGCTTATCGACGTACCTGTCATCGGTTCGGCAGTGTGGTGGATGGCAATCCGATACGGAGTGGTCATGCGATCCCAGTTCGAGTACATCGCCGACGCACCCCACTGTGCACGCCTAATATCAACCGCGATCTGATCGCTTGGGAC
>CAZJGH010000292.1:0-2458 GCA_964545405.1 uncultured Planctomycetales bacterium
CTGGCACCTCATGAGCGCCCTTCAAGACTTCATCGACGACCTCAAAGAGCGTCTTCCCATCGAAACGGTGGTCGCGCAGAAGGTCCAATTGACGCGCAAGGGCAATCGCTTCTGGGGATTGTGCCCCTTTCACGCTGAAAAGACGCCCTCCTTCACCGTTCACCCAACGCGCAATGCCTTCAAGTGTTTCGGTTGCGGCATGGGCGGCGACGCAATAACTTTCGTGCGCGAGACCGAAGGCCTGGAGTTCTTCGACGCGTTGCGGGTGTTAGCAGACTTGGCTGGCATGCAATTGCCTGGCAAGTTCAGTGGCGGCACCAAGGAACAGCGCGGCGAGCGTGAGCAAGCTCGTGAAGCTTTACTTCAAGCCCGTGCTTTTTTCGTCTCATGTCTTGCCCGTCCAGATGCAGAAGGAGGTCGCAAGTACTTGCTCGACCGTTCAATTCCGGAAGGAAGTTGGAAGACGTTCAACGTCGGCTGGGCACCCCGTGATCGCCAGGCCATGGTCAGGTTCCTACGTGATCGTGGTGTCAGTGATCGCGGCATGTTGGCTGCAGGCTTAGTCCTGGAGGATGAACGCCAAGGAATCCTGAAGTCGCGGTTCTGGGAAAGATTGATGTTCCCTGTCGCTGACGCGGGTGATCGCGCAGTTGGATTCGGCGGCCGTTACCTGCCAGGTAGCTTCGCCGAGGAAAAGCAGATGGGCAAGTACATCAACTCGCCAGAGGGTCCCATCTTCCCCAAGCGTCGACTCCTATACGGTTTGGAGAAGTTGCAGACTGGCCTGCGTAATCAGCCGCAGGCTCCCGTGATCCTGTGCGAAGGCTACCTGGATGTAATCCAACTGCATCGTGCCGGATTCGAGACTGCGGTTGCGGCCTTGGGTACAGCGATTACCGAAGAACATGCCCGGCGCTTGGCCAGGACTGAACGTCCAGTCGTGTTGATGCTCGACCCCGACGAGGCTGGGCGCAAGGCTGCCGCTCGGGCCGGTCGGTTATTGATCATGGAGGGCATCGATGTGCGCATCGCCGACCTGCCAAATGGGCAGGATCCGGCTGATATGGTGGCCTCAGGTCGCACTGAAGAACTCTCCACACGTGTGACCGATTCGTGGGATATACTCCGTTGGCGTTTAGATACGTGGTCTCGAAAAGCAGATATCACGATTCCTGCGGTTGTCCATCGGGCCGCTACGGAGATGGCAGAGTGGATTGCATCCACTCCAAGTCCTGTAGTTGCAGAGGCTTGGGCAAATCAGGTTCGTGCTGTTCTCGGCATCTCTGAACATGCGCTGAACAAGTTGATTCACCCCGGCAGTAGCTCTCAAGCTACGGCCTACGGTGATGACGCACCCGCCAACCCTTCCATTCAACCATCACCTACCAGCCACGAGGAGGTACTACTCCGTAACGAAAGAGAAATCCTAGCTGCCGTCCTGCACGACCCCAGTGCTTACTCCCGTTTCCGGGAAGAGCTGGATACGCTACAATTGCAGGATTCCGTCGCCATGAAAATTCTGAATTGGTGTCGGCAGCAACGCGAGGAAGGACATGGTTTTGACCTCGAACAAGCTCTGATCGAGTTCCGGCAGGATGAAGCCGGGAGTTGGTTGGATACGGTTCGACAGTCACGCTATGAAGACCCCTGTCTCGCACTCGAACGTGCTCTCGATGCCTTGCCTGGCAATCGCGAGCAGGTACTCGCAGCTCAACCTGACAAACAAGTCGGGGCTGATGACCTGCGATCTTTCCTACGGAGAGTCAACATCTCCCCGAACGACTGATACAGAATTCGCTCCCTGATTCACCATGCCAACCAAGTCGTTAGACAAGAAAACAGAATCTGCACTTGAGACCCTTATCGCTAAGGGCCAAGTCACTGGTTCGTTGCCATCCGAAGAGCTGCAGCGCGCGCTGCCAGCCGACAAGATGGGCAATATCGAAGTCCTTCAAGACATCCTAAATCGTCTTGAGACAGCCGGCATCCTGCTGGTCGATACTTCTCCTGAAAACGCCGTGCAGTTCGCCGGCGGCTCCGCTCCTATCCCGGTGACACCCAAGCCGCTGTCGACATTGTCGACACGTGGTGGTTCGCGTGCCACCACCCCGGTCCTCGAGAAGATCGATGACCCAGTGCGGATGTACCTCACTCAGATGGGGGAGATTCCACTGCTCACGCGCGAGGAAGAGATTTCCTTGGCCAAGACGACTGAAGTGTCGCGCAAGGTATTCCGGCGTTTGGTTTTGGAATCAGGGTTGGCTCTGGACATGGTGCTTGATGTCCTTATGCAAGTTAAGAATGGTGAACTTGCTTTCGACCGCACCTTGAAGGTCAATCCTTCAGCCCAGGCCAACTCCAGTTTTGCCGTCCTCCACTTCAACCGTCGCTTGAAGAAGCAGGCCGCTGAAGAGGGTGCTGATGAAGGTACTTCATCGAACATCGATGGTGGTGCTGG
>CAZJGH010000293.1:0-2455 GCA_964545405.1 uncultured Planctomycetales bacterium
AGTGATGCTGCATGGTGTCAGCGACAACTCCTTCGAGGGCCAACGAATCCAGGCTTGGCCAACTTGGCTTGAGCAACTCGAGACTGCGCGACCGGACTCCTTCACCGCCGCGATTTCGCAATGGGGGCCAATCCACGATCATCTCACCAACGAGAATGTCGATCTCTCGATGGCGGCGGCTGATGGCCTAGCCGTGACAGCCGAAGCCGTGCGAGTGCTCGTGGATCAGGACAACGACGTGACGGCGATGTTCCTGCATTACGACGACGTCGACCATGCTGGTCACGAGTTCGGTTATGCCCCGGACATCCCTGAGTACATCGCTGCGATCGAAAAGGTGGATGCCGAGGTCGGCGAGGTCCTCAATGCGTTGCGTGCCCGCGACGACCTGCTGTTCGAGGATTGGTTGGTGATGATCGGAACTGACCATGGTGGAATCGACACCACGCATGGGCCGGATGTGCCTGAATGCCGCACCGTGTTCTTGCTGGCTAGTGGCACCGGTGCGAGTGGCAAGAAGTGGCGCGAGAGCGGTGAAGTCGTCGACTTCGCCTCTATGGCCCTCAATCACCTCGGACTGAGTGGAACTTGCATTCCTATTCCTAGAAATGATGGCTGGTGGACTTGGCGGCAACAGGCCCTCAACAACATCGCTCAATCCGGTGGCGCGCGGATCGCCTTCATCGGCGATTCCATAACCCAAGGCTGGGAAGGCGCGGGCGCTGAGGTATGGAAGGAGTTCTACGCCCAACACGACTCGATCAACCTCGGCATCGGCGGCGATCGGACCGAGCATGTCCTGTGGCGCTTGCGGAATGGCAACCTCAAGAACCAGGACCCTGAAGTAGCTGTGGTGATGATCGGCACCAACAACTCCAGCGTCAACACCAGCCTGCAGATAGCCCTTGGTGTGGAGGCGATCGTGGCGGAGCTGGTTACCCAACTTCCTGATACTCAAGTCCTGTTGCTCGCGACATTCCCGCGTGGCGCCAATGACGACGACAGCTGGCGCAAGGTCAATGCCGATTCGAACCGAATCCTGCAGGCGTGGTCCTCTGACCACGCGCGCGTTCATTTCCTTGATATCAACGAATCGATGCTCGAGGAAGATGGTGTACTGAGTGCTGAGATAATGCCGGACCTGCTTCACCCCAACGCCAAGGGTTACCGCATCTGGGCTGAAGCCATGGCGCCGAAGCTGAATGAATTACTAGCCATCCAGAGCAACCTGTCGAAGTGACAACCTGAACCTGCCAAACCACCCTGATCGCCGATGTTCCTAAGCCTACTTCTCGCCCTCGCCCAGCTGCCTGGACCCGCTGGACATTCCCTGCCGATAATAGACCTGGATAGCGACACTCAACGGCAAGTCGTGGTCGACCGCGAGGAAGGTCAGTATTTGGGCCATGTCACCACCACCTTGTTGGATGACGGCAAGACCATGATCGCGGTCTACCCGAAGGGACACGGCAAGGGCCCGATCGTGATGAAGCGTTCCGGTGATGGCGGGAGAACCTGGAGTGACCGATTGCAGGTTCCGGAGAACTGGGCAACATCGCAAGAGGTTCCGACGATCTTCCCGACCGTCGATGCGACAGGCAAGAAGCGCCTGATCATGTTCAGCGGCTTGTCCCCCATTCGTCTGGCGCACAGTGAGGATGACGGCAAGAGTTGGTCTAGCCTCGAGCCGATCGGTGATTACGGTGGCATCGTGGCCTGTGCAACCATGGTGCGAGTCGCGAATGGTGATTACATCGCCATGTTCCACGACGACGGTCGCTTCATCGGTGCACAACACAAGCCCGACGGCAGCAACCGTTTCTACGTCTATCAGATACGTTCTCGGGACGGTGGCTTGACTTGGGGTGCACCTGAAGTGGTAGCCACCCATCAGCGCGCACACTTATGCGAACCACTCATCTTGCGCTCACCTGATGGCAAGCAACTGCTCTGCCTCATGCGCGAGAACAGTCGCCGCTACAACGGCTTCTTCATGACGTCCGATGACGAGGGCAAGAGTTGGTCAACACCTGAACAGTTGACCGCTGCGTTGACCGGAGATCGCCACACCGGAACCTACGCCCCCGACGGACGCCTATTCCTGAGCTTTCGCGACACCGCAAGGCGCTCACCGACACAGGGTGACTGGATCGGTTGGGTCGGCCACTACGACGACATCCTCAACGGTGCTGAGGGACAATACCGCGTTCGCTTGAAGGACAACAAGCACCGCTGGGATTGCGCCTATCCCGGCGTCAACCTGCTTCCGGACGGGACCTTCGTGTGCACGACCTACGGACATTGGGAAGAACAACAGCAGCCCTTCATCCTGTCGGTGAGACTACGACTCGATGAACTGGATCAACTACTAGCTGAGAAGGGCAACCTAATCCCTAACCCACCGAACCCAGCCACGACAGCAGCGCCGCGTCAAGGATGGTGGATGGAGCGCCAT
>CAZJGH010000294.1:0-2435 GCA_964545405.1 uncultured Planctomycetales bacterium
GGCGCGAGGCAGTTGGTGGTGCAGCTCGCGTTACTGAGGATCTTCTGGTCGGCGGTCAAGGTCTCGTCGTTCACGCCGAGCACGACCATGTTGTCGATCTCATCGGCGGGCGGCACGGTCAGGAGGACCTTCTTGGCGCCGGCATCGATGTGCATCTGGCACTGCTCGCGCTTGCGGAAGATACCGGTGGCCTCGACCACGAAGTCCACGCCCAGGTCACCCCAAGGCAGGTCGGCCGGGTTGCGCTCGGCGAGGATCTGGATGCGGCGTCCGTCGACCACGATGGCGTCGCCATCGACCTCGACCTTGCCGTCGAAGCGGCCGCCGACGGTGTCGTACTTGAGCAGGTGCGCCAGGGTCTTGGCGTCGGTCAGGTCGTTCAGTGCGACGATCTCGAAGTCGGCGCTCCGAGCGTGCATGATGCGGAAGACGTTGCGGCCAATGCGACCGAAACCGTTGATGGCAATGCGAATGGCCATGGTTTTTCTAAAAAAGTGGTATTTCGTGGCTGTCGGAAATTCCCAAGAAGGGGGTTCCGCGGAAGGGTGGAAGGAGAGATTCTAGTGTCATGCTCGACCTCGTGGCAGACAGAATCCGTAGCTTCGGCCCGTGGCCGACCAGTAGCCCGGTGTTATTGGCTTGTTCCGGCGGCGCTGACTCAACTTTCCTGGCCTTGGCGTGGCAACATACTGCCCGTGAGAAGGCCGTCAACGAACAGGAGAACATGCCAGAGGCCATTGTGGTGGTGGTCGATCACGGCCATCGGGCCGAATCCGCTCGTGATGCCGAAGCTGCTGCCGCTATTTACCGTGGTCTCGGCTTCGATGTCCAGATCAAGCGTACCCATGTCGAGGCAGATGCCAACGAGGCCAGCTTGCGCGATGCGCGCTACGCCATGCTGCTTGAATCCGCCGCTCAACATGGAGCCAAGCGGATCCTCTTGGCCCACCATGCTGACGACAATGCTGAGACGGTGCTGATGCGGATTCTGCGCGGCACCGGCATCCCCGGCTTGGCCGGCATCCCGGCGCGGCGCCAACTGACTCCGGACATCGAACTGATGCGCCCGCTGTTGCGCTTACGAGGTGGGGAGATGCGCCGTGTACTTCAAGCGATGGATCAGCCTTGGGTAGAGGACCTGACCAATGCCGACCCTTCAGTGGCTACTCGTAACCTGCTGCGCAACGAGATCCTCCCTCAGCTTGCTGCTGCCGCTACTGGCGATCCGGTCACGGCCTTGTTGAAGCTCTCTTCGGAGGCTCGCGAGTGGGAAGAAGCGAAAGGTGAACTGCTCGTCACCACCACCGACTTCGGGCGCCTACCTAGCTACCTGCGCAAGCAGGCGATTCGAGATGAACTGCGCAAGCTTGGGGCGACAGTCTCGCCGACCCGCTTACGCAATCTGGAATCAGCGCTGTTGCGTAGGGGAACCGCCGGCATCAATCAGGATTCTCACCTTGAACTCCATGCCGGTAAATTGATAACGGCCCAGTCACAGACCGGGCCGTTAAGTAGTGGCAGCTGAGCTACTCGCGCTTAATCATCCTCGTTTGCCGAGACTGGCCAGAACGCCTTGTTGGGGCGTACGGCGAACTCGGTCAGCAAGGTCGCGGTGTCGTCGATCGGCAGCAGCGCGAAACCGCCAGTCAAGCGTGACAAGTTGAACTCTTCGGGGAGTTCGACGGGATCATCTTCGTTGACCTTGAACCAACCCTTGCCATCGACGTCCATGTGGAACTCGAAGCGAATCGGATCGGTGCTGCGCCACATCTCGCGGTAGACGGTGTTCTCACGCAGACTGGCTTCACCTTTGACCGTGTCGACACGGTAGGCCATGGTCTGAAGTTCGATCTCTTGGCTGCCATCACTATCCTGCAGCAAGATGATGCGACAGCTAGCTGAACCGGAACGGTCAATGCCAAGCGGGATGATCAGGCCGCGACCATCGACCAGGACTTCGCCACGGATCGAGTAGGGCGGATCGAGGAACATCAGGTTGCCGACGTCGGTGCGTTCGTAACCAGGCGATGCCCAACCTGCTGGGTTGTACAGCAGCAGGCCATCGTTGTCGTACCTGACCACTTCCACCAAGGAACCGTCATCGGTCTTGTCCTTGCGGTTACTGGCTTCGCCCTTGTCATAAGCAGCCTGCCAGACGCGCAGGTCCATGCCCGCGATCTCGCTCATCTCGGCTGAGGTCTCGAGCAACTCAGGGAACTCGAGCTGGAAGGACTGCATAGCGTGAGTGGCATACAAGGTCGAAAGAATCGGGTGCCCATCGCTGAGCGCGTTCTCCATGTCCAACTTGATCTGCTCCAATGCGGCTTTGGTCGGTTCGATGTAGGTGGTGAGGATGTCCTTGCCACCGTTCTCGACCAGCCACTCCTCAGCGACCTTCACTTCCTCATCGAGGCCAGCTTGCCAGACGGACTCCC
>CAZJGH010000295.1:0-2395 GCA_964545405.1 uncultured Planctomycetales bacterium
CGGCACCGGTGCCTGGTGTTGAGACCGAGTCGTTGAAGGAAGTGTTGCGGTCACTTTCGCCGAGCTTTCCGGTAGCCCTATATGAGCGCGATATCCCGGTCTGGGCGAATATCATCTTGGCTGCTGAAGTTAGTAAAGAGGACTTGAACTTTCACGACTCGGCAAGTGGATTGCGTGGCTACCGCTCAGCCTTCCGGCATCGTGGACATGGTGCTGCCGAAGCGTTGTCGGTGTTGCCGGCACGCTTGCACCTGAATCTTCTCAACAAGTCTTGGCGCACCTTGTGGCGACGTCGCAGGCGTAATTCCTTGCTCAACCGTCGTCATCTGGCTACTGCCTTGGATTACCAGCGCAGCTTGGCAGAAGTGTTCAACAGCGTCCATAGCAGCCAACTGCAGCCGGTCAAGAAAGCCGCGGTGGTTATGCCACACTTCGATGACGACATCCTGCAATGCGGTGCGGCGATGCTGCAGGCCTTGGATGAAGGCACTGAGTTGCGAGTGATCTGGCTCACGGATGGACGCAAGGGCGTCAGCACCGTGTCCGAGGATGAATCAGCCCTGATTCGCCATATGGAAGCCAAGCGCGCCATGGAGATAATCGGCGTGACCGACTACCACTTCCTCGACGCCCCTGAGACTGACCTGCATAAACGCGGCCCGTGGACTGGCGAACTGCATGACCTGTTGAAGGATTTTCAGCCTGACCGCGTATTCAGCGTTTGGTGGGCCGACAACAACATCGATCACTTCGAGGCCAATCGTGTCTTGCAAGCCGCTTGGCCTCATGGCCTCGATGCCACCATCGCCGCTTCTGGCCTTTGGCAGCCGCTGCCCGTCACCACTGGTGTGCCGATCACCGCCGAACTGCGGGAGCGTAAGGATGAGGCACTCAAGGCCTACGCTTCACAGATTGCCGAAGTCGATTACCTGCGCGTCGATCACGGCCTCGGTCGCTGGTATGCCCGTGACAATGATGCCGAATGGCTTGAAGCCTTCTGGGAGCAGGATGCCACTGCCTACTGGAACGCGTTCAGGCGCTCCGGTTGCCCGAAGCGCCTGTTCGTGTAGCGCAAAAGCTCCTGGCTAGCGCTGGTGTTCTGGGATCTGACCTACAGATCCTCGTCAAGGTCACCCTGCAGGGCTTCAGACGTGCGAGGAGCGTTGAGGACGACACGTTCGCCGAAGGTCATGGCGCGCAAGGTGTCGGAAACGGTCTGCAGATGCTGGTTGTAGACCGCCTCGGCAGTCTTGACCACGTAGACCACGTCGCCAGCTTGCACGTATGGGATGGCGGAGCGCACGTTGACGTCGTCAGGTGCGAACAGCATCTCCAAGTCGAAGTGCTTGATGGTTACGATGCCGTTGATGCTGCGCGCGATCAGGACGCCAGCCTTGTCGCCGTCAGGACCTAGACCGCCAGCGCCGGCAATCACATCGAGAATCGTGGTGCGCGGGCTGGTGAGGGTCATGACCGAAGTGCGGTTGACCTCGCCCATTACCGTGACCTTGCGCTTCTGCGAGAACTCGACATCGACGTAGACCACTGGGTCGACCAGATATTTGGCATAAGCCTGCATCAGATTGTCCTCGAATTGGTCGCGAGTCTGCCCAGCAGCGCGGAATTTGCCCACCAAAGGCAGCATCACGGTGCCGTCGATACGGATCTTGTAGGTGCGGGACAGGTCCTGGTTCTGGTAGACGTCGAGCACGACCTTGTCTTCAGGGCCGAGGAAAAACTCGCCATTGGAGACTTCAGACTGATAGTCGAGGGGCAGGATCCCCGGGTTCTCGTTAATACTTGGACCTTCCGTGTACGGAGAAACGTTGCATGCCGCAGCAGCGACGGGCAGTAAGATCAACAAATGTGAGAGGCGTAGTTTCATGCTCGTAAAGGGGCACTTACAGTTCGCTATTGTCTCAGAACCTCGCGCAGGGTCAAATAGGGTCCTGGGGAAATCACCCTACTGCCATGACACGCCTAGCCATTGTCGGAATTGACGGAGCAACCTGGACAATCATCCAACCGATGATTGAGGCCGGGGAATTGCCCAATATCGCGCGCATTATCCGTGAAGGAGCATCTGGAGTGCTCGAATCGGAGAAACCTCCGATGACGCCACCAGCCTGGACGTCGATGTTTACGGGCCTTAATCCAGGTAAACATGGGGTTTTCCACTTCATTCGCCGAGATTTGGGCACATATGGGGTGTTGTTGAACGACAGCCGTAATTACGCCGGCAAGGACATGATGTCGGTGCTGAGCAAGCGCGGTTGGTCGGTCGGTTGCCTCTCCGTGCCGATGACCTACCCGCCGTTCGCGGTCAAGGATGGCTACATGGTGTCGGGAATCCCGATGCCATTAGAGGGTGATTCGATCGCCTGGCCGCCGGGCT
>CAZJGH010000296.1:0-2394 GCA_964545405.1 uncultured Planctomycetales bacterium
GGTGTAGTAGTCACGACCAATCTTGGCCGTTCCACCTTCGCCCATAAGGCTGTTTACGGCAACCCAAGCGCGCTCCATGGTTTTTTCGTCGCGCGGATCGTCAAACGTGCCAGGGGTAAGACCTAAGCCTCCATCGCCCCACGACTCGCGGCCGTTGAAGCTAATGCCAGCAGTAGCGGCCTCGTTTACGTTGAACAAGAAGTTCAAACGTACGCGAGTGTCTACGTCGCGGTTGTTGGTGTTATCGTTTTCCTTCACCCAGCGGTTGCGGGCACGGAAGTCACCAGAGATGTTAAGGCCAGCGTTGCCTTGTGGGGCAGCGAGACCGGAGTTGAGATCAGCCAGAGCACGCTCGAGGCTATCGTTTTGTTGAGCAACACCCTGAGCACTCAGGGTGATCGCGGCGATTGCCACGAGATTGAACAGGCGAACCTTCATTCGAAACTTCCTTTTTGGGCCCTTATGGGCGGATGGGTTGTTTCTGCTGACGGGCCAAGCAGGCCTTAGTCGGCGAGAGATGGATTGTTTTAGTTGTCAACCTTCACGAGCTTGGGAGCCTTATGTGAAAGTTGGCGAAACATTTTGCCGATGCGGCGAGATGGAGCAAGTCCTTTTCCAGAATTCTTCCTTCCCAGGACTCACGCCCATGGGGGTTACATCGGAAGCTACCACTTTCATTTGACCACTATTTCGCCCGAATGCTGGGGCTGCGTCGTAACTGCCTTGTTTCCAGCATGTTACGTAACCAATTTCCTTGGGTTTATGTTCCCGGTTTCGGTCCTGAGAACGCAAATGCTTCCTCACAAATGACTTACGCAAGTGATTTGGCACGATAGAATCCCAATACTCCCGTTTAGCCAAGTGCGCATCCTTCACTTCCACGACGCCCCCAGAATCCATGGTGGGGCAACAGCCTACCTGCAGCAACTATTGCCTCAGATGGCGGCTTATGGGCATGAGAACCTGCTTTTCTGCCTTGATGAGGCACCCCAGGGATTCCCGGATGCAGTCGCCACCGACTTCTTCGCCTACCAGCGATCCAGCTCAGCACTACGCCGACGACTTGATTTCCACCATTTCCATCAGCCCCTGGCCACGAAATTAAGCGATTGGATCACTTCACAGTCTCCTGACGTTGTCCACATCCAAAACTGCGGCGTATTTCGTTCTACGATTTTCCCTACTATCTACGAAATGGGTCTCCCGATTCTGATGACGGCCCACGATTTCTCGCTAATCGACCCAAACCCTTTCGGGCTAGACCGTTCCGGCATTTTGGGCTGGCTGAAAACAGCCCTGGATAAGCGCTCCTTGCAGACAGCCAGGAAATGTGTGTTTGATTGCACACAACTCTTCCTCTGCCCCACCCAAGCAATTCGCGATGGGGTCGGATTTCCACCCGACCGCAGCCGCATTCAGCGCCTGCCGATCCAGCACGCTGATCCAGCACCCTTGCCAGCTGACCGTCTGCGCATCTTCTTCGCCGGCACCCTGTTCCGCTCCAAGGGCGTGGACCTCCTTATCGAGGCGCTTGCCAGCAGCACGGATCAGGCCTTAGGCCAGGCCACTGTGCAAATAGCTGGTACTGGTGACCTTGAAAACCAACTGCAAGGCGCAGTTGTTGCTGCTGGCTTAGCCGAGCGCGTCCAGTTCCTTGGCTTCTGCAATCCAGGGCAGATGGAACAGGCATACGCGCACTCAAATCTTCAGGTTCTGCCTTCGCGGGTACCGGAAAACTCGCCCTTGACGGTCCTTGAAGCGGGTGCCCGTGGGCGGCCATCGCTAGCTTCGCATGCAGGTGGGGTGCCTGAACTGATCTCTCCAGACCGCGGCTGGACCTTCTCTTCGGAAGATGTCGCTAGCCTCAGGGAAAGGCTGGAAGCGATCGCAAGTGATCTGCCAGCGCTAGCAACTCATGGCACCGCCATGCGAGACTGGGTCCGCACGGAGTTCGCTCCCCAACGCCACTGGGATAGCGTCAACGCCTGCTACCAAGAGCTCGCTGAATGAAGATTCTCCTGGAAGGCCACCGCTTGGCCCGCACCACCAATTTCGGTGGCATCGATTCCTACTGGCACAATCTGGTGCCGGAATTGCTGAATGCATGTCCTGAGGATATGCGGTTTTCACTTTTTACCGCCTTCCTTAATCCCAAGAACGCGGCCACGGTGCGACGTTTCGCCCGCTTAGGTGCAACTCCCAAACATTGGTGGGCCTCTCCTGATTGGTTGTATGCATCAGCACGCCTTGGTGCACGCCTCGAGTGGTTCACGGGGCAGCATGATTTGGTACACGCTCCAGAGCCGGTGTTCGATCTTCCGACGCGCGGGCGACTGGTTGTCACATCACATGACCTGATGTACCTGCACAATCCACAGTTCCTGGATCCTAACT
>CAZJGH010000297.1:0-2367 GCA_964545405.1 uncultured Planctomycetales bacterium
AATGGCACCTTCCCGACCGAAATCATCCGTGAGCTTGGCGACTTGAGTCTGCTCGGTATCGTGGTCGACGAGAAGTACGGCGGCGCTGGGATGTCCGGCACTGTTTATGGCCTGGTTTGTCAGGAACTCGAGCGTTGTGATTCGGGCATTCGCTCCTTCGCCAGCGTGCAATCATCATTGGTGATGTTCCCGATCGAAGCATTCGGCTCCGAGGAACAGAAGATGAAGTACTTGCCACGACTCGCGACCGGCGAGATCGTCGGCTGCTTCGGCCTCACCGAGCCTGACTTCGGCTCCGACCCTGGCGGCCTGCGCACCAAGTGCCGCAAGGATGGAGAGGACTGGATCCTTAACGGGCAGAAGATGTGGATCACCAACGGTACCGGCGCACAGGTCGCGATCGTCTGGTGCCGCGATGAAGAAGGCAACATGCAAGGCTTCATCGTCGACACCGACAGTGAAGGCTTCTCCGCTCCTGAGCAGAAGCACAAGTGGTCGTTGCGCGCGAGCGTGACCTCAGAGTTGGTGCTCGAGGATGTCAGAGTGCCCGAAGCGAACCGCATGCCTGGTGTAACGGGTTTGGGTAGCGCCTTGATGTGCTTGACCCAAGCGCGTTACGGCATCGCATGGGGAGCACTTGGCGCCGCGCAAGCCTGCTTCGATGAAGCACGCCGCTACACGCTCGAGCGTCAGATCTTCGACAAGCCATTGGCTTCCTATCAGCTCACCCAAGACAAGTTCGCATGGATGGCCACCGAGATCACCAAGGCGCAACTCCTGGTCGAGCGCCTCGGTCGCCTCAAGGATGCCGGCCAGCTCAAGCCACATCAGGTGTCGGTAGCGAAGCGCAACAACGTCGACATCGCAATCAAGATCGCACGTGAATGCCGCACCATGCTTGGCGCCAACGGCGTGACCTTGGAGTACCAGACCGGCCGTCATTCATGCAACCTCGAGTCGGTGCAGACTTACGAAGGCACCCACGAGGTCCACTCCCTGGTGATCGGCCACACCGTCACTGGCATCCCGGCTTACCGTAGCTAACCCTTCGAACCGCTGAGCTGATGACTTCCGCTGCTGCTTTCCGTTGGCTCATGACTGCTCCCGGCGCTCCATTGGAGCGCGCGGAGTTTGAGCTTCCTGCACCTGCCGCCGACGAGGTGGTGGTGCGCGTCGTCGGGTGCGGCCTGTGCCACACCGACTTGGGCTTCCTGCATGGAGGTGTCCGCACCAACCATGAGTTGCCCATAGCCCTCGGCCACGAGATCGCCGGCACCGTCGAGGCCGTCGGCGAGAACTGCAGCGAGTGGGCGAACGTGGATGTCGTGATTCCCGCGGTCTTACCGTGCGGCGATTGCGAACTATGTGACGCCGGCAAGGAGACTTCCTGCCGCAACCAGAAGATGCCAGGCAATGATTTCCATGGCGGCTTCGCTTCCCATATCGTCGTGCCTGCCAGGTGGTTGGTGGATGCGAGCGGTCTGCCCGCTGGTCTCGAGTTGGCCGACGTCGCCGTGTTGGCCGACGCGGTCACGACTCCATACCAGGCGATGGTCCGCGCCGACGTGCAACCTGGTGATGGCGTAGTCCTGATCGGTGCCGGTGGCATCGGTAGCTTCGGTGTCCAGATCGCCAAGGCCTTCGGCGCCAAGGTGGTTGCCATCGACATTGACGATGAGAAGCTCGCGCGCGCTGGTGAGTTCGGCGCCGATGGCACGGTCAATACGCGTGGCCTTGAGATCAAGGACGCGCGCAAGGCGGTCAAGGCGGCATGCAAGGAAGCCGGCCTTCCTGCCTTCGGCACCAAGGTTCTGGAGATGAGCGGCACCCCACAAGGCCAAGAGTTGGCGTGGGCACTGATGACCTTCTCCGGAGTCGTGGGTATCGTCGGTTTCTGCCTGAACCGCATCCCCACTCGCCTGTCGAACCTCATGGCCTTCGATGCCACAGCGTTCGGCAACTGGGGCTGTCGTCCGCAGCTCTATAAGCCCGCACTAGACTTGATCCGCGAAGGCAAGATTCAAGTCAAGCCTTTCGTGCGCCACTTCCCCATGTCGGAAATCAACTCCGTGCTCGATGATGCGCACGCTCACAAAATCCCTGAACGTCCTGTCCTGATCCCATGACCACTTCCACTGGCTCTTCTTCCACTTTCGAAAACCACGAGTTGGATCCGCGTAATGAGTACTCGGATGTCCTGTACGAATTGCGCCCCTTGCTTTCTCCGGATGGGAATGCCGTTGAGGGACTATCCAACGCCTGGATCTCTCTGAACAACCCAAGGCAGTACAACTCGTACACCACCAAGGCGGTCAAGGAAATGATCCTGGCCTTGCGTCAGGCATCCAACGACCCGGCCGTACAGAG
>CAZJGH010000298.1:0-2348 GCA_964545405.1 uncultured Planctomycetales bacterium
GAAGATCCGATTGTGCCGCTCATGGCCGTTCATCCAGAAAAGCACACCAAGGAAACCAAGCAGGATCGCAAGAACCTGCATCGGGTCGGTGAATTGTGCTTCTTCAGGCATATACGCTTAGTTCTGCATGAAGTCGGGTGGCGGAGGCATGCCAACCCCTGGATCTCCAGGAGGAGCACTTCCTTGTGGCTGCGCCTGGACGTGATCGAGGCGGTGTACGGGCCATTCGATCGGTGCCCCATCGAGCACCAGGCGGAATGTGTAGGTGCCGAACTCCTCGAACGGCATGCCAGCAAGGCGAATCACTGCCCGTGCCTTGGCCTGGCGGTCAGCCAAGTTCACCGGTGGCAACTTCATGTTCTGGGAATCGCCACTTGGAGTCTCGATTTGCAGGCCGACTTCGTAATCGCCGATGCCGTCGGCGAGACCGAGGGCCACGCACAATACCGGCAAGCGACCAGGAAGCTCCTGGGATGCTAGGGAATCGAAGAGACCGATCATGCATAGCTTGCCGGTTTCATCGCGGAAGGCGTGGTCGCAAACGTGCAGCCACTCCAGGGTAGGTAGAGGTTTGGTCATGACTCTTGGTTGTCTCTATGGACAATCGTGCAGCTGGCCTGATCAGTAGGCAGCAAAAGTATTTCAGCGGCGTTGACATGTGGCGGGCGGGAAGCCACCCACACGACAGTCGCAGCGACGTCGGCACCCGCAAGCGGGGTCATTCCGACATAGGTCTTGGCAGCGCGTTGGTCGTCGCCGTGGAAACGAACATTGCTGAATTCGGTATCGACGAGGCCCGGATCTACGGTGCTCACGCGAACGCCGGTGCCATTGAGATCGATGCGTAATCCACGCGTGATGGCGTCGACTGCATGCTTACTCGCACAGTAAACGGCACCACCTGGGTAGACCTCATGACCCGCGATCGAACCGATGTTGATCACCTGCCCACTACCGCGCTCGATCATCTCAGGCAGCAAGGTACGACTGATGTTGAGCAGTCCCTTGACATTGGTGTCGAGCATCTCATCCCAATCCTGGTAGCTGCCTTGTTGCAGCGGCTCGAGTCCGCGCGACAGCCCAGCGTTGTTGACGATGATATCGATCGCCTGCCATCCAGCTGGAAGATCGAGCAGGGCTTGCTCAGTGGCGGCCCGATCCCTTACATCCAACCCGAAAGCGAACACCTCGACGCCGAACTCGGACTTGAGGCGCTCGGCCAGTTCCTCGACCCGTGGTTGGCGTCGCGCGCAGATCAACAGGCGTGACCCAGCAGCGGCGAAGGCCTCGGCGCAGGCCAATCCGATACCTGAAGAGGCACCGGTAACGAGCACGGTTTGGGTAGAAAGTGGCATGGGGTTGCAGCAGGGATGAAGGAGAAAGGATACCGTCGCTGAGGCGGGAAGGAACCTCCCCCCTTCTGCCCCTAAAAAACCATGGCACTCGACTTCACCCGACGTAATTTCCTCCGCCTAACGGCCTCCTCCGCAGCCCTGATAGCCGCCTCCTGTAGCTCTACAGCCCGGCATCTGCTTAAGGGCGGCAAACTCCGGCACGCCCAAGTAGGCGTCGGTGGCATGGGCGGCTCTGACTTGGGCCAGATTGCAGGTCATCCAGATGTCGAGGTGGTGGCCTTGTGCGATGTCGACGCCGGGCGTTTGGCTGAAGCTGCCAAGGCCCACCCAGGCGCTCAGAGCTTCCTCGATTGGCGCGAGATGTTCAAGGCGATGGCAATGGACATCGACAGCGTTTGCGTGTCGACCCCTGACCATATGCATGCCCCGATAACCATGACGGCCATGACCCTGGGCAAACATGTCTACTGCCAGAAGCCTCTGACTCACACTGTCAAGGAAGCGCGCCTGATCGGAGCCGCAGCGAAGAAGTCGCGCGTGGTCACCCAGATGGGAATCCAAAACCATTCCGGCGCCAACTACCTCAGTACTATCGAGACTTTCAAGGCGAACATCACTGGACCCGTCTCGGATGTCCATGTCTGGTCAGATCGTCCAGCTGGCTGGTGGCCTCAAGGTGAAGACCGTCCCGCAGGTAGTGATCCGATCCCAGAGAACTTGGCCTGGAACCTGTGGCTTGGAGTCGCACCTACTCGACCATACAAGAAGGATATCTACCATGCCTTCTCGTGGCGTGGGCGCAAGGATTTCGGCACTGGAGCGCAAGGCGATATGGCGTGTCACCTGATGGACCCCGTACCGTGGTTCCTGGGATTGAAGGATCCATTGACCGTGCGCTCGACTGGCCCCAAGCCGACTGCTGATTGCTTCCCCTTGTGGTCGCGCGTGAGTTATCGCTTCCCCGCGACAGCCAACACCGACCCTGACGGCGTG
>CAZJGH010000299.1:0-2343 GCA_964545405.1 uncultured Planctomycetales bacterium
AGAAAGTTCAGAGGCCTGGATCTCGCCTTCCCCGAGCAGGACTAATCTGCGCATCTCGTTACGCAACTCCCTCACGTTGCCCGGCCAGCGATAAGCGCTCAAGGCCTTGACCGCCGCATCACCCAAGGTGCGTGGTTCGACGCCATTCTCGGCCGCCTCGATCACCAGGAAATGGTCGCACAAAAGGGGCACATCATCGCGGCGATTGCGCAATGGTGGCACGCGCAAGCCGATGACCTTCAAGCGGTAGTAGAGATCCTCTCTGAATTCGCCAGACTTGACCTTGGCCGCAAGATCGGCATTGGTAGCGGCAACGACACGCACCTGAACACGACGCACCTCGTTGCTTCCGACCCTGCGGATTTCCCCTTCCTGCAGCACCCGCAGCAGGCGTGCCTGCATGGCAACTGACATCTCGCCAACCTCGTCAAGGAACATGGTGCCACCGTCAGCTTCCTCGAATCGTCCCTTGCGGTCACGAGTCGCACCGGTGAACGCACCTTTGGCGTGACCGAACAGCTCTGATTCGAGCAGCGTGTCGGGCAAGGCCCCGCAGTTCTCGACCACGAAAGGACGGTCAGCAAGTCGGCTGTGGAAGTGCAGCGCTCGAGCGACCAGCTCCTTGCCGGTACCGCTCTCACCTTCGATCACCACGGTGGCATTGCTCTCGAGAATCCTCTCCATGTCGGCACAGAGCTTCTGCATAGCCTGCGATGTACCTACAAGCCCGGCGAATCCTGCGCCTCCATTGGTGTCCAACGGCGTAGCGGGCTTGGCCGAACTGCGTTTACCGAGCTGGCGCTGAAGGCGACTGTTGAGCCGCTTCATCTTGCTCATCGATTGATCCAAGCGCTTGGCGCCAAGATAAGCGGAAGCTAACCCAGCCAGTCCGCTGATCAACGAGATGTCGCCACGCCGGAAGGCGGAGCTGGTCAGGCGGTGGTCAACGGCAAGTAAACCCATGACCTCACCGCGATAGCGCAATGGCACCGCCAACACCGAACGTAGACCAAGATCGGAAATACTCTCGACTCCTGCGAACTCACCATCGCTGGCAGCGTCGGTGAGCAGTACTGCCTCGTTGCAATGCAAAGTCTTGGCCAGCAGGGTACGAGAGAACTTGGTCTCAGGAGCCGGCACTGGTTCACGTGCGAAGTTGCGGGCCAGGGCCAAGGTGGTGCGGCCGTCCTCCAACAGGAACAGGAATCCACGCTCGGCGCGTGTCAACGAGACGGCGGCATCGACCAACAGGGCTGCGGAGCGTTCGATCCGATCCTCCTGCTCAAGAGTCCGGGCCACGGCAAGGATGGTCTGCAGCATGTCCTGCTCACGCGGCGTCTCCTGAGTCTGAGTGGATTCGATCGAGGTGATCCCGGCTTCCATCGCGCCGACGATGCGCAATGTGGTGCTACCTATACGTATGACCTCGGAGGCAGTCAGCGGGCGGCGGTCGACCTGCTCGGTGCCGATCCAAGTGCCATTGCGTGAATCCAAGTCGACCACGAAGACTTCGCGACCAAGCCGTTCCAAGCGGCAATGGTGCCGCGAAGCGAGCGGGTCATCGATGCGTACTTCACAATCACGGCCGCGACCGATCAGGACGGACTCGGCTTCGACGGTGAGCACTTTCTGGATATTGTCACGCTCGACGTGAATCTCGATGGGATTACTCATCCCCACCAGGATACCCTGTACCCATGACTGTTTGGTGGAACGACGGCCTTCCCTTTGCCTGCACCGAGTGCGGCAAGTGTTGTCATGGGCGAGGCGACGTGGCTCATGTATACGTGAACTATCGGGAGCGAAAACGCTTGGCAGACCATCTGGAGGTAAGTTTGGCTGATTTCAACCGCCTGTATACCCGTACCGAAGATACTGGTCACCGCTCCTTGCGCTTCGTCGACAACCACTGCATCTTCCTTGAAGGACCGACCTGCAGCGTCCATGACGTCAAGCCAATCCAAAGTCGCACGTGGCCGTTTTGGCAGGAGCTGCTCGAGTCGGAGGACTCCTACCGAGAGCAGGTATTGGATTTCTGCGCAGGCAGTAATGCGGAAGGACCGATGGTCACGGCGGAGTCGATTCGCGAGCAATTGGAAGCTACCGACGACGCAATTCGCGAACCTTGAATCTTGGCATTCCATCGCTGGTTTTCACGGATAGAATGCACGGTCCATCATGTCTGAGAACCCCAACGAATACGTCCTGCAGGTCATCGGGCTGAACAAGTTCTACGACCGCACCCAGGTCCTGAAGGATGTCACCCTGTCGTTCTTCGCAGGTGCGAAGATTGGCGTGATTGGCGCGAACGGTTCCGGCAAGTCCACCTTGCTGCGGATCCTG
>CAZJGH010000300.1:0-2323 GCA_964545405.1 uncultured Planctomycetales bacterium
CGACCGGTTGGTCTCGGAAGGATCAACTTGTATTTTCGAGGAGACCGGCGAGCTGATCGGTTGCGAGCGGCACTTGGCGCGGCGTTGCGTGACACCTGAACTCGGCGAGCGGATAGTAGCCAGTGTCAAGAAGGCGCGGGTCTGTTACGACGCACTCGGTCATGGCAGCTTCGCGAGCGGAAACGCCGACGGCGAGCTTACCACCCAAGAGGAGAAGTCTATGGGTGCCTATGCGAAGAGCGGCTCGGGCGCGATTCACGGCCTCATCCTACCAGGTGATGTGCCGCAGCAAGGGGGCCTCTACTTGCTTGATGTCGTCCCTGATGGAGAGGTTCAATTCGGTTTCCCGAACATCGTCGACAACTCCGAGATCGGCGAGTTGATTGCCTGTGGCTGTCACATCATCTTGTTCTCGACCGGTCGCGGCTCGGTCGTCGGTAGTGCTGTCGCACCAGTGATCAAGATCTGCGGCAACCCCGACTCCTACGAGAAACTGCGCGATGACATGGACCTCAACGCTGGCATCGTCCTCGGAGGTCAGACCACCTTGCAGGAAGTAGGTGAGCAGTTACATGCACTCACCATCGAGACCTCGGCAGGCAAGAAGACACGCAGTGAGGAATTGTGCCACCAGGAATTCATCCTGACGTACAAGAACTTCGAGGAGATCGGTCCAGGTTGCCTACCCGGAAGCCCTGGTTAGGTCGATCGTCGGCAACGATCCATCAGCCGGTTTCCAGTAGAGACTGACGGTCTTGTAATCAGCCGCCTCGATACGGATCCTGACCTTCACATCTCTCCATGCAGTAGCCGCTTGGAGGTCGGACTCTTGCGGACCACTCGGACCTGGACCTACCGCCAACGCGGTCGCTTCGATCCACATGTTGTCCGTGAGGTCTTGCCCAGGGTCGCCGGCAGGGAAGACCAGATTGGCCTGCACGTCACGCGGATCGACGAGTACCGCAACATAGGTGCTGTGGCCTTGTGGCTTGACGGCAATCCTCACGTCACGTCCGCCGTCGATCCTGAATCGCTTGGTGTGAGTATGACGGGTTTCCCTTGTACTCTGCTCCAGCTTCCCGAAAGCGAAGCCCAGATGTTCGGCATGAGCTTCATCCCAAGACGGTCGCGGACCGAACGATGAATACGCCCCACCTGCGCGGCCACCGAGAAAGATCTCGTCGGAATGCTTGTCGATACGTTCGTGTGCCCACTCCGGTTTTACTTCTGACGAACTCTTCCTCTGCCAAGAGCGTCGGCGCACCTCGATTAGCTCGCGGCCCGAACCAGTAAGCAGGGAACCATCGGGGCGGAACATCTGCACGAAGATCTCTTCGTGCCGTGGCATATTCACATGCCATTCGACGATCGTCTGCTCGCCACTGACGACGAACTCCTCTGGGGAAGTCGCACCTAGAACAGCGAAGCCCGCGAATGCTCGGTAGGTTCCGGGAGCCAGATCCGAGACCACCCAAACACCGTCCACGACCTTTTCACTTGCTTGAAGATAGTCACCGGCGCTCCAGCGATCGGTCTCTGGCATATGCAGCCGCCACAGCTGCACGTTTCCAGAAACGGGTGCCCAATTCTCTGCATCGAAGAACCTTAGCTCCAAGGAGCAGGTGCCTGTCTCCACGGCTTCCGAGTCGTCACCCGCATCCTCATCCTGGTCGACAACCGTGCGTTCCACCTGCACAGCTGGGGAAGTTCCGGTGAATTCAGCCTCCTCTAGGACCGTTGAATCGGGCGCGGTCTTCGGCTCGACGACATCAGAGACGTCACCACCACCCCAAGCCAGAATGACCAGGAATACCAGCACGACGGCAACTAACAGGAGGCGACGCATGCCTGGATAACGCATGGGGATGCCGATGGTTCACGATGCAGCGTGAAGTTCTCCACTAAATCACCAAGACCAGACCGGCAGCGGCGTTTCATTGGCATGAAATCGATTATCCCGGTGGCCTTACTCCTGCCCATCGTTGCATGTGCAGGCAAGCCAGAATTAGGACCTGAGCCGCCCTTGGACCATTGTGCTGTACCCATGAACCCACCGCGTATCTGCCCACCACCTAGTCCTGCAGAAAGCGGTTGCTGGTGCGACGACCACAGCTCCGGCTGGGAAGCCGCCTCCGAGGACGGACCGGTCCTTCTTGGTGTGGTCACGCATCCCGATGGTCATGTTCTCCAGAACATTAAGGTGACTCCACATGGTGGACTCGCCACCCGCTTCGCCGGCAACCCTGTGTATACGGATCACGCAGGCCGCTACAGGTTCGAGCCACCACTTCAGGGCAACACCATGGACAGCGGCAAGGGAACT
>CAZJGH010000301.1:0-2291 GCA_964545405.1 uncultured Planctomycetales bacterium
CGAGCTTGAAGGCTTGGCTGATCGGCGCATCATCGGAGCCATCGATCAACCACCACTTTCTCGACGTTACTTCCAGCAGATGCAGGAGGCAATGGCGTCCTGCCAAGACTACGGCAGTCTGTTGTTGACCTTACTGCCTGAGGTTCAAAGCCCTGAATCAGTCGCCGAAGTGGCGGATTGGTTCTTGCGTCTCGAGGGTCAGCAATGGTCACTGGCCGGCGGCGCATGTGATGGCCGCTATCAGATATCCTTACGCTGCGACATGCCCGATGCCGATGCTTTTCCGGCGTTGCGATACATAATCGGCAGCGATGGATCCTGCGGTGGACACGGCCGCATGGCTGGTGGGCAGATTTCGTTGACCGATTTGAGTCTCGACCAGGTTCGGGAGCAGGTGCGCAGGAGAGCAGTGGAACTGTTCTGTCTGGCCGATGTAGAGCCGGTTTTCCTGGTCCCAGAGAATTCTCCCTCAAGAGAACGTTGACGATTAGCGCGGGGGGTCGTATCCTTTCGCCCCGCTAAGCGGCTGTAGCTCAGTGGTAGAGCGCCACCTTGCCAAGGTGGCTGTCGTGAGTTCAAATCTCATCAGCCGCTCCAAAACAAAGAGAACCGAGTCCAGAAATGGACTCGGTTCTTCTTTTGGTATTGGCGCCTGCTTAGACAGGCACAGGCAGTCGTTGGTGACCGTTAGGCGTCGTTCTCTGCAGCCAAATCAGCGTTGGCTTGCAGGAAGGAGATCCAGTTGTCTGGCAGGTCTTCTTCGGTGAAGATGGCATCCACGGGGCATTCAGGCTCGCAGGCACCACAATCGATGCACTCTTCAGGGTGGATAAACATCGGCAAATCGAGGGTGCCTGGCTCAGGCTCGGCCTCGTAGATGCACTCGACTGGACAGACATCCACGCAAGCGGTGTCTTTGGTGTTTACGCAAGGTTCAGCGATGACGTAAGTCATGAATCTTCAATTCTAATGGGGTCAACAACGGGGGGTTGCGGCCCCTCCTAGGGGATGTTGATACCGCCTCAGAGCTAGGGGTCAAGTGTTTTCTTTTGCGCCACGCTATCCTGGCGCAGAATGGGGCCTCTTGCCACACTCTTAGGATGCGGAATTGCCGGCTATGCGCTGGGTTCCGTGTCTTTTTCATTGCTCTTCGCGAAAGCTCAAGGGATTGATTTGCGCGCTGTTGGCAGTGGAAATCTCGGTGCGACCAACGCTGGCCGGGCCCTCGGCAAGAAAACCGGTCTGATCGTCTATTTCCTCGACATGGCCAAGGGTTTCGTGCCGGCAATCTTGGGATTGTGGCTGATCAGCGTCGAGGCTGGCGTGGTCGCCAGTGCAGCGTCCTACCTGGGGCATATCTGGCCAATCTGGCTGCGCTTTCGTGGCGGCAAGGGGGTTGCGACCCTAAGTGGGGCAATGCTTGCCCTGCAGCCCTTAGGATTCGTGATCGCTGGAGTCAGTTGGCTCCTGTCGGTCAAGCTGACCGGAATCGTCGCGATCGGGTCGCTGGCTTTCGGCGCAATGCTTCCAGTGGGGGCATGGGTGATGGATTACCCTGAGCCAGTCAAGTACTTCGCGCTGGGCGGCGGACTGTTCCTGTTCTTCACTCACCGCAGCAATCTGCAGCGCCTGTTATCAGGCAAGGAAAACAAATAATGGATAACAAGAGTCTCGTGATCGGTGACGGCGGTTGGGGCATGGCTATTGCCATGTCATTGCATCGTGCCGGGCGAAGCGTGAATGTCTGGGGTTTCGATCCCGAGTACACCGCCGAGGTCTCCCGCTTGCGCGAGAACCCTAAGTTCTTGCCTGGCGCGACTATCCCAGCTGACGTGCTCTGGACATCCGATGTCGCCGCCGCGCTTGATGGAGTCGAGGAGATCTACAGCGTGGTGCCGACTCAGTTCCTGCGTGCCACAATGGAACGCTTCCAAGGTCACATCGATGGCTTACCGATATTCTCGGCGTCGAAAGGTCTTGAGCTTTCTACCTTGAAGCGGCCGACTGAGATCCTATCCGACCTGGTTGGTGGGAATGAGCGCTTAGGGATCGTGAGTGGACCATCCCACGCTGAGGAGACCGCGCACGGCCTGGCGACGTCGGTAGTAGCTGCCGCTTATGATCCGAGCTTAGCCAAGCAGGTACAGAATCACTTGAGCAGTGCCAGCATGCGCGTCTATACCAGTGATGACCTGGTCGGGGTAGAGCTTGGTGGGGCCCTCAAGAACATCATCGCCCTCGGTGCCGGTATCGCCGACGGCATTGGTCTTGGCGATAACGCCAAGGCTGCT
>CAZJGH010000302.1:0-2276 GCA_964545405.1 uncultured Planctomycetales bacterium
ACTGGCCTGACCGAGGCCGGACGTAAGCCCGGCTTGTTACCGGCACTGATCGGCCATTCGATCTTCTGGATGTGCGGTAGCTTGATGCTACTCGCCTGGAACGAGTTCCTAGCTGCTGAAGACGGCGCCGCCGCCTTGATCGACGTCGACCCTGGAACCTGGTCGCTTGGTCTGGCCGGGCTGAGCCTATTCATGGCGGTCGGAGCGATGGCCGCTGGATGGCGCCTGCACCAGCGTATTCCTCGCTGGATGCCAGTCTTCGGTGCGGTCGGAATGGCATGCGGTTTTGGCTTGGCCGGAATCGTCGATCCACACCCCGTCAGCCTGTTCATGTGCCTGGGCGGTGCCAGCTTCTTCTCCGGCTTCTATCTGATCCCGCTACGCAGCCTTATGCAGAAACTGCCGCCGCGTAAACGAATCGGCGCGACCTTGGGGACCGGTCAGATGCTCGACTTCCTGCTTATCTCAATCGGCACAACCAGTCGCTTGTGGCTCCAGGATGTGGGTCTAGGAACTCAACAGGTACTGCTGCTGCTGGCCGGGGTATTCCTGCTCGCTGCAGTGTTCCTGGCACGCAAGCTGCCGCGGTGCATCGACATCAGCGTGGCTCGAAACGCAGGCTGAAACGCTCTACGGTGAAGCCGTCTGGGCATTCGACTGAGAAGCGGGTGCGCAAGGCATGACTCGGAACCCATTCACAGACCGGCAATGCGTCGAGCTCAAGAGCGGCATCCTGCCACTTGAGACGCTGGATACCCTGCCCAGCCGAGATACCGAATCCGGGATAACGTTTGCCGTCCACTCGCATCAGTGGCGGGTTGCGGCGGCTCGAATGCAACAGACTGATACTGTCCTGCAAGACCAGCTTGGCTGGCGGTTGCTGATGGTCGGACAACTGCCAGGAGATCTCCCAGTCGTGGATGATCCAACCAGCGGATTCGGTGCCGACGTTCAACTGCCATTCATCAGACCAGTGCAGGTCCTCGAAGTAGACGAACAAACCCTTGTCATCGATGACGGTCTTGGCGTCGGGATACTCTGCCAAAATCGCCCGTTCGAGTCGTTGAGAAGCACTCAAGTCGGCGATCGGGATGTCGTCAGGTTTGTGGGCAGTAGGCGTCGGGTTGATGATATCTGGCGGCACCGTATCACCAGGTCCAGGACGCAAAGCCTCGAGCTGCCATTCTTGCATCCACAGCTTTACTTGCCACTCCGTTGGTGAATCGGGATCATCCAACGCGCGCATGCGCACGAATGCAGCAGCAGGGTCGTTCTGGCACCACGCAAGGTGCGCCGCTACCCACGGCCCATCCTCACACTCAAGCCAAGTGACCGCGAATCCTGGGTCGAGGTCATCGAGCCTGACATCAACCAGGCTTTGCTTCAGGTAGTTGACCGCGTAACCACCCCCATCACGGGATGGGACCAGCTGTCCCTCTAGCTTGCTGCCGAGCAACATGGTCAACTCGACATTCTCACCGGATAGCTTGCGGAAGCGTTGCTGCAGGTCACGGTTCAAGTCGACCAATGCCTGAATCCGGGCGAGGTCGGCGCGCGCTTGAGCCGAGTGGATGAACACTACGCTATCGACCCGATCCCAGCGCTCGAGTGCTTGTTGATATTCACCAGACTGCAGCAAGGTCTTGGTCGAGGCGCGGACTGATGACACCATCTCCAGTGACCTGCGGATGCGCGCTTGTTCGCCTTCGTTCTCCAAGGTGGCATGCAGCATCTGCAGGCGGCCAGCCGGATCGAGGGACCCCGGGTGAAGAGGAAGATCAGATAAACGAAGCCCTGCACGCCGCCACAGGTCGATGACGCTTTCTTGCCACGCATCACCATCGAAGTCGCCACGCTCGATCGCTTCACGGGCATAATCGGCCTGATCCGCAAGCAAGTCCATGGCCCGCCCAGCGACACGCTCCACCGCGGCAGCGACTTCCGAACGGAATTCACCGGCTTTAGTGCGTCGCGCCTCAAGGAACCCTACCGGTGCTTCAGTAGGGACTGAAGCACGTAACATCAGGTCAGCTTCAGCCAAAGCGCCACGGAATTGCCCCGCCGCCAAGGCAGCCTGAAAGCGATTCTGGTAACCCGTGTTCCAATAGGTGAAGTACTCCTGGATGGAAATGGTGTCGGAGTCAGAGGCTGGAGTAGGCGTGAGATCGGGTGGGTCCTCGTTAATCGGATCCACTGTTTCGCCACTGCCTCCGTTCAGCGTCAACTCCGTGTCATTGGTCTCGACATCGGCACTCATCTGCCATGGCTGCCACCAA
>CAZJGH010000303.1:0-2268 GCA_964545405.1 uncultured Planctomycetales bacterium
GAATGGGCGTTTAGCTCAGTTGGCTAGAGCACCAGCTCGACAAGCTGGGGGTCACAGGTTCAAGCCCTGTAACGCCCACCATTCGAATCCCCCGGCCCCTCACTATCGAGGCGTTGCGTCCGAACCTAGTAGCTGAAGAATTGGAGTTCTCCCAATTCGCCATCCAGGCGCCGTGAATCTCTTGGCGCAGTGGCTTCCAGTTCAGTAGCTAGCTCTTCAGCCTTGCGCATGAAATCCGCATAGCGCGCGATCCGGTCCGAGTCGTCGATGGTGTCGACGATCGGTTTTGGATTGAGGGCGGTCTCGATATCGAAATGGTCCTCGACATCCTCGAACTCGCGGTGTTCCCAGGTAGCGGCCTTCATGTCGAACTCATAGAGTTGCTGGAAGATCCAGCCACGTCGAGCGACGAAGTCGATGGCTTCGATCAGGAAGTTAGCTTCATGGTCATCCATGGCGTAATGGAATCCGACGCGACACCAGCCAGGCTTGAGGCCGATCCAACCATCACTTACCGCTGCGCGGTAGCGCTCCGATGTCGCCTGATCGATATCGAGTAAGGCATGTCCGTATGGCCCAGCGCAGGAGCACCCTGCCCTGCTCTGAATCCCGAACAGGTCGTTCAGGAGGACGGTCAGGTATTTCGGATGCAAGTGGCCGCCGCGTGGGTCGCGAACATTGAATGAGACGATCGCAGTCCGCCCAGCTGGATCCGGCCCGCCGAGGATCTCGATCTGTTCGTTTTGGTTCCAGCAGTCGAACGCCCGTCGCAACAACTCATCCTCACGAGTCTCGATCTCCTCGTTACCGATAGCCTCCTTGACCAGGAACGCTAATGCGGCCTTCATGGTCTGTAGTGTGCCTGGAGTACCGGCCTTCTCGCGTTCCTCGATCTCGGCGATGAAGTCGTGGTCGTGTGGGCCGACATAATCGACCGTTCCGCCCCCACCGACGCAAGGTGGCAAGTCCTTGCGGTAGATGCGATCGTGGAAGACCAACACGCCGCTTGAGCCTGGCCCCCCGAGGAACTTATGCGGAGACACGAAGATCGCATCGAGTGAAGGGTCGCCGCCTTCTGGCCCAGGATCAGGGTTCATGTCGATCTGCACATACGGAGCGCATGCAGCGTAATCGAACACTGCCAGTGCATCGTGGGCATGCAACATGCGTGCGACTTGGTGAACCGGAGTGCGGAAGCCAGTCACGTTGGAAGCTGCAGAGAACGAGCCGATACGCAGTCGTCCTTGGTAGCTCGGATCTTCAAGCAGCTCCTGCAGGTGTTCGAGATCGAGGCCGCCATGGTCGGCAAGGCGTACCGGCACCACTTCAGCAAGGCTCTGCCGCCAAGTGACTTCATTAGAGTGATGCTCGAAGGGACCGATGAACACCACTGGGCGACGTCGGCGTAGGAAATCCTCGAAAGTCGCGGCTTCTTTGGCGCCGAGTGATTCGCGCCGCCAGCTTGCCAGCAGATTGCCGGTGACAGGCGGCATGGCGACACCGACCAGTTGCTGGAAGCGATCGATTGCAGCAGTGCTGCCGGTGCCCACCGCGATAAGTTTGCCATGTGGTCCGGCATTGACCGCATTCTTGATCGCCTGCTCAGCCTCGTGCAGGAGCCGCGTCATGCTACGACCGGAGACGTCGTCCTCAGTATGCGTGTTGGCGTAGATGCGCTGGACCTGGAGCAGGAAACGCTCGACGAACCCCAGGCAACGACCGGAGGCAGTGTAATCGGCATAAGTCATCAGACGCCGGCCAAACGGCGTGTCAAACTCGGCATCAGCACCGATGATTTCACGGCGCAAGGTCTCGAAGTCGAGGTTCGGGATTTTCATTAGGTGACTGGTCGGTCGCGGCGGAGGCGTGCGGGCCGTTGAAGAAGTCGACAACAACGAGCGGTTTGCAGGGGAAAAAGCTGCGCTGTCACGGAGTCCTGTAGCCACTCATTGTAGCGGTGCTGTAGGCACTGTAGATGAACCAGGCCGCGGCCACTTAGCGGACACTGGGCGGCAATCACCTTCGATAGGTGAGCAGGTTTCTTGATTGGAAAAAGGTCTAGATGGCACTCATGGAGAGTAGCGGAGTTCGATTTGCGGGTTTTCGATGGAAATGCCTATAACAGTTCGCTCTCTCAAACCCTGAATCTCCCCCCCCCTTGACTAAAGACACAGCTACCCCAACCGCCACTTTCGATGAAGCAAAAGCAGAAGCCTTCGCGGAAAGATTCCTCGGAGCCCTTTGTGAAGCATCGTTGATGATGATGTG
>CAZJGH010000304.1:0-2263 GCA_964545405.1 uncultured Planctomycetales bacterium
CTTCGGCTTCGGCTTGTCGTTCTTCTCGTCGAGCCAGCGGGTCAAGCATCATGGGCAAGGTCTGCTGGGACTTGGCTTGGTGTTCTTCGGCATGGCGGTGATGGGCGATGCGATGCAGCCGCTGCGCAGCTATGGAGCCTTCATCGACCTCATGGTGATGATGGAGCAGCCGATGAAGGGCATCCTGTTCGGTGCAGCCTTCACAGCATTGGTGCAGTCGAGTTCCGCCACCACGGGTGTGGTGATAGTCATGGCGTCGCAAGGCTTGATCACCTTGCCGGCTGGTATCGCGCTGAGCTTCGGTGCCAACATCGGAACCTGCATCACCGCATTGTTGGCCGCAATCGGCAAGCCGCGTGAAGGATTGCGTGCGGCGATGGTGCATGTATTGTTCAATGTCGCGGGTGTCCTGTTGTGGTTGGCATTCATCCCCGAACTCGCGGAGTTCGTGCGTGGACTCTCGCCGTCATTTGAGGAAGTTGCCGCCGATCAGCGGATCGCGTTGGAGGCGCCACGGCAGATCGCCAACGCACACACCGTCTTCAATGTCGCCAACACCTTGGTATTCATCTGGTTCGCGCCGACGTTTGCCCGTCTCGCGCAATGGTTGATTCCCGATCGTCCGTTGGCTGAAGCGGAATCCGTCAAGGCGAAGTATCTCGACACCGAGTTGCTCGACACGCCTTCCCTTGCGCTTGACCGCTCACGTCTGGAGCTGGTCCATATGGGCGACAGCGTGCGCGAGATGTACGCGGCTATCATCCCGACGGTATTGACCGGCACTGCCGAGCAACTCGACCGTCTTGAGTCGATGGACGATCGTGTGGATGTCCTGCACGGTCACATCGTGACCTACCTCGGTCGAATCAGCCGACGCGAGCTGACTGAGGAACAGACCGATGAACTGATGCGCCTGATGGAGACCGCCAACGATCTCGAGAACATCGGTGACATCATCGAGACCAACCTGGTGTTGTTGGGGCGCGAACGTCTGGCCAAGGGCGTGACGGTCAGTGATTCGACCCGCGAAGTCATCACCGACTTCCATAGAGTCATCGGGCAAGCGCTTGATTCAGCATTCTTGGCGGTGATCCAGGTCAATGCTGCCGCTGCCGATCGCGTCATCGAGATGAAGTCAGAGATCAATCGTCTTTCCGGTCACGCTGCGATCCACGAAGCCCATAGGTTGGTGGTCAAGGAACCAAACCGGTTGGCTGCCTACACGACCGAGATGGATATCCTCGAGAACCTCAAGCGGGTCTATTACTTCTGCCGCCGGATGGCGCGCGCCTCGGTGAGTTGATTGAGGTCATCCGGCCCCTGGAGGGCTAGGACCGCAACAGTTCCGGAAACTCCGCCCTGATTTCAGCCACACGTTCTGGAGTGCTGATCTCCTTCCAGTAACCACGATGCAGGACGGCAGTGGCAGTGGATGTTCCAGCGGCTAGTGCCGGCAATAATCCATGACGAATGGAGCAGACCGGGTTGCCGTCGCAGGATGCTGAGGCTTCATCCAGGAAAGGTAACCAAGCCTCGTCAGGTCGGGCGATACCTGTGAATACCGCGGCGCCGGATGGGGACGCTGGTGCAGGTGAGTTACGTGGATGGAGGCCGGTTACCAGGCCCTCGCGATCGAAGCTCAAGCCGCCGAAATCAGTCAACCTTGACGATGGGTGCAACACCAAGGCGCTTTGGCGCTTTGGTGTTGCCGAACTGCAGATCGAACCGAAATCGAAATCGGTGAACATCTTCGCGTTGACGACGACATCGGGCAGTCGCCCGCTTCGCTTCACCATCTCCAACAGGGTGCCTCCAGTGCCGAGCAGGGTCTCTTCATGGATGAAGTGCACCTTCATTCCAGCACTCGCCCATCGTGCTGATTCTCGCCGTACCTGGTCAGCGAGATAGTGCAGATTAATCCACGCCTCATCGATGCCGGCGGCATCCAATCTCTCAAGCATGAAGCGCAACGGGGTGGTGTTGCCGACCGGCACGTTGGCCTTGGCGTAGGTGTCGCGGATACCTTCGAGGCGAGTGGCTTTACCTGCGGCAAGAATGAGTGCGCTGGTCATGATCAGCCGAGCAGCTTACGAAGTCCGGGATACATGCCAAGTTGATCGAGTAGGGCGATGGCGAACATGCGGGCTTGAGCCTCAGCCGCTTCGAAATCGCTGCGGCCCTCCTGCAGGACCTTGCCGAAAGTGCCAAGCGCCTTCAGGACACGTAGCAGCGCGGTGAGCAGGCACTGCAACCACACCACAAC
>CAZJGH010000305.1:0-2221 GCA_964545405.1 uncultured Planctomycetales bacterium
CGCCAGTGTGGCGCCGGCAAGGCCGCCACCGGCAATAATCAGGTCGGTATCCATCCGGGGTTCGGTCACAGGCTCAGTCCGCCATCAGGGCTTCAATATCGGCCACGGTTTTCGGCACCGCGTCGGTCAGCACGCGGCAGCCGTCTTTGGTTACCACCACATCGTCTTCGATGCGAATGCCAATACCGCGCCATTTTTCCTCTACGTTCTCGTTATCCGGCGCAATATACAGACCGGGTTCTACGGTCAACGCCATACCCGGCTCCAGCTGCCGCCAGGCATCGCCTACCTTGTAGTCGCCCACATCGTGCACATCCAGCCCCAGCCAGTGGCCGGTGCGGTGCATGAAAAACGGTTTGTAGGCCTCACTGGCAATGGCATCGTCCAGGCTGCAGGACAGCAGCCCCAGATCTATCAGGCCCTGGGGCAGCACGCTCAATGCCGCTTCGTGGGGATGATTCCAGTGGTTACCGGGGCGGACCGCATCAATGGCGGCGTACTGGGCATCCAGAACCACGTTATACAGGGCTTTCTGTTCCGGGCTGAACTTGCCGTTGACCGGGAAGGTACGCGTGATGTCAGCTGCGTAGAACTGATATTCAGCGCCAGCATCGATCAACACCAACTCACCATCGTTCATGGCCATATGGTTGGTGTTGTAATGCAGGATGTTGGCGTTATCGCCGCCTGCCACGATGGATGGATAGGACCACCCTGCGTCGTTCCCGCCATTGCGCCGGAAGGTGTAATGGAGCAGTGCTTCTAGTTCATACTCCATCATGCCAGGCTGACATTGCGCCATGGCAAGCATGTGTGCTTCAGCACTAACTGCCGCAGCCTTGCGCATGAGATCGAGTTCTTCCGCCGACTTGATGACGCGCATCTCGTAGACCAGGCTTCCGGCATCGAGTATCTGCTCAGGAGGCGCGAGCCCGAGGCGAGCCTTGGCGCGAAGATCCTTGATGCTGGCGAGCAGGAAGGAGTCGAGTTCATCGTTGAATCCGAGCTGACACCAGACCCGCTTGGCCTTGACCATCGCGGCGCTCACATGAGCATGGAAGTCATCGTTGTTGAAAGCCGCAGGGAAGTCGAGTGTCTCCATCGCACCTTCAGGACCCATTCGACGTCCGACCCAAGTCTCCCGCTCAGGATCACGTGGCAAGACGAACAGGGTTTCCTCGGCGACGCCGTCGACCCCTTTGGCGAGCATCAAGGCGGCATCAGCCTCGGTGCAGCCGGTCAAATACCAGAACGACGACTGCTGGCGGAATGGGAATTCAACGTCATGGTTGCGCGTGGCGAGACCAGCACCTTGGAACAAGGCGATGTCGCCATCGGACATGCGGTCGAGAAATTCTCTGCGGTGAGCTTTAAACATGGGAAGCCGGGCACTGCCCGTGAACCCTAGTTTCGGCGCCGCAGGCCTCTAGGTCAACGAAAGCACACTATTAAGAGTGCTTTGACTGCTGGTTCAGGAGCTCAGCCTTGGTTGGGACGACAACTTCCTTGGCCTCAGCGGGCTTAATCGACTTGTAACCATCGCCATTGCGTTTCATCGCAACGAAAATCTTGGCTAATTCAGGGTCAAAGTGGGTACCCGAATCCTTCTCGATGATTTGCAGGGCCTTCTCGATGGCCATTGCTGATTTGTATGAACGCTTCGTGGTCAGCGCGTCAAATGCATCCGCCAGTGCGCAAATCCGGCCTTCCAGAGGAATAGAATCACCTGCGACACCGAGTGGGTAGCCAGTTCCATCCCATTTCTCGTGATGGCTGCGGGCGATGTCGGCCATGTCGCGAAGACCAGGAATCGCGGCCAAGATGCGATCGCCAGCCATCGGGTGACGCTTCATGATCTGGAACTCGTCATCGGAAAGCAGGCCTGGCTTGAGCAACACGTGATCAGGCACGGCAACCTTGCCGATGTCGTGCAGCAGTGCACCGATGCGAATGGTCTCGAGTCGATCCTCATCGAAGCCGACCTTTTCTGCCAACTCGACGGCGAACTTCGAGACACGTTGACTATGACCACTGGTGTAGCGATCCTTCGCTTCGATGGTCTTGCTCAGTGCCAACGCGGTTTCCACATACACCTTCCTGGCCTCGTCGGCTGCCTCAGCCATCGATACCATCGCGCCATGCGTACGTTGAATCAGGCCTTGTACTTCATGGCAACCGACCTGCGGTGCGCGTGCATAGAAGTCTCCATGTGCTGCCCTAT
>CAZJGH010000306.1:0-2194 GCA_964545405.1 uncultured Planctomycetales bacterium
CCTTTCGACAGCTGGGCCACATAGGACAGCATGGGTAGCCGCGATAATTACGCGTTTAGCACCCTTTTCCTTCAGAATTCTGGATGCCTCGGTAATTGTGCCTGCAGTCGAGATCATGTCGTCGGAGACCAGCACGTTGCAACCGTCGACATCACCGATGACGTTTTCCATCACCACGGTGTCGCCGGAAGTACGCCGTTTATCGACGATCGCCAGTGGGCAGTGCAAGGATTTCGCCCAGGCGCGAGCCAATTTCACCCCGCCGACATCAGGTGAGCAGACCACCAGGTCTTCCATTTTCATGTCAAGCACGGCCTCTTCCAGCACTGAGCGGGCCCACAAGTGATCCACTGGAATATCGAAGAAACCCTGAATCTGCTGAGCGTGTAAATCGATGGTCAGGACTCGGTCGACTCCGGACCCAGTCAGCATGTTGGCTACGACCTTGGCGGAGATAGGCACACGCCCCTCATCCTTACGGTCCTTACGCGCGTAACCGAAGTAAGGAATCACCGCGGTGATGCGACCAGCGGAGGCGCGGCGCAGGGTGTCCACCATCAGCAACAGTTCGATGATGTTCTCGTTGACCGGTGGTCCGGTCGGCTGCACCACGAACACATCCGAGCCACGAATATCCTCATGCAACTTGATGTCGATCTCGCCGTCAGGAAAACGGCCTACGGATGTCGAGGACATCGGCACATCAAGGTAGCTGGCTATTTCGTTGGCGAGGTTTGGGTGGGCAGAACCTGACAATATCTTGAGGCGGGAATCTCGGTAGCTCATGGACACGGCGACTGCGGGAGGAAAGGGATTCAGGTCTTGGGTGGGAAAGTCTTGGCGGCAACACCAACGACGGTAGTACCGGGTGCGACATCATGGTTAGCCGTCACGACTGAACCGGCGCCGGTGGTGGCATCGTCGCCAACAGTCACCGGCGCGACCAGGACTGAACCGGAGCCGATGAAGGCGCGCGCTCCGATGTTGGTCCGGTGCTTATTCTTGCCATCGTAGTTGGCGGTTATCGTTCCACAGCCGATGTTCGCGGCTGCACCGATGGACACGTCGCCGAGGTAGGTCAGATGCTTGGCTTTGGAGCCAGGGCCGAAGTGGGCGTTCTTGGTCTCGACGAAATCGCCGACTTGGGCTCCGTCTTCCATCACGGTGCCTGGACGCAAATGGGCAAACGGACCGACTTCGCAGCCTTTACCGACCTTCACGCCACTGCGCAGGACGCAGAATGGCATGATTCGCGTGCCCGCGCCGATCTCGACTCCGCATTCGATGTAGGTATTGGCCGGGTCATCGATGATGACGCCAGCGGACAGCAACTCGCCAAGCAGCTCCTCACGCTTCAGCATGTTGATGTGGGCGAACTCATGGAGGTCGTTGACGCCCAGCACCTGCTCCCAATCATCCTCGAGGCAGACCGTGGCACCGTTGGTTTCCTTCAAAACCTGGACAGCGGCATCAGTCAAGTAGACCTCGCCTTGGGCGTTATCGGTGGTCACGTTGCTCAACGCCTTGCGTAACAGGGCGATGTCGAGCACGAACACGCCGGAGTTGATCTCATCGATTTTCTGCTCCTCATCAGACGCGTCTGCTTGCTCGACGATACCGAGCAATGCACCTTGTTCATCACGGATGATGCGACCAAGCCCGAAGGGGTCAGGCACCACTGCCGTCAACATCGCATTGCCCTGTTCGACCAACAGCTTCAAGGTGGCGGAACTGAGCAGTGGGGTATCACCACAAAGGACCAACAGCCTCCCCTCTTCGGGCAAGACCTCAAGAGCACAACCGACTGCATCGCCGGTGCCTCGGGCGACTTCCTGGATGACTACTTGCCAGGCATCATGACCAGCCTTGTGCAGCCACTTCTCGATAGGTTCGCGGTGGGTCGGTCCTAGGACCAACACCTGAGAAGCCGGTGAGAGCTCGTCGGTGGCCCTGAAGATATGCTCGAGCAACGGCCGCCCGCACAGATCCAGCAAAGCCTTAGGGCCACCCGTCCGCAAGCGGGTGGACTCGCCGCCGGCGAGGATCAGGACATGGAGGGGGGAATCGACCATGGTTGTGGGCGAAGTATAAACACTGCCCGTCGCCACTACACTATGCACTGGCCGCTACCCTTACTGTGGACTCCCGCTTCCTATTTACCCTGCCAGGTTTCCCCCGCCTTGGCTTGTCGCGC
>CAZJGH010000307.1:0-2156 GCA_964545405.1 uncultured Planctomycetales bacterium
GCAAGCTGGTCATCAGCAGGATAGTGAATAACGAGATCGGGTCGCCCGGACACAAAGACGGCCTAGTGTTCGCTCGGCTGTCCCGTCGACCGGCTACGGCAGAAGATCAGGACGAGGAGCCTACACTGCTGCGGCCAACTCGGCACACACCGAACCGGACAAGTCCGGATACTGCAACATCTTCGCGCACTGCACATAACGCCCGGCATGACGACCGGAAGAAAGCAGGAAGTGACCTTCGAGAAGGGCATCCGCCTTGCGCAATGCAGCGGCAGTGTTGTCAGCGAGCGCTTCCACGACAGAGGCAGTCATCACTCCGACTACTCGGTTGGAGGAGTTGCGGGTTCAGTCGCGCCAGCACCATCGCCAGCACCATCGGTTGCGCCACCGGTATCACCACTTTCGATACCAGAAGGCAAGTTAAGCACTGATCCCTGGTTGGAATCGCCAGCCGTCCAGTGCAGGGCAAGCGCGGACAGCACGAACACCCCGAATAGGATGAACGTGACGCGGTTCACACCGCCGGCACGTACGCCGAATGTCTCGGCACCAGCGCCACCAAGAGCGCCACCGAGGCCGCCGCCTTTCCCCTCCTGGACCAGAATCACCAGGATGAGGAGCAACGCCGAAGCGAAGAAAAGTAAGTAGAGAAGAACTGAAAGCATGTGTTGATGTGCTTGACGACGCTTGGGCTCAGGCCTTGGCTGCGTCGATGATTGGACCGAAATCGTTGATCGAAAGGGATGCTCCGCCGACGAGGGCGCCGTCTACATCCGGTTGTGAAAGAAGCTCGGCCGCATTGCCGGCCTTGACCGATCCGCCGTAGAGGATCGGGATAGTGGCAGCTGCCTGGGCGCCAAGAAGCTCACCGATCAGGCGGCGACATTCAGCGTGTGCTTCCTGCGCCATCTCTGGAGTCGCGGTGCGGCCGGTGCCGATGGCCCAGACCGGTTCGTAAGCGACGGTGACGCGATCGATCTGCACCGGCTTGACGACCTTCAAGGCGCGTAGTTGACGGGCCAGGACCGCGAAGGTCTTGCCTGCCTCGCGCTCTTCCAGGGTCTCGCCGACGCACAGCATCACGTCCAACTTGGCACGCAAGGTGATCTTCACCTTATCGCTGATCATCGCGTCGTCTTCGCCGAACACGTGACGACGCTCGGAGTGACCGATGAGTACCACTTTCACCCCCATGTCACGCAACATGTAAGGCGAGATCTCACCCGTGAAGGCTCCTTCCTTCTTGCCATAGCAGTTCTGGGCACCGAGGATCACGTTGCTGCCCTTGACGTTGCGGCGCACGTAATCGAGGTGCAGGAAGGTCGGGAAGACCGCGACTTTACGCGCTGCGTCTTCACCTTGGTGTGCAGCGACATCACGCGCCAAGGACGAGGCCTTGCGCTTGGTGAGATGCATTTTCCAGTTGCCAGCGATGTAGGGAGTTCGAGACATTTTCTTGGTTCTCAGACTTTCGTTCGGGAAGATTGCGCGACGCAGAGTTCACGATCGCAAGCGGCGAGCACTTTGGCGACACGTGGAACCACATCACGAAATGCCGCAAGCGGCAAGGCTTGATCGCCATCGGACCAAGCAGCTGAAGGGTCGGAGTGGACTTCGACAAGGAAGCCGTCGGCACCAGCAGCGGAAGCGGCCAGCAGCATCTCGGGAACCAGGTCGGCGCGGCCTGTGCCGTGCGATGGATCGACGATGACCGGAAGGCCAGTCGCTTGCTTGAGCGCCGGCACGGCTGACAGGTCGAGCAGGTTGCGCATGGCCGGATCGAAATGACGCAAGCCACGTTCGCACAACATCACTGATGGTGCGTTGCCGAGTGCCACGTATTCCGCCGCATAGATGAACTCGTTGAGAGTCGCACTCATGCCGCGCTTCAAGAGCACCGGCTTGCCGACGCGCCCGACTTCCTTAAGGAGTGGCGCGTTGCTCATGTTGCGCGAGCCTTGCTGCTTGATGTCGGCTTGCGCGGCGACATGGGCTTGGTCGCGGGGGTCGAGGACTGGGTCCACGACCGGCAAGCCGGTCTCACGACTCACTGCCGAGAGGATCTCCAGCCCTGGCACCCCAAGCCCTTGGAAGGCATATGGTGATGTGCGTGGCTTGAAGGCTCCAGCGCGCAGGGCCGTCGCTCCTGCTTTGAC
>CAZJGH010000308.1:0-2115 GCA_964545405.1 uncultured Planctomycetales bacterium
TTGTTCCGGAAGATTTAGATGGCGGTAGTTTGTTGCCCTTGTGGCTCGGAAAGACTGAGTCTGTGCGGCGAAGAGAATCTGATTTATTGTTTCACTTCCCCCATTACCAGGGCCAAGTGACACCGCAAAGTGCTCTGTTTGTCGACAACCTAAAGGTCGTTTTGGGCCATGAAGATGGGACGATTTCTCTTTATGACATCGCCGGAGATCCCGGCGAAAGGCAAGACCTCTCGGCGGATCGGCCGGAACTCGCGAAAGAACTTGGCGACAAATTGCGTGCCCGGTTGAAAGGGGATGGCGCATTGCTCCCTAGGCTGAATCCCGATTTTGATCCCGATAGGCAGCCCCAACCTCAAAAGAAGGGCAAGGGGAAATCGCGCTAGGCTTTCCCTCCGTTTGGCGGAGACGCATTGGCATGAATCGTGCGCTGGAAAGCATGCGACTGGGGGGATTCCGTCACTCGAGGCGACTTTCTTGCGCCAGGAGCGGACGATGGAAAAGCCGAAGCAGAGTTCGGGGCAACCATCGCCGCGGGGCTAGGGCGCTTCGCGCTCGACCTGGATGAACAACAGAGTGGAGGTGGGGGCGCGTTTCGCCAGGGCAAACGTCGTGCTGGGAAGTCGCCGCATCATCCGGCTGGCAGAGCCACAGGCAGGTGCACGGCGCCGACGCCTTCCCGGCGGCGTTAGAGTCTCTGCGATGGTCGAGTTCCGCAGCTTCCAGGTCGCCCCCGATTGCGCTTGGGGCACGTCGGCGGTGGCGCAGGAACTCTATGCCCGCGCGCAGGACTTGCCGGCGCTGAAGGACGAAGAGGAAACGCGGATCTGGCGTCTCGAGCACCCGAGCCACGGCCATCTGTTCCTGAAGGAATACCGCCTGCCGCGTCGCCGACGCTGGTTTGCGAGCCGTACCCACCCGCCCGCGTCGACCACCGCCCACCCCTCGAGCGCGCCTTCGAACTGGTGCTCTGGCGCAGCCGTCTGGTGGTGCTGCTCGCGGTGGTGGGCAGCCTGCTGACCGCAATCGTGATGTTCCTTCTCGCGACCGCCGACGTGGTGCACCTGGTTCAGGAGCTGTGGCACTTGGCCAGAGTCGACGGCCATGAGCGGCTAGAGACGCGCAAGGCCATCATCACCGGCGTGGTCGAGGTCATCGACGGCTACCTGCTCGCGGCCATCCTGCTGATCTTCGCGCTCGGACTCTACGAGCTCTTCATCGCGCGCATCGACGACGCGGTGGGGGACCAGGCCTCGGCCAACGTCCTCGTCATCAACAGCCTCGACGACCTCAAGACTCGCCTTGGCAAGGTCATCCTCATGGTGTTGGTGGTGAAGTTCTTCGAGTTCGGAATCTCGATGGACATCGTCGAGCCGATGGACCTGCTGCTCTTCGGCGGCGGCATCGCCCTGGTCGGAGTCGCCTTGTGGCTGACCAACGCCAAGGCCCACGCTGACTAGTGGACGATGCGCTCGTAGAAGCCGTCGGGTCTAGGCGTTGTGGGCCTTGAAAACCAGGTCGCAGACCCGGTTCGAGTAGCCCCACTCGTTGTCGTACCACGACACCACCTTGATCATGTTGCCGTCCATGACCATGGTCTGGCCGGAGTCGAACACGGAGCTGTGGCTGTTGTGGATGACATCGCTCGACACGATCGGATCCTCGGTGTACTCGAGCACACCCTTCATCGGGCCATCGGCGGCGGCCTTCACCGCGGCGTTGATCTCCTCGACGGTGACGCCTTCCTTCTCGACTTCGCAGACCAGGTCGACGACCGAACCGGCGGGCACTGGCACGCGCATGGACATGCCATCGAGCTTGCCGTTCAGTTCCGGCAGCACCTTGCCGACCGCACGAGCTGCGCCAGTGGAGGTCGGGATGATGTTGGAAGCTGCACCGCGGGCGCGACGCAAGTCGCTGTGTGGCAAGTCCAAGATGCGCTGGTCGTTGGTGTAAGCGTGGATGGTGTTCATCAATCCGCGCTTGATACCGAATGCCAAGTGCAATGCCTTGGCCATCGGGGCCAAGCAGTTGGTGGTGCAGGATGCGTTAGAGAGGATCTTCTGATCAGCTGTCAGGGTCTCGTCGTTGACGCCGAGCACGACCATGTTGTCGATC
>CAZJGH010000309.1:0-2031 GCA_964545405.1 uncultured Planctomycetales bacterium
TGGCCTCAACGACGATGAAGTCGAGACCGTCGGTTTCGATAGCTATCAGTTGCGTGGTTCTGATGCGATGAACACCGCTACTGCCACGTTGGCCTCGACCAATAAGGGGTATCGCTTGGCTTCGACCCAAGACCACTTCGCGATGGACGAGATCGGCACCGAAGGTAGCCAAAGTCGTCTGCCGAACCTGGTCAAGGAGAGCACGGTCAGTGATTACGAAAGCAACACGACTTTCGCCAAGCACGCCGCTGACTTCTGGGGTCCTGAGATGACCCTGTGGGAAGAGCTTGACGCCAACAAGGACACCAACCACCGGTGGGGGATGGCGATAGACCTCAGCTCATGTACCGGTTGCGGTAGCTGCACCATCGCTTGCCATTCCGAGAACAACATCTCGGTGGTAGGCAAGGAGCAGGTGTTGCGCGGCCGCGAGATGGCCTGGATTCGGCTCGACCGTTACTTCCTCGGTGATGCCGAGAACCCAAAGGCGATCAACCAGCCGATCAACTGTGCGCACTGCGAACTAGCTCCTTGCGAGAACGTCTGCCCGGTAGCGGCTACCACGCACAGTGAAGAGGGTCTCAATGACATGGTCTACAACCGTTGCATTGGCACTCGATACTGCGCGAACAACTGCCCTTACAAGGTCCGTCGCTTCAACTACTTCAACTTCAACAAGGATGCTGCCCTACCTGGCAACGAGGTGTTGAAGATGGCCGCCAACCCGGACGTGACAGTCCGCGATCGTGGTGTGATGGAGAAGTGCACCTTCTGCGTGCAGCGCATCGAACGTGCGCGCATCGACACCCGTAACGTCGACCGCAGCACTGACATCCCTGACGGGACCATCAAGGTCGCATGTGAACAGGCATGCCCAGCCGACGCGATCGTGTTCGGTGACCTGATGGACAAGGAGAGCCGCGTCCATAAGGCTCAAACGCAAGACCGCGCATACAAGTTGCTGGTCGAGCTCAACAACAAACCGCGGGTCAGCTTCCTAGCTCGCATCCGCAACCCACATCCATCTTTGGAGGCGCCAGCCGCCACCGAGGAGGTAGTCAACCATGGCTAGTTCGGCAATCCCTACGTCGATCGATCACGACGACATCTTCCCAGCCGCCCTAGTCCAGGGTGAGAATGACTTCCACTCCGTGACGGAAACCGTCTGCGGCGTGTTGGAAGCTCCGAAACCACCGAAGTCCTGGTACGCCATCTTCACCGTCGCGGTCGCCCTACTCGGCGTCCTCGGCGCGATGATCGTCTACCTGGTGATGACCGGTGTCGGTGTCTGGGGTAACAACTCTCCGGTGCACTGGGGCTGGCCAATCGTGAACTTCGTGTTCTGGGTCGGTATCGGTCACGCCGGTACGCTGATCTCAGCGGTGCTGTTCCTGTTCCGTCAGGACTGGCGAACAGGCATCAACCGATTCGCTGAAGCGATGACCATCTTCGCGGTGGTCTGTGCGGGCATGTTCCCCGCCATTCACGTCGGTCGAATCTGGGTCATTTGGTGGGTGTTCCCGATTCCTAACCAGATGAGCATGTGGCCGAACTTCCGTTCACCACTGCTGTGGGACGTATTCGCGGTCTCGACCTACTTCTCGGTCTCGTTGCTGTTCTGGTACATGGGCTTGGTTCCTGACCTCGCCACTGTCCGCGACCGCGCCAAGACCAAGGCCCGCCGCTTCTGGTACGGCTTGTTCTCCCTCGGGTGGACCGGCTCGAACCGTCACTGGCACCGTTACGAGCGCGCCTACCTGATCTTGGCCGCCCTCGCCACGCCGCTGGTACTGTCCGTGCACTCGGTCGTGTCCTTCGACTTCGCGACTTCACAGTTGCCTGGTTGGCACACCACCATCTTGCCACCTTACTTCGTGGCTGGCGCGATCTTCTCTGGATTCGCGATGGTGCTCACCCTCTCGATTCCGGCTCGCAAGATGTTCGGCCTCGAGGACCTGATCACTGCTCGACACATCGAGAACATGTGCAAGGTGATCATGGCGACCGGCATGATGGTCGGCTACGCCTACG
>CAZJGH010000310.1:0-2002 GCA_964545405.1 uncultured Planctomycetales bacterium
AACATCGGGCCTACCGCGGAGGGAACATTCCCGCAGTTGAGTCTAGATCGCCTGCAGACCATCGGCGGTTGGATGGACGTCAACGGCGAAGCGATCCACGGCACCTCAGCCAGTCCTTTCTCCGACCTGCCTTGGGGTCGCTGCACCATGAAGGAGTCAGGAGACACGACCATCCTGTACTTCCACGTCTTCGATTGGCCAAGCGATGGGCGGCTGGTGGTTCCTGGAATCGGCAACAAGGTGATCAAGGCTGGCCTCTTGGCTGACCCGGAGCATCGCTTCGCAGCACTTGAGGTGGAAGGCAACGTGGTCTTCAGGATGCTGCCGGACCAGGCTCCTGATGAACATGTAAGCATCATCAAGCTCGCGGTTGAAGGCGCGCCAGTGATCTTCGACTCTCCAAGGATCGAAGCGGTAGCGGATGAGCTGGTCGATTCCATCGATGTCGACTTGCTGGTCGCATCAGACGACTTGGATATCCGTTACACCCTCGACGGCAGCCGACCCACCGCAGATTCTCCGCTGTATTCGGAAACGCTGACCATCTTCGACACGACTACCGTCAACGCGCGTTGCTTCTTCAACGGCGAATCGGTCAGCGGATCGGTGTCGCGCACCTTCACCAAGGTGGAACCGCGAGCGGCAGTGAACACTTTCACCAGCACGCCAGGCCTCAGTGTGAGGGTTTACCAGGGCAATTGGGACGACCTGCCGGACTTCAGCTCGATGACCGCCGCCGACAGTGGCGTAGTAGAGACCATCGGGCTTCCTTCAGGCCCAAGCGCTGAGCACGAAGCCAGAGTGTTCGACGGCTTCATCAGTGTCCCTGCTGCCGGCCTTTACCGCTTCCAGCTCTCTAGCGATGACGGCTCACGCTTATCGCTGCATGGCGATGTTGTCATAGACCATGGTGGCCTGCATGGCACGACCGCCAAGGACGGCACCGTCGCCCTTGCTGAGGGCTTGCACCCCATCCGGGTCGAATGGTTCAACAAGACCGGTGGCGCGACTTTGGACTTGAGCGTTGGACTGAACAACGATGAGTTGATTGCCGTGCCGAGCGATTGGCTTGTGCACTGATCTTCAGCACGTGAGTGCCAGTGATGTCTGAAGTCGAATACAAGACCTACTCGATCGAGCGACTGGAGGAATTCAGTCGCCGCGTATTCGAGCACTTTGAAGTGCCGACGGCTGATGCTGAACTTGCGGCATCGGTGCTGGCGATGAGCGATTTACGTGGCATCGATTCACATGGCGTCGGCAGGTTGTACACCTACGTGGAGATGCTTGAAAACGGACGCATCAACCCTAACCCCACAATCAAGATCCTGCGTCAGAGTCCTTCCACTGCGACGGTCGATGGTGACAACGGTCTAGGCCTAGTAGTGGGGCCGCGCGCCAATGAAATAGCCATGGATAAGGCTGAGCAAGTTGGCACCGGTTGGGTTTCAGTCTGCAACACCAATCATTACGGCATTGCCGGCTACTATCCGATTATGGCATTGGAGCGAGACATGATCGGTTGGTCGATGACCAATACGACCAAGCTGGTGCAGCCGTTGTGGGGTGGCGAACGCATGCTCGGCACCAATCCGATTGCGATTGCCTTCCCAGGTTTGGAAGAACCGGCAGTCGTGATTGACCTCGCCACCAGCGCCATTGCTTATGGCAAAGTGGAAATCGCACGACGCAAGAATGAAGGAATACCAGACGGCTGGGCCATTGATGCGGATGGCGTCAACACCAATGACCCGCAAACCATGATTGACGGCGGCGCCTTGACTCCTCTTGGCAGCTTCCGCGAACTTGGCGGTCATAAGGGCTATTGCTTGGCCGCGATGGTCGACGTGCTCTGTTGTGTTTTATCCGGCGCCAACTGGGGCCCCTTCGCTCCACCCTTTACTTTGCGGCAACAAGTCCCCGAACGCAGCGTGGGCAAGGGCATTGGTCACTTCTTCGGCGCCATGAGCATCGATGCATTCATCGAAGTGGATGAGTTCAA
>CAZJGH010000311.1:0-2001 GCA_964545405.1 uncultured Planctomycetales bacterium
CCGCTGCGCTTAGGTGCAGATTATGTGATCCACTCGACCACGAAGTACATCGCTGGGCATTCGGATGTCGTCGGTGGTGCGCTGATCCTGCGTGACGAAGCACGCAAGGAAGATGTCTGGTTCCATCAGAACTCGGCTGGCACGGTCAACTCCCCTTTCGATGCCTTCCTGACCTTGCGTGGCCTGCGGACCCTGGAAGTGCGCATGGAACGTCATTGCCACAATGCGATGGCGGTCGCAGAGTTTCTTGAAGCCCACCCTAAAGTCTCGAAGACCATCTACCCTGGCTTGAAGAGCCATCCCCAATACGATCTGGCCAAACAGCAGATGAACGCATTCGGTGGCATGGTGTGCTTCGAGTTGCCTGAAGGTGAATCAGCCACTCGCAAGCTGGTGTGTGAGTTGAAGGTCTTCGCCTTGGCCGAATCACTGGGTGGAGTGGAATCCCTGGTGGAATTACCTGCACCGATGACACACGCGTCGGTGCCGCCAGAAACCCGGCGGGAGATCGGAATAGAAGATGGGTTGGTTCGCCTGTCGATCGGAATCGAATCAACCGCCGACCTGATTGAAGATCTGCGCCAGGCCCTGGATTCGATCTAAGCCAGGGCGCCGGCAAGCATGACAGCCATCAGACTCCCGAGAACCCGCCGCCATCAGTTGGTGGCGGAGTGTTGTCAGGGTTGACCGTGGCCGGTGGCACAGGTGGTTGCAGGTCTTCACCTTTCTCAACCCGCAACTTCAAGACATTGCCGACCTTGAACTTCACCACTCTCTTAGGTGGCACCGGAACCTTCTCCAAGGTCTTCGGATTCTGCGCGATTCGCCCAGGGCGCTGACGCACTTCGAACACACCGAACTTGCGGAATTCAAGGCGGTTACCTTCGACCAACTCCTGAGAAACCTCATCCAGAAAACGTTGGATGATGTCACGGACCAAAACCTTGGTTTGGCCAGTCGAGTCGGAAATGCGCTGAACTAAGTCGCGCTTGGTGACGGTGTGCTGATTCTTGGGTTCCATACCTATTAGCGGGTAAAGTAATTGACCTGCTTTAACCTTACTCCTTTTATCGACATTAGTTGGGAAGATTCAAGAGAGAATTATCCCGTCTAGGTGTTTATACCTCGATCAGGTATGTAGCTGGACCAGTGTTGCAGGATCTCACTTCCATACTCGCCCCGAACACGCCTTGCTCAACCTTAAGGTCTTTACTTTTAAGGTGTTGCGCCAAATCAGCAACCAAGGATTGTGCCTCATCCGGTGCTAGCGCAGAGGTGAATGATGGCCTATTTCCCTTGCGCATATCCGCCGCAAGAGTGAATTGAGATACCAGCAAGATTTCACCCTCAACGGCGAAAATGTTGAGGTTGGTGCGACCTTCAGCATCTTCAAAAATGCGCAGCTTGGCAATTTTGGCCGCGAGTTTCTCCGCGGCAGAAGGCTCATCTCCTATTTCGCAGCCCACCAGCAAGAGCAGGCCGAGGCCGATCTGTCCTACGATCTCGCCGCCGACTTCCACCTCGGCTGAACTCACTCGCTGAACTACCGCCTTCAAGTCTGAGGTCCCCTGCCAAGCCAAAGTTCAGCCTGCATGCGCCGCATCAGGTCTCCGCCGCCTTGCTGCTCGTCAAGTTCGAGGAAGCGTTCCAGCTCCAGAGCCGCTTCTTCGGCGCGGCCAAGATACTCACGCAACAATAAGGCGCTATTGAACACGGCGACCATGTCGTCAGGATTGTCGGCTAGGAACTCATCGACAATCTCCAGTGCGACGTCTGCCTTTCCGAGTGCGGCCAAGGCCGCCGCCTGCAGGTTGATGGTCTTCGATGTGCCTGACGGAAGTTCGCTGGCCTTCTGTAACGCGAACTCGGGAAAGCCATCCTGCAAAGCCCGCCGCGCGAGGGCGTAGGTCGATCGCTCCAAGGAATCGAACGGCGACCATGGCTCAGTCGATGCGGCACTATGCGATAGGTCCCGGCGGTCGAACAACGGCGCGAGCGTTC
>CAZJGH010000312.1:0-1969 GCA_964545405.1 uncultured Planctomycetales bacterium
CAGTCGACGTTGTAGCCGAGTTCGCCAAGCGACGAGGCCGCCGAGGCGCCAGCTAATCCGGAACCGACCACGATGACCTTGAACTTGCGCTTGTTCGCCGGGTTTACCAGCTTCAGGTTGAAGCGATGGTTAGTCCACTTCTCGGCGAGAGGTCCATCAGGAACCTTGGAATCTAATTTGAATGCCATGACTTAACTCCCTATTTGATGAGGCCGGTCAAGGCCGCGAGAGGCATCGACAAGTTGCCGATGAGGATGATGGCTGCCAAGGCCGGGCCGACCTTGTCGATGCGTGCGGCATTGGAATCCTTGCGTAAGCCCAAGGTCTGCATCAGTGAACTCACGCCGTGACTCAAATGCAGGCACAGGATCACGGTCGCGATGCAGTAGATGATGGTCGTCAGCGGATGCTGAAAACCTTCGACCACCATCGCGTAGACATTCACTCCTTCGCCATTGGGCAACTGTTGGCCGTAACTGCCGGCGAGGTCGATGTGGCCGGTGGTGAAGTGCAGGATGTGATAGACGAGGAACAACACTACGACGATGCCGCTCACCAACATGGTGCGCGCGGCGAAGCGGGTGGCGAGGTCCTTGCGCTGCTGATAGTCGACCGGACGGGCGGCGACGTTCATGCGTACCACCACGGCCGCAGACCAGATGTGCGCGACGAAGATTGTCAGGAGAACCAGACGGATGATCCAGAGGACCGGCCCGAGTGACTGGAGGGTGTGGGCGTAGTGGTTCAGCTTCTCTGGTCCGAGGAAGACCTGGAGGTTGCCGACCATGTGACCGATGACGAAAAGTACCAGCATTATGCCGGTGATCGCCATCAGCGCCTTTGCCCCAATGGAGGACTTCATGGTGGTGCCGAGGCTCATTGCGGAGGAAATGATAGCAATGCGGGGTGCCGCTACTGCGGTTTTGTTGGCATGTAAATCCGCGCGATATTCGCTTCAGAGTTCGACTGCCTTAGGCCGATGAAGTTGTACAGGAAGGCCGGAAAAAGCACACGAGTTCCACACAGCATTTTTCAGCTCACGTTGCTAACTCTGGCCTTCCCGATAACCGCGGCTACTCAGTAGTCGCGGTTCCTTTTTTGCCTTTTCGTCGAATAAAGTGCATTAGTGTTTGTTCGAGCTTAGTTGGGCTCAAGCAAAGTCACTGGAATGCCGATGGGTAATGTGGTTTAGGGCAATTGCGCTCACACCGATGATTCAATGAAAATCACCCATAAGCAACAAGGCTTCTCGTTGGTCGAACTGACCATCGTTGTGTCATCCTGGGAATTCTCGCCACTTTGGCGGTGCCGAGATTCATGACCTCCGTCGAGCGGACAAAGGCCACCGAAGGTCTCGTCTACTTGAACCAGGTACAGCAGCAGCAAGAGCGTCACTTGGCCCAGTTCGGCCGCTATGCCACCACCAAGCGTGAACTTACGAACACCATGGGCGAGAGCTTGGCCAACCCCAACTTCTTCTCGCAGACCAAGTTCTCCTCAAGCGACTGGGAACAACGCTGGAGCTTGCGACTCACCCGTGATAGCGCGTCATCAGGATTCGGTCGGTACACCATCGCCTGGAACCAGGATGGTTTCGTACCTAACAAGAGCTCTATTCCCGTGGATTTGAAGCCAGACGGTGGCGGTACCGCACAGGCGAGTTCCAGTAGCGGATCGGTCGGTACGCCTTCGAAAGGCTCTGACAAGCCTCCTGCTGAAGAGGGAACGAAAGGTGAAAAGGACCGCGAGGACAATCGCGATGGCGACAAGAAGGAGAAGAAGGGTAAGAAAGGAGAGAAGGGTAAGAAGCACTAGCCAGCCGACACCTTCAGGGATTACCCTGAAAACTCCGATGTACATCCTGACGATGGCACGGGCGCCAAATGCGTCGGTGCCATCTTTCATTTACTTCAACTGACCTGCCCCCTAAAGCGGTACCACACTCTATGTTAGTTCCAGGGGTTGAGCA
>CAZJGH010000313.1:0-1949 GCA_964545405.1 uncultured Planctomycetales bacterium
AGCCCTAACTGCCCGCAAGTCCCCTTCCGTTCTTACCACCCATCCCATCATGTTCCGAAGAACCCTTGTTGCCTCAATGGCCGTGGTTGCCGCGTTCGCGCTGGCACCGTCCGCACTCTCTCAATCCGATCTTGACTACCAAGATCCCGTGACTGTCGGCCTTTCCGAATGGCAACAGAATCATGGTGAGGCATGGCGTCTGACACGCCACACGGATCAGCCTACTGGGCAGTTCCTGTGGGGCGGCAATGCTCAGGCACCTTTCAGTCCGCAGACTGATGCCGACTGGTTTGAGCTCGCGCGCCTTTCCTTCGAGGAAGCCTACGAAATCTTCACCATCAGTGATAAGACCTTGATCCCAGTCCGGGTAAAGCATCTGTCGCTGAGGCAAATGGGCACCACCGACAAGGTCTCGGTCGAGTTCATGCAGGCAGTCAATGGCATTCCGGTCATCGACGGCTCGGTACAGGCTCTCTTCAACACCCGTGGTGACTTGCTATCGCTCGATAGCCTAGGCATCGCAGGCGTCGAACGGCTCAACACCAACCCGATCGCGAACCCCTACGCTGCCGCCGATGCAGCGGTTCAGGATTACATCGCCTTGGAACAGCGCGAGCCTACCGAAGTCAGTGACCCTGAGTTGGTGATCCTCAAGCACGGCGAAGGGAAATACATCGAAGGTCGTTTGGCTTGGACCATGGAGCTGCGTAACCGCGAGAACCCGCAGAACCCTGCTGGTCGCGAGATCTTCATCGCTGCTGATGGTGGCGCCTTGACCATGCTGGAGGAACGCAACTTGATTCATCATCAGCAAGCGACCGGCACGATCAACTCATACGCCACGCCTGGCACCGCTGCGAACTCAGGAAGTAACCCGCCTGCCCTTCACACGATGCCGTTCATGAACCTGACCTCGACGGCTGGCAGCACGACCACCGACGCTAACGGCAACTTCAGCATCAACGTCGGCAACAGCAACCCGGTCAGTGTCACCGCAACCTACGCTGGCCCTTACTGCCGCGTCTATAACCAAGCAGGCGCCTCACACAGCACCACGACCTCGTTCACCCCTGGCGTTCCTGGCAGCATGACCATGAACACCGGACAGACCGAGTACGTGCCTTCAGAAGCTTCCTGCTACGACTCGGTACTGGACCTACGCACTTGGCTCAAGTCCATCGACCCAGCCGACACCCACGCCGACTTCCAGGTACGAACCAACGCCAACCTCAACGCCACCTGTAATGCCTATTACGATGGCTACTCGATCAACATGTACCGTGCAGGCGGTGGCTGTAACAACACCGGCTTCAGCACCATCGTCGCTCACGAGGAAGGTCACTGGATGAACTCGCTGTACGGCAGTGGCAACGGCTCGGATGGTTTCGGCGAAGGCAATGCTGACGTCTTCTCGATGTACGTATATGACGTCGCTGATGTCGGCGTTGGCTTCTTCACCTCAGGCGGAATCATCCGCACTGGCAACAACAACCGACAGTTCTGCGGCGACTCCAACGGTGGCTGCTACGGCCAAGTTCACGCCGATGGCGAAGTACTGATGGGCGCTTTGTGGAAAGTACGCGAGCGCCTGAACAACTCGCTCGGCAACACCGCCGGCGACTTGACCGCCGACACCCTTTTCGTCGCTTGGATGAATGCCTACAACGATGGGCAGATCAAGACCGTGATCGAGGAGCACTGGCTGACCTTGGACGACAACGACGGCAACATCCTCAACGGCACCCCTAACTACGCTGACATCGATGGTGGCTTCCGTCAGCAGGGCTTCCCAGGTATCGACCTGGCGCTGATCGAGATCACCCACTCGCCACTCGGTGACAGCCTCGATGAGGTCGGCCCCTATGTCGTGAACGCTGACATCATCAGCTTGATCGGCAGCGTGATCACTTCCGGTGAGGTCCACTACACCGTGGATGGCGGCAGCGAGA
>CAZJGH010000314.1:0-1943 GCA_964545405.1 uncultured Planctomycetales bacterium
CCGAGAAGTCGATGCCAGGTGAACGGTGCAGCTGCGCCACGATGACGCGCTCCGAACCGTTGACGATGAATTCACCGCCTCCCATCATGACCGGAATCTCACCGAGGAAGATCTCTTCCTCAACGCACTGCTCCCCACGGCGCAGCCCCATGCGTACCCTCAATGGGTAGGCAAAGCTGTAGCGCAGTTCACGACATTCGTCGGGGGTGTAACGTGGGCGTCCTAGGCTGTAGCCGAGAAACTCCAGGGCCAAGGTCTTGTCGTGGCTCGAGATCGGAAAGACCTCGGAGAACAATGCCTGGAGCCCTTGCATCTTGCGACGCCCCGCTGGGACACCGAGTTGCAGGAAATCACGGTACGCGCGACCCTGCAGGTCTGAGAGACCTGGCAGCAGGGTGTCATCGCGGTAGGCGAAGGAGCGGAAGTCACGGACTTCGAAATCCGCAATTTGCTTGCTTTGAACAGTCATTCCGGGTGCGCCAAAGGACGCGGGCGAAGGGTGGGGAACGGAAAGCAGGAAAACCGGAAGCGCGGGATATTAACCAGCGATTCCAGCGGAACCGAAAATGAAATCGGTAGAAAGGCCACCAAAGTACGAACCTATCCCGCGGCCACTAAAGCACACAGCTGAAGTGGCAGCGGGAATGGCTAACGTGAGGACAGCAGCCTCCGGCCAGCAAAAGGACCTAGGCAAGCTTGACGACAGCGCCAGCTTCCTCGAGGGTCTTCTTGATTTCTTCGGCGTCGTCTTTGGATGCACCTTCCTTGATCGGCTTTGGTGCTTCCTCTACGAGTGCTTTGGCTTCCTTGAGGCCAAGACCGGTGATGCCGCGGACGGCTTTGATGACGTTGATCTTCTTGTCGCCGAAGCTCTCAAGGATCACGTCGAAATCGGTCTTCTCTTCAGCGGCATCGCCACCATCAGCTGGGCCAGCTGCTGCGACAGCAACAGGTGCAGCGGCGGAAACGCCCCAGCGCTCCTCCATTGCTTTGACTAGGCTAGCTGCTTTGCCAATGGACAAAGCGTCAAGCTGGGTGAAGATGGCTTCCAGCTCCTCGTCGAGCTCTACGGTTTGGGTTTCGTCGGACATGGGTCTAATTTCCTGAGTAAAAAACTCGGTGTTCGTGATTTCTGGGTTCTGCTACTGGATGCAGATTAACCCTGGTCTGCGCGGGCCTGCAGCACGCGCGCTGTGGATGCAGGAACCTCACGCAGTAGCGAGGCAAGCGAACGAGCGGGGCCATTCAAGGCACCACACATCATTGCGCGGAGAGTGTTCTTGTCAGGCATTGCCGCGATGGTGGCTGCCTTCTCCGCATTCATCATCTCGCCATCAAGGACGGCGGCACGATAGTGAACCTTTCGCTCTGGGGCTTTCTTCCAGAGGGATTCGATTGCCTTGGTGGCGCTGATCGTAGCTTCGGTGTCGCCGACCAGCAGGGCGCACATGCCACCCCAACCAGAGTCGTCGAATTCGATACCGATCTCCTTCAAGGCGACTTTCGCCAAGCGGTTCTTGGTAACACGCAGCTGCGCACCGGTCTTGCGGACCTCAGAACGAAGGTTCTGGGTCTCCTCTACCGACAAGCCATCCAAGTTCAACAGGACGAGGCCTTCGCGCTCACCGAACTGGCCGGTGTAGGCGTTGACCATCCATTCATTTACAAAACTAGCCATTGTTCTTCTCCGTGATAAACCAGACTAGTGGGCGAAGTCGATCTTGAGACCGGGGCCCATGGAGGACGAAACGCAGATGTTCCGCATGTAAGTGCCTTTGGCCGAAGGTGGACGCAGGCTTACGACAAAGTCGAGGAAGGTACGCGCGTTATCTTCCAGCTGTTCGGCTGAGAAGGACAACTTGCCGACCGGCACATGGATGTTGCCAGCGGAATCGACCCGGAACTCGACCTTACCGGCCATGAACTCCTTGGTGGCTTGACCG
>CAZJGH010000315.1:0-1943 GCA_964545405.1 uncultured Planctomycetales bacterium
ATCTCTACACGCATCCGAAGATCTCGGAAGTGCAGGTGTTCGGTGTTCCCGACGAGAAGTTCGGTGAGGAGATCGCCGCATGGATCAGGCCACACGATGGGGAGGCCATGACCGAGGATGAAGTGATCTCGTTCTGCAAGGGCGAGATCGCGTACTACAAGGTCCCGCGTTACATCCGCTTCGTCGACGAGTTCCCGATGACCGTCACCGGCAAGATCCAGAAGTTCGAGATGCGCAACGCGATGGTCAAGGAGTTGGGGAACCTGGCCTCGGCTTGACCGACCGAACCGCCGCCTGCGCGTTGCCTATGAGTAGGCTGCGCGCAGGTGCGATGAGCGGCGTGAATCTCGGAACAGGTTCAAGCATGCCACTACGACTTCCTCGTCGAACTGCGTGCCACTTCGGCTAGCCAGCAGATTCAGGGTCTCCTCGATCGGCTTGGCGGGGCGATAACTGCGTGGGCTAGAGACCGCGTCGACGAAATCGGCTACCGCCACGACTCGCGCTTCCAGGAGGATGTCGCTGCCCACCAATCCATGTGGATAACCCTTGCCGTCTACGCGCTCATGATGCTGTAGCGCCACTTCCGCGACCGGCCACGGGAAGTCGATTCCCTGCAGCAGACCGAAGCCGACCGTCGTATGTGCTCGAATCTCATCCTTCTGAGCATTATTCAATTCCTCGGTGGCAGTGAGCAGTTTTGCCGGCACTGCCAAGCGACCGATATCGTGAAGGCAGGAGCTAACTGAAATGCTGTCGACCATGTCCTCATCAAGTTGCATCTCGCGGGCGATCGCGATCGCGATGCGCGCAACCCGCTGTTGGTGATTCGCCGTTTCAGGATGACGCGCTTCCAAGGCACGGAAGATCGCCTTGGTTGCGCCGGCCAAGCTGCGGCGTAGTTTGCGTTCGGTCCTTTCAAGCTGCTCGAGCTGTGATTTCGCCATCACCCGAGTCCGCGCGGCATGAATGCCATGGCCTAGGCTGCAGGATAAATCCTCGAGCAAGACCCGTTCCCTTCCGGAGAAGGAGTCATTGTCATCGGCATAAATGGTGATCGCACCGGCCATCTTGCCGGCGATCCGCAGCGGGATCGAACAGCATGACAAGTAACCCAAGGCGTGAGGTGATTCCGGGCCATCCAGGACCTCCTCCTCGAGCGGCGGATAATGCGAGATCACTGTTCGGGCGCTACGGATGGCATGTGCGGTGGGGCCACCACCTTTAGGCCCCTTTCGCCAACTGACGGAGTCATTACGGAGGGCCTTACCGTTGCGGCTGGCATCCGCAGCTATCCGGATAATGTCATCGTCGGTGTCGTCATGGAATCCCACCCAGACATATGGGTAGCCGCCCTCAGCCACGATCAGGCGACAGACACTGTCGAGCAGGAGTTTCTCGGAGCATGACTGCAGTAAGGCAGCATTACACCGACTCAGTGAGACCAAGGCTCTGCGGGCATGCTGATCCTTGCGGTTCGCCAAACGTTGGATACTCAGGTCGCGAAGATGACCAGTGAAGCCGATCTGCCCATCTTGCTCCCAGGATGACAAGGAAGCTTCAAGCTGAATCTCTCGGCCGCTCTTGTGTCGGCCCCGTAACCGAACGACCTTTCCGATGAGGCGCGCCACGCCGCTTTCAACGAATCGCTTCATGCCCATCGCGTGACTATTCCTAAACCGCGCCGGCATCATCACTTCAAGAGGCTCGCCGATGACTTCCTCAGCTGGATAGCCGAACACGTGCTCAGCATGTTGGTTCCAGGAACGGATGAGGCCTTCAGCGTCGCTGGAGATGACCGCTTCATGTGCAGCCTCAGCTAGAGACCGGAACTTCTCTTCAGCTTCGTGCAGGCGTCGCAACGCCTCGCTCTCTGTGGTGCGTTCTTCAATCGCGGCGAGGATGCACTTCTGATCCTCAATCGATGTGCGCCGGAAGGTGAC
>CAZJGH010000316.1:0-1935 GCA_964545405.1 uncultured Planctomycetales bacterium
TGTCGAGCGTCAAGGACCCGCACGGAGTTAAATCAGTTCGGCATAGTTCAAGGCGGCGTGTTCGAGGAGCTTCGCCATGAATGCGCCAATGGCCTGGTGGCCATGGAGTTTGACGGCTATGCCATCGGCGGCGTCAGTGTCGGTGAAGGACACGACGCGATGATGGATGGAGTACGCCATTCGACCATCGTCTTGCCTGTAGACAAGGCTCGCTACCTGATGGGCGTCGGCACCCCACTCGACCTGGTCGAATCAGTCGCGCGCGGCATCGACATGTTCGATTGCGTCTATCCGACCCGCAGCGGACGCTTCGGCACCGCCTTGACCGACGACGGCACGCTGCACCTGCACAACGCCAAGTTCAAGGATGACCCGCTGCCTTTGGTGCCAGGATGCGAATGCGATGCCTGTGTCACTGGAGTACCTCGCGGAGCCATTCGCGCAGGCCTGAAGGCGAAGGAGCTGTTGCCTCCATCCTTGCTGGCACATCACAACCTGCACTACTTGGTGAAGTTGATGGAGCGCATCCGAAGTTCGATCGCCGACGGGAGTTTCGAGGAACTTCGTGCTGACATCAACCGCGCCTACCGCCGCGAAGCGCCAACAGTGCAGTAGTGCTGACGCCGACGCCGATCAGTACGAGGATGGCAGTCAAGGTGAGCAATAGATGCTCTTCGCCGTGATAGAAGTCGAGCAATTTGCTGACCAAGGCGAACATCGTGATGGCGATCATGAATACGGCAGGTATAGCCAAGGGCCAGAAGTTGCGGCCTTGCTTGCGTAGATAAACCGTAGCGGTCAGCAGGGCCAAGCCTGCGATCAACTGGTTGGTCCCGCCGAACAAGGTCCATAGGGTTAGCCCAGCCGGCTTGCCATCGATCTTGAAGAAGGCGAAGAAGCAGATCGCCGCGCAAGCGCAAGCGGTGGCGAGGAATCGATTAGTCAGCAGCACCCCCACCGGCTTCAGGACCTTGGTCTTGGCAAGCGCAGTACCGATCTCCTCGATGTTGAAACGCAACAAGCGAGTCGCGGAATCGAGGGTGGTCAGGGCGAATGAGACCACCACCATCGCCACTAGGGTGGTCGCCAGTTCGACCGGAACCCCAAGTTCGTGGATGAACGTTGCTGAGCCGCGGATGAATACGCCGAGTTTAGCCCCGAGGGTGGCTGCAACAGCACTCCAGTTCACATAGAGCTTGGCCCACGCGCTGCCGCTGCTGAAGGTTGTGGTGCACGCAAGGACAGCGATCAATCCCAGCAGGGACTCGGCGATCATGCCGCCATAGCCGATGGTACGAGCGTTGGTCTCCTTGTCGAGTTGTCGGGCGGTGGTGCCACTGGCTACCAGGGAATGAAAACCGCTGGCGGCACCACAGGCGATGGTGATGAACACGAACGGCAGGATCGGCGGTGCGCCAGCTGGATCGGGATTGAGGGCGGGTGCATCGAACACCGGGCCTTGGATGAAGAACCCGCTGTACATCAACAACAAGCCCATCACCAGCAACAGGGAATTGAGGAAATCTCGAGCCTGCAGCAACAACCAGACTGGCAACACGCTGGCAGCATATGCATAGGCCATCAGGATCCATATCCATGTGCCCTGCAGCGGCCAGGAGTCCCGCTCGAAACCCAAGGTCGGGAACGAATAGCCCAGACCGATGAGAGCGAGCAATGCGGCGAACCCGCCTATTGTCACTGGCAGCAGAGGTTTCTTCTTCACATACAGCAGCCAGCCGCAGACCATCGCCACCACCATCAAGCCGGCGGACGGCATCACCACTTCCGGGAAGCTGGTGGTCGAATCACTCAGGGCTGCTGGATTGAAATCATCTCCCCAAGAGAACAGCAGCGAGATGATGTAGACGAACACACCCATGGCCAACGCGACACCGAACAGGATCAGCGCCAGGAACAGTGCCTTTGCCTGTGGAC
>CAZJGH010000317.1:0-1890 GCA_964545405.1 uncultured Planctomycetales bacterium
GGCCATCTCGGCTGCGAGGGTGTCGGTGTAGGCCTCGACCGCGAACTTGCTCATCGTGTAGGGCCCGCCTAATCCCCAGGTGACGGTTCCTGACAGTGAACCGGTGGTCGAGATCCGGCCCTTGCTTTCGATTATCAACGGTGCGAAGGCCTTGGTCACTCGGTATGGTCCGAAGACGTTGACATCCATCTGGAAATCAAGATCCTCCTCTGGCACTTCGATCAACGGTGCGATCACCACTACACCGGCATTGTTGATCAACCCATATAACCCGCGCCCGGCCTCGCGAATCGTGCGCACGGCGGATTCGATATCAGCTGGAACCGTCACGTCGAGGCGGATGGCCTGGACATTGTCGAGTTCATTCAGGGAATCGATGTCCTTGTTCTTGCGCGCGCCTGCATAGACGAAGAAACCGTTCTGCGCCAGCAGTTCGGCAGTCACGCGGCCGATGCCGGAGCTGGCGCCGGTCACCAGGATCGCCTTTCGCTGCACTTGCCCGGATGGCGTTTGATTGGCCTCGGTTTCCTGCGCGGCGGATACCGGGGGAAGGCAGCAAAGGAGACCGGACAACAGGATGATGAGGCGGGTTCTCATGGTGAATACCGTACTGCCATGCGGCCACGACGTTGAGGTTTTCTCGGGGCGAAAGCGCGGCAGCCTTGCTAATCTTGGCGCGCCATGAAAACCATCAAGGGTCCCGCTATTTTTCTCGCCCAGTACATGGGTGAAGACCTGCCGTTCGACGGCCTCGACGACATGGCCAAATGGGCCGCCGGTCTAGGCTTCAAGGCCGTGCAGATCCCTACTTGGGAGAGCAGCATTTTCGACCTTCAACAGGCCGCTGAGTCACAGGCATATTGCGATGATTTCCGCGCGTCGTTGGCTAAGCATGGCCTCGAGGTCAGCGAACTGACTACTCACCTACAGGGGCAGCTCGTCGCGGTTCATCCGGCTTATGACATCCCTTTCGATGCATTCGCTCCGGCTGAGGTTCATGGCAATCCAGCAGCTCGAACCGAGTGGGCTGTGCAACAGGTCAAGGATTCGTTGACCGCATCGAAGAACCTCGGCCTTGCCACCAGCGTGACCTTCCCAGGCGCTTTGGCTTGGCCCTACGTCTATCCATGGCCACCACGTCCGGCTGGTCTGGTAGAGGAGGCCTTCGCTGAACTGGCACGGCGCTGGCTACCACTGCTTCAACATGCAGATGACTGCGGCGTGGACGTGTGCTACGAAGTCCATCCGGGTGAAGACATTCATGATGGCGCATCGTGGGAACGTTTCCTCGCAGCGGTCGCTCAGCACCCACGCGCCAACCTGCTCTACGATCCAAGCCACTTCATGCTGCAAGGGTTGGATTACCTGCAGTTCATCGATCTTTACCACGACCGCATCAAGGCATTCCATGTCAAGGATGCCGAGTTGCGCTGTGATGGTCGGGTTGGCGTCTATGGTGGTTACGAGGCGTGGCCGGAGCGCGCCGGACGCTTCCGTTCACTTGGCGATGGGGCGATCGATTTCAAGGGCATCTTCACCAAGTTCGCGCACCGCGACTTCGACGGTTGGGCCGTGCTCGAGTGGGAGTGTGCCTTCAAGGACAACTTGGTCGGCGCTGCAGAGGGCGCGAGATTCATCGCGGCCCACATCATCGAAGTAGCCAAGGGCAGCTTCGACGACTTCGCGGCAGGTGAAGATGGGAACTCAGATAACCGCCGCATCCTGGGACTGGAGTCATGAGCGATCCTATTCGTATCGGCATGATCGGCGGTGGTCCGGATGCCTTCATCGGTGCCGTCCATCGCATGGCCTTGCGTCTCGACGGGCGCTTCGACTTGGTTGCTGGAGCATTCAGTTCTGACCCCCAGCGCAGCGCAATCACTGGCGAGG
>CAZJGH010000318.1:0-1842 GCA_964545405.1 uncultured Planctomycetales bacterium
GTGTGTGGGCCAGTCTCTTCGGTCGATACGGTCTCGCGATCCGAACCTGAAGTGATCGCGGTTTCTGCAACGCCGTCAAGCTTGCGAATGTTCTCTTCCAGACGCATGGCAAGGGCATCAGACTCCGTCAGTGGAGTGCCGGCGGGGAAGAACAACTCAGCCGTGAACTCGCCTTGCAGCACATCAGGGAGAAGTTCACGCCCCATGTCGCCAGCCGCCTTGAAGGTGGCGCCAGCAGCTGCGAAGGCGGCCAAGAGGACAAGAATAGGCGCACGAATGGCGCCGGTCAGGACTACCGGGTAGACCTTTTCGCTCACTCGGAACAGCGCGTTGATTGCCCAAGCGAATGGCCAGCAGACGACCCAAACCAGCAGCAGGATTAGGGCGAACAAACCACGTGCGAAGAAGACCGCCAGGCCAAGGACATCGAAGATGAAACGCGATGCCATGGTCACCAGCGGGATGATGAGTAACCAGAGGGCCGGGATCAATGCCGCCTTGCCGACCAGGCTTAGCAGCGCGATCTGCTCACGCACCTCAGGTGGCACCGGGTTCCAATCACCCTTGAGCTTGGTGCCTGGTTTGATCCACTCGTCGTCCATCGGCGGGATCACCACCATCAGCAAGCCAACTCCAATAAGTACTCCAAGGATGCTGGCACCGATTAGGATCCAGCTCCTGCTCAAGCCTAGATTGGAGAAGAAGGAACCGGAGCGGAGATGCGGCAGGAGTTCGCCGGTCAAGCGTTTCCAGGTGCCAGTGGTCTTGTCCGATTTCGACAAGCGAATGCGCGCGGCCAAGCCTGGAATGAAGAACAAGGCAACCGCCAGCGAGATCATCAGCGAGGCCACCACGGTCAGGGCCTGGTCGCCGAATGTCTGACCTGCGATACCTTCGACGAAGATGATCGGCGCGAACACCGCGATCGTCGTGAGGGTACTGGCGGTGACTGCACTGCCGACCTCGGAGACTCCGCGGATCGCTGCGCGATGTGGAGGATCGCCTTCCTCGCGGCAGCGAGTGATCGATTCCAGGACGACGATGGCATTGTCCACCAGCATGCCGATGCCGAGAGCGAGTCCGCCCAGCGACATGATGTTCATCGAGACACCAGAGCTGTACATGGCGCCGAAAGTGGCGACGATCGAGATCGGGACAGCTAGTCCGATGATGAAGGTGGTGCCGAAGCGGCGCAGGAAGAAGTAGCACACCAAGACCGCGAACAACCCGCCGAACATGGCTGCACTGTTGACCTCAGAGATGGCGTCGGCGACGAAGGTCGACTGGTCTGACAGCAGGGTTAGCTTGATGTCGGACGGGAGTTTGGCGGCGATGTGGTTCTTCGGCCGTTGCGGCATGCCTTGAGCCGCCGCGGCCTTCTCGGTAGTGGCGCTTGAGTCATCAGCTGCAGCCGACTCATCATCAGACTCAGAGGCCTCATCTGATTCACCCGACTCGGCGGACGCCATCGCTGCCGGCGGTGGCCCACGCATCGGTGGTTGCGGTGGACCGAACATCTTCAGCCTGACTGCCTCGGCAACGGCCACGATGTTGGCACCAGCTTCCCGATAAATGGCGATCTCGACTGATTCTTCACCATCAACCCTTTGGATGACATCGCGGTCCTTGTGTGCTCGCCTTACCACTGCCAAGTCGCGTAGCTTGATCACCTTGCGGTCGACCGTCTTGATCGGAAGGTCCTCGATCTCCTCAAGCGTGCGGAACTGGTTCAAGGTCCGCACCACGTATTCGACCGAACCTTCTTCAAGCTTGCCGCCAGGAACGTTGAGGTTCTCCTCCTGCAGGCGTGTGCGAATGTCCTCGCCCGAAACCTTGAATCGT
>CAZJGH010000319.1:0-1809 GCA_964545405.1 uncultured Planctomycetales bacterium
GGCGTGCACGTCAGCGTCGCGGGTAGTGCGGCGGACCCGCTCGAAGCGCGCCCGGGTGTGTGGGCGGCGGCTCGGGTCCACCGGCTGCAGGCTGAAGTAGACGTTGGCCTCGCCGCTGCGCGGGTGGTCGCCCGCGGGGATGCGCTCGCGGGCCTCGCCGAGGGGAGCGAGAGCGTCGACCAGGTCATCCAGATCCTCGGGACCGACCATGGCCGCCCACACCCCGGAGCGCGTGCCGCGTCCCAGGATGCGGATCTCCGTTAGCCCGCCGAGGGCGGCATGCCGGGGGAGCAGCCAGCCGAGGAAGCGTCGAAGCTCCTCCATGGTCAGGCCCCCGCCGTGACGGCGGCCTCGATGCGGCGCACCGCCTCGGGCGAGTAGGCGAAGCAGACCACCGGCTCGCCCGTGTCGAGCGAGCGGTGCAGGTAGGACCGGGACAGCCCCGGCCGGTCGCCCCGCAGGCCGAGCTCGGTGATGACCCGCCCCACGGTGTAGGGGCTGAGCCCCATGCGCCGGCCGATCTGCGTGGGCGTGAGCCAGCTCCCCGGTCCGCTGGGCTTGAGCGGCGACAGGTCGCGGCCGGTGACCAGCTCCGCGGCCTGCACCTCGTAGACGGCCAGCGTGCGGGCGTCGATCTGCCCCAGCCTGTGCAGCGCCCTCACGGTCTCCCGCAGCGCCTCGGCCTCGGCCTTGCGCTCGAGCACCGCCACGCGGCGCGCCTCGAGGTCCGCCTTCTGCTGGAGGCGATGCTCCCGGAGCGCAGCCAGCGAGGGCTCGGCAGTCTCCGGCGCGTACTGTCCGGTGCGCACGAGCTGCGGCAGCACCTCGTCGGCCAGGAAGCGGCGCAGCCGGATGCCCGCGGGCTTGCGCGTCTTCACCAGGGCCAGGTGTAGCCCCGACTCGAAGAGCACCACCAGGCCACGGTTGCTGCCCAGAGGTACCGAACCGGTACCTTGGAAGACGCCCTGCTTGAAGGCCGACAGCTCCGAGCCGGTCAGCACCCGGTAGTCGTGGCCCGCGATCAGCTCGCCGGACCACTCGCCGGTGATCTTGGTGGCGAAGCGCTTGCCCCGCTGGGCGTAGCCGATGGCTTCGCCGATCTCGCGGGCGACCCAGGCCGGTCGGCCCTCGATCTCCAGCGTGGTGAGCGTGTGCTTCTCGAAGGTGTCGCGGAGGCGGACGAGCGCGTTCATCGTCGACCTCCCCGATCGGCGGCGGGCAGCCGCAGGTTGGCCACGCGCTCCTGGAAGCGGTGGATGGAGAGCAGGTCGGGGAAGGCCAGCTCGAGCACCACGCCGCCCTCGTCGATGGCCAGGTGCGGGGGCGCGTCGCGGTCGAGCTCCACCCGCACGTCGGGGTCCTGCAGCGTGGCGCGGGCGCGCATCGTGCCGCGCTCCTGGGCCAGGGCGGTCACCAGCGTCGGCTTCATCGGCCACCTCCCAGCATCGCCGTGAGGCTCACGTCGGCCTCACGGTCGAGCTGCGCCGGGTCTCCGCCGAGCTCGGCGGCGACCTCCGCGCGGGCCTCGGCCAGGATCTGGTCGGCGAGGGCGTCGGCCAGCAGCTCGACGGCTTCGCGCAGGTTGCGCTCCGCCTCTTCCCGCGGGACGGGGACCAGGCGGATGGACAGGGGCTTTCGCTTCACACGGGGCATGGCGACTCTCGGTGGTGGCCTCGATGGGCGTCGCCACCCCACAAGGCAAGTCGGGTGCCACCTGCGCAGATGCCCTTGGGGACGGCGTTTTCTCGGCATCGGTAGTCCCGTCGCGACCTCCGACCGACCCCCTGGACCGAGAGCCCGCCCGCTCGG
>CAZJGH010000320.1:0-1786 GCA_964545405.1 uncultured Planctomycetales bacterium
GTTCGAGCGCTTCTCGGCCACGCCGAAGTTGGCGTCCTGGAAGCGCATCACGTTGAACTTGAAGCGCTCGTGGCACTCCAGCAGGCGCTCCGCCAGGAGCTTGCCCGGCAGCGCCTTCCAACGCCGCCCCGAGACCACCGGCGAGCAGCAGCCCTTCGATGTAGTCATCGGCCCGGCGATGGGCGCGGTCACTTTCGGTTATGAGCTTGCCCGAGCTTTCGGTGTGCGCGGCCTTTTCGCTGAACGTGCACCAGAGGGTGGCTTCGTCTTGCGTCGCGGTTTTTCCGTCGAGCCGCACGAGCGAGTGTTGGTCGCCGAAGATGTCGTGACCACCGGCAAGAGTGCGGGTGAAGTAGTGACCATGTTGCGCGAGATGGGAGTAGAGAGCATCAGCGCGGCTTCGATCGTCAACCGCAGCGGTTCCGATAACCCATTCGGCGACATCCCATTCTATCGTGCGATCGACCTGGAAGTCCCATCTTGGCCCGCAGAGGAATGTCCTCTGTGTGCCGATCCTGCAGCAGGTCCGGCAATAAAGCCGGGCTCGCGACCCGGAATCAATTGAGCGGCTCAAGCGGCTCTGTCCGGAGCTACTGATGACTAAAGCGCCCCAAACAGAAACCCTGCGCAGCATGACCGGCTATGGCCGCGGCAACTGCGAAAACCGACACGCTACAGCCTCGGTCGAGTTGAGGTCCGTGAATGGCAAGGGCCTGATCTTCAAGCTGCGTTTGCCCGGCGACCGCTTGGAGCTGGAATCGAAAGTCGAGACCATCCTCCGGCGTGGTCTAGAGCGCGGCAACATCAACGGCAGCGTTCGAGTGAAGATCCTCGATTCGAGTGCGGTCGAGTTGGACATGGAGGTCCTCAAGCGTTACTTGGCAGCTTGGCGCAAGGCCGAGAAGAAGTTGGGCTTGAGTGTCCAGGACCCATCGATGGCTGAGTTGTTGGCGTTGCCGGGAGCGTATCAAAGCTCGGAGTAATCGCCTACCGTGACTCGGGCAGTAGCCAAGGCCGTACAGGAAGCGACCAAGGAAGCATTGGAATCGTTGGTCGCCGCCCGTCAACAGGAAGGCGCACGATTGGGTCGTGAGATGGAGCGCTTGCGTAAGGGGTTGGCGACCTTATTGCGTAAGATCGAGAAACGAATTCCGAAGGCTCAAGCTTCACTCGCTACTCGTCTTAAGGAGCGGGTCGACCTGGCGCTCATCAAGGCTTCCCAGAACGAGCCGATAGACCTGGCGCGTGAGCTCGTGTTGCTGGCGGAGCGTGCCGATGTCCAAGAGGAAGTCGCGCGTCTCCACATCCACCTTGATCGCCTTGCCGACATGCTTCGCCTTGGCGGTGCGATGGGTCGTGAGTTGGAGTTCCTGGTACAGGAATGTCATCGCGAGGTGACCACCCTCGGCAACAAGTCTTCCGATAGCGTGCTGTCGGAACTGGTGGTGGCGCAGAAGTTGATCCTGCAGCAGATGAAGGAGCAGTTGGCTAATGTCGAATGACCGCGGTCGCCTGATCATCGTCTCCGGCCCGACCGCATCGGGCAAATCCACCTTGTGGCGGCGCTTGGTGAAGCGTGACGGTGTCGATTTCTCCGTCAGCGCTACCACTCGTGCACCGCGTGATGGGGAGGTCGACGGTCGCGATTACCATTTCGTGAGTGCCGACCAATTTCAGGCATGGGTCGATGGAGGCTCATTCCTTGAATGGGCTGAAGTGCACGGCAAACGTTACGGCACCTTGCGTGAACATGTGCTGCAGTCCATCGACAGCGGTAACGACATCG
>CAZJGH010000321.1:0-1747 GCA_964545405.1 uncultured Planctomycetales bacterium
GTTCATCGTCGAGGGCCTGGGACGGCGGGTGGCGAGCCGATGGGCCCGGATGATGTTCCGAGTATGTCGATGTGGCTAGCGACTTTCCTCTGGGAAAATGAAGCGGCCGGAAGCACCACCAGCGAGGATGACGCGAGGGAAATCAGTTCCTTCCTTGAGCACCTGAGAGCGACCCGGGGCGAGAAACTCGATCCTGAAGAGGTGGGGGCAGGTGACCTGCTTGGTTACATGTTGCGCTCGACGACCATCGAAATCCTTGAACAGCGTTTGGTAACCCTGGAGTCTTTCATCGCTTGGCTTATTGATGAACAAGGTTCACCTTTGGCGGAAACCGTCTCTGCCTTGAGGGAATCGACCGGCGAATTGTTACGAGATGTCGTCAACCTGAATCAGTGCCTTGATGAGGAAGGCGCCGCCAAGGAAAGCGTCGCGTGGCTGAAGTCAGTGGAGCCACTGCGAGTCGGAGCTGAAGATGGCGAACTGGTCCCAGTGGTTGGGCTGCCGGATGGAAGCGACTTCAACCCAGCGGTTGGTGATTGCTTGATGGGTACTTGGCATGACGCGCAGTTCTTTATTGGCGCATGGTTGCCTGAGAAGCTGCTCCCGAAGCCACCTCAAGCAGTCGAATAGGGGCCCGGCGGAGGCAGATTTGAATGAAGTGATGGGGCTGATTTCGCCTATCCTAAACGTCCGATAATATATATTATGGTGTCTTTAAAGTAGCGCAAAGCCTGCAGGCACGCCAATCTTGGGCTTCCAGTACCCAGTTATTGACTGTTTGTGGGAAGTCCTGTGGATAACCCTGTGGATAACTCGGGCAAAACCAATGAGCTGGCGCCCGCTGGCCTATCAGCTTGGCTTATGACCAGCGAATATGACTTCTGCTGCGCCGCCTGCCTTGAACTCGACGAGGCTCACTGACCCAGTCGGAATTTCAATTTGATCCCACTCCGACAATGGCAACCCCATGGCATTGGCCAGAATCGCTCGTGTCGGAAACATGTGAGAAACCAATGCGACTGATTTACCAGCGCCCAACGTCCGAATCTTTTCTAACCCTGACAAGACCCGATTACGTAGGTCCCCGAGCGACTCGCCACCGTGCCCACGCCAATCTTCCAAGTCTTGGCGATGTGCCGACCATTGACCTGGTGCCTGGAGCTCGAGCTCCTCAGGAGTCAGACCGACCCAAGATCCGCGATCAATCTCACGAAACGAGTTGTCTTCCTGCAAAACAAGCCCCGAGCGGCCCTCCAGCACCTGTTCAGCACCAAATCTTGCCCTGGATAATGGACTCGAAAACAGGTAATCCAAGGCATGGCAGGCAATAAACGAGCCAGCGCGTCGGGCTTCCTGCTGGCCAACTGAGCTCAATGGCACCTCAGTTCCGCCATAGAAAGTTCCTTGCCTAGGTTGTTCAACTTGACCGTGACGAATTAAAAACAGACGCATGACTCTTAAATTTACGTCGCGCACTCCCAAAAGGCAAACTTCATTGTTCCCAAACGGGAACTTTCCTGCCCTCTACGGGCCAACTATCGTTGGTACAATCTTTGCAGTTAACTGAATGTCCCTTTCCTAGGACTTTAATCATGAAACGTTGGTACTTAACTCTTGCCCTGGTTGCTGCAGGCTTCTTCTGCCTCAGCACTCCAGATCTAGCTGCTCACGGCGGCACTTACAAAGGTCCAGGCGATACGGTGCCCCCTGGCGGTGCACCAGCATCTCCAGCGTCCCCAAGCACGCC
>CAZJGH010000322.1:0-1744 GCA_964545405.1 uncultured Planctomycetales bacterium
GGTGTGAGACTACGACTCGATCAAGTGGATCAACTACTAGCTCACAAGCGCAACCTAATCCAAAACCCCCCGAACCCAGCCACGACAGCAGCGCCGCGTCAAGGATGGTGGATGGAGCGCCATGAGAAGATCGAGGCTGCGGTCAAGTCAGCATTCAGCGATAGCCCTGATGGTGTCGACCTGCTCTTCATCGGCGACTCGATAACCCAGAGCTGGGAAGGCGGAGGTAAGGGAGTATGGCAGGAATTCTACACCGGCAAGCGCAGCGCCCTTAACTTCGGTATCAGCGGCGACCGCACCCAACATGTGCTGTGGAGGCTGGACGACAGCTCCGTTCTTGGTGGCAAGTCCAAGGTGGCGGTGGTGATGATCGGCACCAACAACTCCAACTCCGACAGTGGCACCGACATAGCCGATGGCATCTTCGCCATCCTGCGCAAGTTGCGAGCGGCGCAGCCGGACATGCATATCTTGCTGTTGAACATCTTCCCCCGTGGCGCGAATAAGGACGACCGCCTACGCAAGGTCAATGACGAGGCCAACCGACTCATCGCCATCGCGGCGGATGATCCAAGGATTGATGTCTTGGACTTGAGTGCCGCGTTCCTGGATGAAAACGGAAACCTGCCAGAATCAGTGATGCCGGACCTGCTGCACCCACAGGAGAAGGGCTATCGGATCTGGGCTGAGGCCATCGAGGACGAGATTTCAGCACTGATCGGGCCGCGATAGCTTCGAGCAGGTACAGGTTGCTGGTGAATGTCCTATTGTCTGGGGCAATGATATTCGCCGCTCTCCTGCTCGCCGCCTCACCTCAGGCAGAGGAAATCAAATCGCCACCAGCGGCGACCTTGGATCTATTCGCCCCCACCGAGGGGCAGCCCCACCGTGGGCAATGGCGTGCATGGTTAGATAGTCCTGGCGGAGAACTCCCGTTCGGCCTGCATATTCGAGTCGCCGTGATCGACAAGGAACCACGATGGGTAGCTGAACTGATCAATGGCGAGGAGAGGATCACCGTTCCGTCGGTCAGTTGGCATAAGGGAGAGCGCCAACTGGTGTTGGATATGCCGCACTACGATTCGAGGATCACCGCGCGCGTCGCGGAGGATGGTAAACGGATGGATGGTCGCTGGCGAAAGCGCCGCGGCTTGGACAAGTGGGCGGACATGGCTTTTCACGCGACAGCCATGCTTGAACCTGGCCCAGCAACTAGGTTCCTGCCCTTGCCCCGCCTGGGCGAATCCGACCCACAAGCCCCGCCCAGCATCTTGGCCAAGTATTGGGCAATCGACTTCAGCTCCAGCGAAGACCAAGCCTTAGGCATTTTCTCTCAGCACCAAGGTGAGCTGGTGACCGGTAAGGTCTTGACCACCTTGGGCGACTACCTCTACTTGGCCGGACGTCGCGATGGCGATCGCCTGCGACTGTCATGCTTCGATGGCGCACACGCCTTCTTGTTCGATGCGTCCTTGATTGATGACGGACGATTGCAGGGCAAGTTCTATTCCAGCGACAGCTGGCAGGAGGATTGGTCCGCGGTCGAGGACCAGAACCTGGTGATGCCAGACGCCTTCGAGGAAGTGAAACTAGCTCCAGGAGTCGACGTCGAAGAACCATTGCCGCTCGATGGATTATCCTTCCCCGACCTGGATGGGGTCGTCCGCGAGTTGGCTGACCCTGAACTTCACGGCATGGTCACCATCATCAGACTGTTCGGAAGTTGGTGTCCGAACTGCAACGA
>CAZJGH010000323.1:0-1737 GCA_964545405.1 uncultured Planctomycetales bacterium
GGCTGACAGGTGGGACTATCGGTTTGGCACAAGTGCCTTGGTCGGTTACAGGACGAACTCTCGTCGCAACAATTCAACACGTGGATAAGGCCGCTGCAGGCACGCCAGGATGAAGAGGCGCTGCGATTGCTGGCGCCCAATCGCTATGTAAAAAACCAGGTGCAGGTGGCGTATCTGGAGCGCATCAGCGAGCTGCTGGATCAACTTGGCGACCCGGCGAATCCTGTTGAAGTCGCTCTGGAAATTGGTCAAGCAGAAGAACTGGAGCGGCAGCCACTGCGCGCCGACGGTTCTTCGGGCCAGCCGGCTGCGCTGCACCAGCTCAACAACGAATTCACCTTCGACACCTTCGTGGAAGGCAAGTCCAACGAGCTTGCCAAGGCGGCCGCGCTGCAAGTGGCTGAGAACGCGGGTAAATCCTACAACCCGCTGCTGCTGTATGGGGGGGTCGGGCTAGGCAAGACGCACCTGATGCAGGCGGTGGGCAACTATGTGCGGATGAACAACCCGCAAGCTAAGGTGATCTATCTGCACAGCCAGCGTTTCGTGCAGGACATGGTGAAGGCCTTGCAGCAAGGCACCATGCAGGAGTTCATCCAGTTTTATCGGTCCGTTGATGCTCTGCTGATCGACGACATTCAGTTTTTCGCCAAGAAGCTGCGTTCCCAGGAAGAGTTTTTCCATGTCTTCAATGGTCTGTTGGAACGTGGGCATCAGATGGTGCTCACTTGCGATCGTTATCCTCGCGAGATCGACGGCTTGGAGGAGCGGCTGAAATCCAGATTCGTCTGGGGGCTGACGGTTGCAGTGGAACCCCCGGAATTGGAACCGCGGGTCGCCATCCTGATGAAGAAGGCCGAAGCTGAGCGCGTGGAACTCGATCCGGCGGTGGCGTTTTTCATCGGAGAACGCATCCGGTCGAACGTACGAGAGTTGGAGGGGGCGCTGCGGCGCGTGATCGCCAATGCAAGATTCATCGGCAGCCGCATCACCATCGAACAGGTCAAACGCGCGCTGCGAGACGTACTCGCCATTCAGGATCGCCAGGTGAGTATCGATAACATCCAGCGCACCGTGGCTGAGTATTACAGCATCAAAATTTCGGATATTCTTTCCAAACGACGTAATCGCACCATCGCACGCCCACGGCAAATGGCGATGTATCTGGCCAAGGAACTAACGAACCACTCGCTGCCCGAAATCGGTGAGGCGTTCGGCGGCCGCGACCACACGACGGTGCTGCACGCCTGCCGCAAGATCATAGAGCTCAGGGAGGCAAACCTGGATGTGGCCGAGGATTACAAGAACCTCAACCGAATGCTTTCGAGCTAACGGCGGCCCTTATGGTTTGGAAGGGGCGCCCTTAAAGGGCCGGCTATGAAATTCACCACGAGTCGAGAAGCGCTGTTGCGGCCACTGCAACTGGTGACGGGGGTGGTCGAGCGGCGCCAAACGCTGCCGGTACTCGCCAATCTGCTGGTAAGCGCCAGAAGTGGCGTTCTTTCCCTGGCGGGGACGGACCTGGAGGTCGAAATGGTGGCGGTAGCTACCGAAGTGGAGGTGGAGCAGGAAGGCGAAGCTACCATTCCCGCGCGCAAACTGGCTGATATCTGGCGCTCGCTGCCCGATGACGCCACCGTTTCGGTGGTCGTGGAAGGAGACCGAGCGATCGTTCGGTCTGGGCGCAGCCGGTTCACGTTGGCGACCCTGCCGGCGCTCGATTTCCCCAAGGTGGAC
>CAZJGH010000324.1:0-1736 GCA_964545405.1 uncultured Planctomycetales bacterium
TCAAGCCAAGTTGGCCATGCCTGGATTCGTTGGCCCTCGAAGGAGTTGTCGCTGACACCATGCAGCATCACTCGCGTGCCGGTCAGGATGCTCGACCAGGCCGGGCCGGATGAAGTGATAGGGGTAGTGCGGGCATCAAGTTTCAATACGCCGAACTTGGCGAGCAGGTCGAGGTTGGGTGTTTCGGCGACGACGAGAGAGTCTGGTCGCACCCCATCAATCCCGATCATCAAGACCTTGGCCGTGGCAGGTGCCGCGGAAGTTTCCTGTGGAGTTGCTGCACCGAGGGCGAGCAGGGGGATGAGCAGGAGAGTTTGAATCATGGGAGGTCGAACTAAGGCGCTGCCAAGTTAGCATTCCGATTGCTCATGCGGAAATAAATGATGGTGGCAACCTCCATGGGTGGGAGGAGTGTGCTTCGAATGGACGACTCAAGCAAAGTGTGACATCATCGGCAGGTAATCCATGCAGATTGCCTGTCTCTTCCTTTGCCTTTCCTTGGGTCTAAGCTCGATCGCTGCCCAGGATTCGGTAGCACCGAATGAATCCGGTTTCGATCCTGCAGCCGCCCTGATCGAAGCTGCGCGGTTGCCGGCATCGAAGGATCGCAGCTCTGCCGTGAAGGCGCTGGTCAAGCGGCGCGACGTGAGCTTGGAGCAATGGCTTGAGGTCATGGGTGGCTTGAATACGGCGATGGACGTGAAGCAAGGTGTGCAGGCATTCACACCGGTACTCGAGCTTGACGGGCGCAAGGTCATGACCGAGCTCGAGGTCTATGTACCATCCTCCTATCAAGGCAAGAAGGCGACGCCGCTACTCCTGCTGTTGCACGGCTCAGGAGGCAACGGCAAACAGTTGATTTCATCTTGGCGCTCGTTCGCGGAGCGGAACGGATACCTGTTGTGTGCACCGACCGACCCGGATTCCAGTGGTGGCTATGCCTTCACGGCCAAGGAGCGCGACTCTGGAATGGAAGCACTGCGTTGGATGCGATCGCACTTCTTCATCGACAGTGACCGAGTCCATCTGCATGGAGTCAGCCGGGGTGGGCACATGGCATGGGACTTGGCTTCCAGATATCCCGACCATTTCGCGACGGTAGTCCCGGCGATCGGAGGCCCGACTTGGGTAGTCAACGAAGGGCGGAACAACATGCGCCTAGTCGAGAACCTGTGGGCGACACCTATCCGCGACCTGCAGGGGGCACTGGATGACGAGCGGTTGCTGAAGAACCTGCACATCACCTTCGATCGCATCAAGGCCGCTGGTAACCAAGATGCAGAGTTGATCGAGTTTCCTGACCTTGGGCATACATATCGGATCAGTGCCGTCGATTGGCAGGATTTCTTCACCACCCGCTCACGCACTCCCTCGGCATCCTCCATGAGTACGGTCGATTTCAGTCTCGCTGCAGGATCAGTAAACGCCGGCCGCGATTATGTGTTGCTCGGCACCAAGTCAGGAATCGATCCTGGGACAGTCCTTACTGGGGGGCAGTGGATACCCCTGAACTTCGATAGCTTCACCGGCCGCACCCGTAGTCAAGCTGGCTCCGGGAATTTCGTTGATTTCGTCGGTCAGCTGGATGCGGATGGCAATGCCACTGCGATGTTGCGGACCCACAACACCACCAACAGTGCCCTTGTCGGTCGGACGTTGCATTTCGTCTTCGTGCTCCGGAATGCCCAGACCGGCAACGCTGATTTCGCTTCAAATCCTGTACCGGTCGAGATTTT
>CAZJGH010000325.1:0-1727 GCA_964545405.1 uncultured Planctomycetales bacterium
AGGGGCCATCTGATTGTGGCTGCAGGAACCTCAGCACTTCGATGACCTCAGCCTCGGACAGCGGCCAATTGCCATAAAGGACCCGGCGCCGTAGCTCCTCCCGTACCGAAACCGCCTCGACCGTGTTGCCGGTGTCTTCAAGCCGATCAGCTAATCGGTGCCCGACCAACAACCCAACCGGCTTGCCGCGCAAAGTCCAGGAATCGGCCGCCATCCCCCACCATAGTTGCAGCAAGAGCACGGCCTCTTCCTGACGATCCAGACGTGTCAACGCCTGGGCCTTGAGCAGGTCGATCTGCAGCTGCAGACCGACTTCATCCGCGGTGGCGAGCCCAGATGCTTCATTGAAGGCCTCCAACGCCGCTGCCGGGTCGGCCAGCAACTGGATACCTTGGTAGTACAGACCACTGGCAGGAGTGGTAGCGATCTGGTTCTCAAGAGGTTCCGGTATGGATGTCTCGGCTGGTGACTGGAACACGCCGCCTTCATCGAGTTCGGATCGGAAGATCGGCTTGAGGTTTGTGGTTCCCGCGAGTAACTCTTCACGCAAGGTCGAGACCGCGGTCTGCATCTGCGGCACCAACGCGTTCAACTCTTCTTGCGCCTCGGCCCACGCGGTGGTCTTCGTGTTGGGAAGCATCGACCAAGCCAGCAGGGGCAACAACAAGGCTGCCGTGCCCATTGACCAAGTCCAAATCCGAATCAGACCTGCACGCCGGATGGAAGAGTGCGCCATAACAAGCTGTCCAGGATACTCGCCGATTGTTCGTGCGCCTTGCCAAATAATGACTGCGGCTTGCCGATGCTGTCTTAAACTACTCCCCTATGGCGACGCGTCGACCTTCGCGGGGCGGCGCCGGGAAGGGCAAGTCCAAGCAGGATCTCTCTCCCGTCGCGCTGCTGCGCGCCACTCCATCCTTTCACGACCTGGCCGCCAAATGGCGCGACCAGGCGGACTCGCGTTTGCATTGGGGAGGCTTCTGGGGATCGTCGAAGGCCTTGATGAGTGCGGCCTTGAATGCCGAACGCCCCGGACCGCTGCTGGTCATCACCGCTGATGCCGCGGCCGCCGAACTCGCCGTCGACGACCTTACGGTCTTTGGTGCCGGAGCGATGCCGTTTCCTGCGCGTGAAAGTTCATTGGGGGCAGAGGCTGAGGTCCTGCGTGAGCGCCACCACGCGTTGATGTTGATGGAGCGCGATGGTTTCGGCGGTGTACTTGTGGCACCACTCGCCGCCCTGATCCAGCCGGTACCCGACCCTTCCGACCAGGAAGGTGGCGGTGTGCTGGAACTGGCCGAGAACATCGAGCTCGACCCCGACCGCCTCACCAAGACCTTGGTCGAAGCTGGTTTCGAACGGGTCCCTGCGATCACCGCGGCCGGCGAGTTCTCGCGTCGTGGCGACATCCTCGACTTCTACGCCCCACCCATCGGCGCACCGCTGCGCCGCGAGGTCTTCGATGACGAGCTCGAGAGCATCCGCGTCTTCGACCTTGCCACGCAACGAACGCGCCATGTCTTGCGCAAGGTCTCGGTGCCACTTGCCCAGGAACTGAAGGAGGCCGCCGATGCTGGCGACTTGTTGCCACTCGATCGCTTTCCGACCGATACGCGTGTCGTGATCTGGGAACCCGCTGCGATCGATGACCGGCGCAAGCAGCTGCGCTTCCTCGGTCCGTCAGCGGTCTCGGCGGTATCGCGCATCTGCTCGACGAACGCGTCCCA
>CAZJGH010000326.1:0-1711 GCA_964545405.1 uncultured Planctomycetales bacterium
CTGGCTCGGTGGTGGCAGCATCAGCGACCCCAAAACCATGATGTGCGAACCAGCCGACGATCTTCTCCGCCGGGGCATTGGTCGCGAACACCACGTGAACATCGTGGGAGCATAGCCATTGCAAAACGCGCTCCGCCCCTTCGGTCAGGTCGTGGTCGACCTCGGCACGGAAACGCGCACAGGTGTCGTGATAGCAGTAGTCGAGGAACTCGAGGACCGAGCCGAAGTCACGCAGGACCGCGTCCTTGAGCGTGCCGCTGGTCTTGCATGGAGCCTGGTCGATGTACTGTCCGATCGAGGTCGGGACGGCGAAGTAATCCTCGTCGACGTATGAGCTCAAGCGGCCTTCAATCTTCCAGCCATGCTGGTCTGGAGTTGCCAATACCGCGGCGCGAAAACTGTCGTATGCGTCCTGCAGCTCTTCGGGCGTGACTCCCCCAAGGCGGGCGAGCTCGTCACGAACTGTGGTGTGAACGGCCTGTAGCTCTCGCCACGGATTGGTCCAGACTCCATCGAAGTCTGTCAAAAAAGCTAAGGGGCTCGTCATGAGCCCCTTAGCCTAGTGTCCGCGCGGCTGCACGGAAAGCAGTTCATCGAGAACCCGAGGATTATGGTCCTGGGGCGACTACCTTGGACAATGCACCGACTCCAGAACCCATCATGGAATCGTAGCCTGGGCCACCAAGGAGGGTGCCGTCTTCATCGATCAAGGCGTAGGTGAAGAACAGGATCGAGCCGTCATCGGCGGTGATCTGGACGTTGTCCATGCGACCGACGCTGTCGTTGGTCATGGTGAACACGTTGCCAGCACCAGCTGAGTAGGTGTGCTGCACGAAACTATCGAAAGGACGTACCAGTTGACCGGAAAGGACTGCACCAGCTGCATCCATCACCAAGTCGATGAAACGACGCTTGCCGATACTGTTTACCCCGACTCCAGACCAGCTACCTTCGAGCAACGCTGCGCTGAACTGGCCAGCACCGGCGCTACGCTTGAGAACAAAGCCACCTTCGACCAGGACACCACCGGCATCGACGTGACTGAAGCGACCGGCAAGGATGGTCATAGCTTCGTCCATCTGGGCAGTGAGCACCATCTCGTTGGTGACCAGTACCGATGACATGTTCGCAGACATGGCACCTTCGGATGTGAAGGCCAAGTTGTTGTTGTCCACTGAAGTCCATTGGTTTCCGAGGCTGTCGGCTGTCTCGATCAATTCGCCGGAGACTACACGGAAGTAGAAGTTGCGGATATCACGGGCAATGCTGTCAGGGACAAGCTGGCCGTACCAATCGCCTTCCAAGTCAGCCATGTCGAAAGTGACAGGTGGCGGTGTGGTGGTTCCAGTGGAGCCACCAGTGATGTTAGAAATCCCTGGTCCAGGGTGTGAACAAGCTACAAATGTGCCCAAGGCGACGATGGCGAGGCATCGTGCGGACAGCGAAATCAAGTGCGAGAGGGTTCTCATGAAATGTTCCGAGTGACTGGTAGAAAATGGCGAAATCGTGACAATACCTAGAGGAGAAAGAGGGTATTGCCAATGCCATTTCAAAGGGATGATATTAACTAACTTATTTGCCGCGCAGAATTTTCCCCGGAATTCCCGAATTTTGTGCTAAGGATGACGTAAATGTGATTTCAGGGTTGTTTTCCATTTCGTCGCAGAATCGTAGATAGAATCAAAGGGTGGAACAATTAGGCGAAACCAAC
>CAZJGH010000327.1:0-1707 GCA_964545405.1 uncultured Planctomycetales bacterium
GCGTGGAGGCCTACCTCGAGGGCCCCGCGCCCAGCCTGGATGCGGTGGATCGGTGCATCCATGACATCGTCCAGCTCCAATACCGAATAGACCAATCCCTCCTTGTCCATGCCCAGGCGGCCAGCGCGACCAGCCATCTGCATGTAGTCACGAGTGCGCATGTAGTCGAAGTCGATGCCGTCGAACTTGGTGAGGCTGTCGAAGACAACTGCCCGTGCCGGCATGTTGATTCCGAGCGCGAAAGTCTCGGTGGTGAACAGGAGCTTCACCAAACCAGTGGCGAACAGCCGTTCGACCATTTCCTTCTGCAGTGGCAACATCCCAGCGTGGTGGAAGCCTACTCCACGAGACAGCATTCCGCGCAACTCCGCCATCGGACCGCTCTTGTCCTGGAAGCCGAACTCCTTGCGCCCGGCCTCCCACTGTTGATTGAAGGCGTTGGCTTCCTCGCGACTGGTGAGACGTCTTCGCTTGGTGACCTTGCGGGCTTTGGTCTCGCAAAGGCGTCGCGAGAAACAGAAGTACAAGATGGGTAAGCGTTCGTCGCGAATCAGCTCGTCAACCAGCGGTCGGTCGTCGCGACGCTTGTACTCCCGATCCTTCTTGTGCGGCTTGAAGCGCGCCCGCACTGGCTTCAAGCGACTCGGTGGGAAGACCCCAGCCTTAGGGTGATAGAGGAAGTGCTTCAGTGGCACTGGTCGCTTGGTCTCCTCGACCACGGTCACCGGACGTTCGCGCACACGTTCGAGCCATGCTGCGAACTGCCCGAGATTGTCGATGGTCGCCGACAGCGCCACGATGATGACGTTCTTCGGCAGGAACATGAGAGTCTCCTCCCAAACCGAACCGCGTTCCGGGTCGTCCATGAAGTGGACTTCGTCGAAGACCACCACGCCGACATCACTCAACTGGCTGGCATCCTCGACCAAGGTGTTGCGCAGGATCTCGGTCGTCATCACCAGGACGCGGCCGCCGGAGTTGAGGGTGATGTCGCCAGTCGACAGCCCCACGCTATGGATCTCAGGGTCTTCAGTGAAGTCGCGGAACTTCTGATTGCTCAACGCCTTGATGGGGGCGGTATAGAGCGAGCGGGTGCCGTTCTTCTGCGCCAGATGGATCGCATACTCAGCCACCAAAGTCTTGCCGGCGCCAGTAGGGGCAGCCACCAGGACATTGTGGTCAGTGTCCAAAGCAGCAGCAGCCTGACGCTGAAAAGTCGACAGCGTGAATCCCTTGAACTTGGTTGGTCCACTCACCATGATGAGAATAGCATCGGTGGATGGTGAGGCGCGGTCAAGGTAGAACATGGCGATGGGCATTTTCAGCCACCCACCCTTGGTCATCGCAGCTCTGCTGAGCGTCGCCGTCCTGCCACTCAGTTGTGGTGAGGCCCTGGATACTCAAGAAGCTCGGGACCTCGGCAATTTCCAGATTCACCAGGCGCCACGTTATCCAGGCGGCTTTCCGCCAGCTTGGGCAGGCGAGTTCTCGCTCGCCATGATCGAGGCTCCGGACATCTACATCGCCGATTCCACGTCAGTGGCCGTCGTGCGCGACCTGATGCTGCAATTGAAGTGGGTGGATCCACGAAGGTTGAGGGTCGAGCCCGCCTTGCCAGAGGGCATCAGGGTCTACTTCGAGCCTCTATGGCCGCGTCTGGCCGTCTCCAACGGCGACCGCCCCATTGCCATGCTGGCTGATGCCACT
>CAZJGH010000328.1:0-1706 GCA_964545405.1 uncultured Planctomycetales bacterium
ATCTGATGGAGGAGCTGCTTGCCTCCGGCTATGAGCCGGCAAAGGATTTGATCGTGTTCACTCACCGACCATTGAAGGATCCACGACCGGGTGCCGGGGAGGATGGACATTCCATCGGCCATGGTGGTGAAGTCGAATGGCTGCGCGACGGTTTCAAGCGCCTTGGCGTCGATGCCTTGCTGCATGGCCATATCCACGAGACCCATGTCGATGAACTCGACGGCATCCCGGTGTTCGTGATGGGCAACGGTCTGGCGCTACCGGAAGCAGGTCCTGCAGCTACAGCTGGAATCCTGATCGGCGAATGGCAGGTGGACTCACCTACTGTTGATTTTCGAGTGGAGCCGTTGCAGTGATGCCACGATGATGGCGATCAGCAGCACCAGCGTCACCAGAAGTAATCCGCCCATACTGCCGCTGTAGGCCGACATCACGAAAGTCGTCAGCGGGAACATCGCCCACACGGCCAGTACTCCGAGCAGCTCACCGTTGCCCTCGAACTCGCCGCCTGTGTCACTCGCTGCGAGCCCTATGAACATGGCGGGCGGCCCCCAGAACCAGACTCCGAGCAGGAGAGCGGCCGGCATCCCGATGCTGCGCTTGGCAAAATCGGGGTGATGCCAACACCGGCGCCACACGATGAAGAGGACTGGCGGTGATATGAACGGCAACAAGCCCCAGACCACTCCGCTGGAGACTGGCAGCCAATTCAACAGGATGTCAGGCAACCAGAAGGCCGCACCGCCAAACAGCGTCAGCACCAAGTATGGCTTGGCTGAATCCATGCCATATCCTAGACGAAAAGTGACTAGCTGACCCTGATGCGTTTCATCAATGCGCTGGCCAGACGACCAGCAGCTTGGTCACAATGACGCAGGAACAGAGACGGCTCCACGGCCTCGAACTCACACAATCTCAGCTCGCCGCCAGCATCGCGAAGCCAATCGGCACGTGCGTATAGCATCGGTCCGCTGTGGTTTGCCCCGACCCAATCTGGAGTGCTGTCGATCAGCTGCATCACACCGCAGGCCAGCTCTATCTCTTCGGCAGTGTGTTCATGTGGTTGGTCAGTCGCTCCGAAGTCGTCCTGGACCCGATAATCGCCAGGCACTGGTACTTTGCGCACTGAATGTGAGTATTCACCATCGAAGAAGATCATCGACTCCTCGCCGTGTGACTCTACCTGCTCCAGATACGGTTGCACTTGCATGGCTTCGCGTGTGAGGAAATCGTTCAGGAACGATTGCGCGTCCTTGAGTGATTCACCATGATTGTCGAAGCGGCATGTCCCGTGGGCGGTCGACGCCACGACAGGTTTCATGAAGCCGCGCTGCCAACCACGCCGCCGCAGGACCTCACCTAGATCGACTTGGCTGCCCTTGCCTAACCATTCGGTCTCGATCACCGGCACGCCCTGGTCGGCAAGATCCCTCAGGTACAACTTGCTGGTGTTCCAGCCGATAAGTGCCGCCGGGTTGAATAGTCGCGTGAGAGCCTCAGTCCTGAGAGCCCACTGCTTGAACTCCTCACGCCGATGGTGATAGTCCCATGTCGTACGAATCAAGCAAGCATCGACACTGCTCCAATCGAATTCCTGGTCATCCCAGCTGGGATGCAGGAGCTCCACCCCTTCATCGACCAGGGCTTGGTGAAGTGTCTGGTCATCGACTTCCCAATGCGGCAGGTCGGATCAAGTGGCTAGTGTT
>CAZJGH010000329.1:0-1703 GCA_964545405.1 uncultured Planctomycetales bacterium
GCGTCCGACACTTCCCAGGAGGAGCTGAAGACGAGCCGTTGAACTGGAAGGAGTTGCACTCCATTCCGGTGAGAAGGTGGAGGTGCGCCTGGAGCCGGCCCCTGCTGGTACTGGAGTAGTATTTCAGCGCGCCGACCTGCCTGATAGCGCCGACATCCCGGCGTTGGCGAGTAATCTGTCCATGTCGCAGCGGCGCACCGTACTGCGCGAGGGCGCTGCGGATGTAGGCATGGTGGAACATCTACTCTCTGCGTGTTACGGCATGCAGGTGGACAACCTCACAGTCCGCGTAGGCGGTTCAGAGTTGCCTGGCACCGACGGTTCTGCGATTCCGTATGTCGAACTGCTGCGCTCTGGTGGAATCGTCGAGCAGAAGCGTGAGCGCAAGGTGCTGCGCGTCTTCGATCCTCACGTGCTTCGCGATGGCGATACCGAACTCGTGGTGTTGCCGCCCTCTGGTGAGGGCCTACGGATCAGGTACATGCCTGAGTATCCGGAAGGCGTCGACCCCAAGCCGGTGGTCTTCGATACTACATCGAACGACTTCGCTACTGATATCGCCCTCGCGCGCACCTTCGTCCGCGCCGAGGAAGTCGAGAAGCTCCTTGAAGCGGGGCTTGGTAAGGGTGCGAACGCCGACAACACCATGGTCCTCGGCGGTGAAGAGGCCCCTGACATGCGGGTCGACTTCGAGCCGACTCGGCATAAGATCCTTGACCTGATCGGCGACCTGGCCCTGGTCGGTGCCGATTTGCATGCCGACATCATCGCGCTCAAGAGCGGTCATGGCCTCAATCAAGGCATGGCTAAGCACCTGCGCGGACAGCTCGAGGATTTCGAGCTCGAGGAAGACGTCAATGAAGAGGGCTACGGCATCACTGATGTCATGCGCCTTTTGCCGCACCGCTATCCATTCCTACTGATCGATCGGGTGATCAAGGTCGAGGGTTGGCGTCGCGCTGTCGGCCTCAAGAACGTCACCATCAACGAGCCTTTCTTCGGCGGGCATTTCCCCGATCAACCGTTGATGCCGGGAGTCCTGCAGCTTGAGGCGCTCGCCCAGTTGTGTGGCTTCCTGTTGCAACGCAAGATGGAGCACACCGGCAAGCTGGTGGTCTTGGCTTCCATCGACAAGGTCCGCTTCCGCGGTGGGGTGGTCCCCGGTGACCAACTTCGCCTCGAGGTGGAAACCCTCCGCATGAGCCGCAACCGTGCAACCGTCAAGGCGCAAGGCAAGGTCGGGCGCCGTGTGGTCTCGGAAGCGGTCCTGTCCTTTGCCATGGTGGCTGCATCATGACCTCAATCCACGAAACTTCCTATGTCGCCCCAGGCGCGGAACTTGATTCCGACGTCACCGTGGGGCCATTCTGCTACATCGGTAGTCGGGTGCGCATCGCTTCAGGCACGCGTCTTGGTCCCCATGTCACAGTGCAGGGTCGAACCACCATCGGCCGCGATAACCATTTCGTCGGCCAATGTGCGATCGGTGGCTTGCCTCAGGACCTCAAGTACGCCGGCGAGGAGTCGGCCCTGGTGATCGGTGATGGAAATGTCATCCGTGAATTCGTCACCGTGAACATCGGCACGGCAGCCGGTTCTTGGGTGACCTCGATCGGCGACCGCAACTTGATCATGGCTTGCGCCCACGTCGCGCATGATTGTGTGGTCGAGGATGAGGTCATCATCGGCAACAACGTCCTTCT
>CAZJGH010000330.1:0-1685 GCA_964545405.1 uncultured Planctomycetales bacterium
CAGCGCCAGCAGGTGAATCTCATGTCGCTGCGCCAGCCTGCGGAAGATATGCAGGATGCGTAGATGGTAGCCTTCCGAAATCGGCCAGGGCATACCGCGGTAGGCGACGAGGATTCGCATCGACGCACAGTCTAGCGACCCGACCTTGGCGGAATCTACTTCGCCAGGGCTGCGTCGACCAGCTTACGCAGCTCGCCATTGGCATGCAGCTCATGCAGGATGTCGCCGCCGCCGACGAATTCACCGCCGATGAAGATCTGCGGGGTGGTCGGCCAGTTACTGATCTCCACCAACGCCGGCTTGATTCCCTCATGTTGGAAGATATCGATCGCCTCGAATGGGACTTCCATCGAGTTCATGATGTCGATTACGGCCTTCGAGAAGCCGCAGCGCGGAAACATCTTGTTGCCCTTGGTGAACAGCAGGATCGGCTGCTCACGGATTGCTTGCTCAAGCGATTCTTTGATTTCCATCAGTTCAGGTAGTTGTCTTGATCTGTACGGCGTGAACGGTGTTGTCGCCCTCAGACATGAAGGGACGCATCAATTCAAGCACCAGGCGGTGCTGCTCCAGTAACGGCATGTCAGCGAAGCCTGGCCAGCACACATGGAGGTTCCAGTGGTCCATCGTCCCGGTCAGGTCGGTGGCCATGCAGGTTGAGCCCTCGAGCCCATCGGTGACGATTTTTTCGACTGCTGAAGCTTCCATCGGTTGGTTTTCTTACTCTAGGTTGCGATTCTGGGAACCCACGCACCTATTTTGGTACTAAGAACCGACACGTCTACTTCTAGGACAAGATTTGACCGATGGCAAAGATAGAAATCTACACGAAAAACACCTGCCCTTACTGCACCATGGCCAAGCGCCTGCTCGAGAGCAAGGGCCAGGAATGGGAGGAAATCAACCTCAACCAGCAGCCAGAGCGCACTGATGAGATGATCGAGCGGACCGGCGGCAAGATGTCGGTGCCGGAGATCTTCATCGATGACAAGCTGGTCGGCGGTTACGACGATCTCGCAGCGCTGGAATCAGCTGGCGAGTTGGATGCCCTACTGGGCTAGGCAGGTTATTACCTACCTGACTGTCGCCTACTTCCCGAGCAGGAAGTGGGCGATATCCCCATCCTGCATCTGGTAGTCGCGTCCCTCAGTCCGTAGCTTTCCTGCTGCACGAATGGCCGCCTCGGAGTGGTGCTCCTGAAGGTCGCCCACCGAGTAGACCTCAGCGCGGATGAATGCCTTCTCGAAGTCAGTGTGGATCACACCGGCAGCGACCGGGGCTGCATCGCCTGCATGGATGGTCCAAGCACGAACCTCCTTCTCCCCCGCGGTGAAGTAGGTCTGTAGACCGAGCAAGGCGTAGACAGTGCGGATCAACCGCTCCAAGCCGAGCTGCTCCACCCCGAGCTCCTCCATGAACATGGCACGGTCTTCGAGATCCATCGACCGCAGTTCGAGCTCCAGGTCGCCACAGATCGGTAACCATTGCGAACCTTGCTTGGCGGCATGGGCAGCGACTTGCTGGCACCACTCGTTCTCACCGGCAAGATCGTCGTCCGCGACGTTGGCGACATAAAGCACTGGCTTCATGGTCATCAAGAAGAGCGGACGCAAGGCCAAGCGCTGACGGTCATTCCAGTCGAACTCGCGAAGTTGTTGACCGGCATCGAGAATCTCGATGGCCTT
>CAZJGH010000331.1:0-1566 GCA_964545405.1 uncultured Planctomycetales bacterium
GCGAATTGACGCCAACTATCCAGCGTGCCCAACTTCCGAACCTGGTTACTCAGTTGTCCGCGCACCAGGAACCACAAGGTGAACCCAAGTGTGCCAGCAGCAAGTCTCAAGGCTCCGCCGGTCACTGCACCGGTCTCATGCAGCCCGTTACGAATGGCCAAGTTGCCGATCGTCCAGCTGGCAGTTGCACCGGCGGCGGCCAGGTAACCCAACTTCAGGGAGGATGAATTGTTGTCCATGGCTATAGTGGTCTTACCTTCCTTCACCGCGACCTTGGGCTTGCCTAAACGTCGACTCTCTACCAGGATTCCACCGCCAACTACCAAGAGCACTCCAAGCCATTGGAATGCATGCAGGTGTTCCGAATAGATCAACCACGCGAAGATGGCAGTCAGGGCGGGGGTCGCCATCGTGAGGATGATCGCTCGACTCACTCCCAGATGGGAGATCGCCACGAAGTACAGCCAGTCTCCCAGGCACATTCCGAACAACCCCGATCCGAGGATCCAGCCGAACTCATCCAAGGCCGGTAAGCCGCCTCCGAAACGCTTGCCGATTAGTAGCGCCACCAAGCTCAGGATGACGGTGCTGACTACGTTCTTGAACCAGACCGCATCGATGGGGGCACCGCGCCGGAATGATCGAGCGTAAAGCACGGAGGCGATAGCCCAAACGAGGGCGCCTCCTAATGAAGCCCATTCACCCGCACCTTTGAAGGGCGGTTCGGCTGCTTGAATCAACAGGAAGTTCACGAGCTCAGTAGATCAAACGCAGATGTTGGTCGTGAGAGCTCGGCAGGACCTCGAGCGGATGTTCCTTCGGCTTCTGGCCAGGGCGGAACATCCTGATCGAATAGCTTCCTGGTTGCAGTGGGCCCAGCTTCTGCTCGATGCCGCGCAAGTAAGCCAAGCGTGACTGTTGCGCTTCTTCCATGGTGCTAAGCCGAATCACCGGCGATCCATCAGGATTTACGACGGTAGCTATGACACCAGTCAGTGGCCGCCCGTTAGCGTCGACCATCTGGACGAATGCCAGCGATGCAGGAGATAGCTCCATGGTGCGAGACGCGCGCTGCCCCTCGACCAGGTCGACATCGATACGGGCCAATCCATAATCAGGGTGGCGTGCCACGATCGAGCCTTCTCCAGGAGGAAGGCCTTGCAGCTCGACGAAGCCATTGGCGTTGCTGCCGATCATCGAGGTCCGATTGAGCACCTGGCCATTCAGGTTCTCATAGTGCAGGTGAACGTTCTCCAGCGGCCTTCCTTGAGCATCCCGGACATTAGCGGTGAAGCTTGCACTGCGCGGCAGGCGTATGTCCAAGCGCCTCAAGTCGCGTTGATCCCCTGGAATCTCAACCTCAACCATGGCCGCGCCCAACATTCCGGAACCGCCGAAGAATGGCATTGCAGCTTCTCCTGCGCAGATCAGGTACTTGCCTGGTCGCAGCGTCTTGAAGGTAGCGACTCCGTTGCTGTCGCTGGATTGGAACTGCCCACCGGCCATGGAAGTCCCGTCAGCCCGACTCATGTTGATGGGAATCTGGGCAATCGGACTACCGCCACG
>CAZJGH010000332.1:0-1562 GCA_964545405.1 uncultured Planctomycetales bacterium
CCACGATTGCGTTGGCCGATTCCGGTCATATCCCTCTGAACCCTGCCTAGGGCATGAAATGAGGTCGCATCGAGAAATGCTGCAGTGGCTTCCGCGGGTAACAGGTGGCCGAACCAACTACTGTCGCGCATGAAGGTTATGCACTCGAGGCGAGGTCCGTAGTGTTCCGAGGCAGTGTCGTCGTAGGCGTCAAAGCCGCGGCCGAAGCCCATTTCCGACGACAACAGCGAGTTGGAGATCACCCCAGCAGTCTGGAAGCCAGCGTCCCACAGGTATTCCTGCACCAAGCTGTAGCTGGTCGGTAGGGCATCGAAGTTGTAACGCACTCCGCTAGCGACGGCATCAAGCCCCGACAACATCGAAGTGTGCCCAGGCAATGTCTGGTTGCTGGATGAGTAGCCATAATCCCACCAGGTGCCTGAAGCGCGTTTGGTGTCGAACCAAGGCAGATCGTAGGCAGGCACGCGCGGCCCGACGATGGCGTCAGCGCGCAAGGTGTCGATCGAAAGCAGGATGATGTCAGGGCTCTGCGGCACCGTCTCCGCCGGGTTGGCGGTAACCTCGATCACTGCAGCTTGACGGCTGCGCTTGCGCATCTCGGAATTTGTGGTCCAGCCACCGTAAATGGCGGCGACCAGGGTTAGGGCGCACAAGCCAAGATGAGGCAAGAGGGCTTTGGGCGGAAGAGAGCTGCCTTTGCCCATGCCGACGGCTCCGAGCACGACCGCAAGTGGAATCACCAGGCTTGCCGGCAATCCCCACAGGGTCGGGATGGGTGCGAGGCAGACCAAGAACGCCATCCAGAACATCGAGGCAGGTCCAAGGCAGCGCTTAGATGCTGCTGGAATAAAGCTCAATACCAGCACCAATACCGCCATGGCTGCGCTGAGCAGCAAATTGCCGAACACAGTCGGCAACAGGAGCTCGAAGAAAGGGTGGGCGCTACCACCCAAGGTGCTCGCGAGCAGGCTTGCAGCGCAGGCGCCGGCAACGATTGCGGTAATTCGCTGGAACAGGGTCTTAATCATGTCAGGTATGCCCGGGAGTTGCCTCCGGGAATCGCACCACGAGGATAGAATCCTGCCTGATGAGCGACAAGAACCCCGTAGAGAAGTTCCGCAGCGATTACTGCGTACCTGATTTCATTATCGACCATGTCGAACTTGATTTCCAGTTAGGTGTCGAAAACACCCAGGTCAAAGCCAAGTTGAAGATGGCCAGGGCCGTCCCTGGCGGTTCTGAGCCGTTGCGTCTCGAGGGTGAGGACCTAGTGCTTGAACGGGTCGCGATCGATGGCAGCCAGTTGGATCCATCTACCTATTCGCACGATGCAGAGGGGCTGACCGTCAACGAGGTCGGCAATGAGTTCCTGCTCGAGACCACCGTCACCATCCGCCCGCAGGACAACACCCAACTCTCCGGGTTGTACAGCTCAGGTTCGATGTTCTGCACCCAATGCGAAGCCGAAGGGTTCAGGCGCATCACCTTCTTCCCCGATCGCCCCGACGTCATGACCACCTTCAAGGTCAGGATCGAGGCTGACAAGAAGTCCTTCCCAGTGT
>CAZJGH010000333.1:0-1551 GCA_964545405.1 uncultured Planctomycetales bacterium
GGGTAACCCTTGATGCGTCCGTCGCCGAAGTTGACACCGAACACGGCCTCGTCGCCTTGGAAGATCCTGCCGACGTATTCAGTGCTGGTCCAGTACTGCGTGTCGATGGTGCGTTCGCCCAAGTTCACTTCGCCCCAACGGAAGCCGAAGTAGTTGGTGTCGATGTATGGGGTAAGCGTCATGCTGCTGCCGGTGTGGTCAATCAGCGAATACAGTTCCTTGACGGTCGGCAAGCGCCAATCCGAATATCCGGCCAGCGCGAACGAGGATTGCGCGGCGAGTGCGGCGTCATAGGTCGACTTGTTGTACAGCTCCGGCATCTGCTGCCACATCAAGCCGGTCACATCATCACTGATGGTGCCGTCGCCGTTATCGACGAAACGGAAATCCTCGCGTCGTATTGGGCGTCCTGACCATAGAAGGCCTGGCCGACACTTGGGGCGCTGATGACATCATCGTCGTCGTAGCAAGCGGTCTGGCCGCTATCGACAACGGCATAATCGAGTTGTTGTGCACCAGCCGAACCGGCGCACAGGAGGAGGGAGATAGGCAATAGGGCTGGGACGAAATCCATGGCAGCGCAACCCGCATGGCGTGTACTGGTTCCGCTCATCTTGCCGCTAGTCTGGTTTTTCCCTGCGTTCTATTCAGCTCGCTTGAGCCTCACCCTCTGCAGTGCCGAGGGCATGAGGCTGGTGACGATGTCGCCTTCGCCACTCTTGACGCCTTCGCTTGGTGCCGAAATGAGCTCGAACGATATCGCCTCATCGGCGGTGCCGGGGTCATGAAGTCTTTCCCGAACCAGGATGTTGACCCCTTCGACCTCGAACCAGGTGTAGAGCGTGTCATCAAGAAAAGTAGCTTCAAGCACGATGCCGTTCTTCTCGTCGATGGCGTACTTGCCGAGTTGTGAGTCGCGAATCAACAGCTCGTACTCGCGTACCTGGGTTCCAGCCCAACCGGAAGATGTGGTCTGCCATCTGTAACGCTGGGGGTCATCGGTGGGGGCGATCTCCATCTTCATGGTGAAGGACCTAGGTTCACCCTCAGTGCTGAATACGTCGGTGGTACCTTCCCAGGTTCCGACCCAACTTGCAGGGAAGCCGGCTCCCGTAGCTTGAGGAGCAGGTTTCACTTCATCTTCATCTCCTGATTCGGCAGTGCCAAGTGCCTCATCCAACATGGCCACCAGCTCATCGCGGTCGTAAGAGAACTCATGGTTGCCGTTGAGTTGCGCCAAGCGGGTGATCGCCGAGAGAATGGTTATCTGCGCTTCACCTTGGTTCGGGACGACCAGATAACGGCGCTGCGGTTCCGGGTCGGACATCGCATGCAGGAAGGCAGCGGCGACGTCATCAGGGTCCTTGAACTGCGCCCGATCCTGTGGGCTGCCGAGCACTCGATTCATCTGTGCCTCGAACAAGGAACCCTCAGCGCTGTAACCCTTGGCGGCCAAGCGCTCCTGCATGTTGGTCGTGATCCTGGACTTGTAGTTGCCGGGTTCGACGACACTGACCTGCACGCCGAAGCGCGCCATCTCGGCTGCGAGGG
>CAZJGH010000334.1:0-1539 GCA_964545405.1 uncultured Planctomycetales bacterium
GTCGTACGCCAGTTGGATGACACTTAACTTCACTGCAAGGTCACCATCATCAGCCTGTTCGGAAGTTGGTGTCGGAACTGCAACGTTGAAGCCGCCTTCTTGGCTGAGTTGGATAAGCGCTATCACGACCGCGGACTAAGGTTCATCGGTCTTGGCTTCGAATTGACCGGTGAGCAGGAACGTGACACCGAGCAACTCAAACGGTTCCGCGATCGTTGGGACCTGCGTTATCCGATCTTGCTGGCTGGTTCAGCGAATAAGAAGGAGGCGCAGCTAGCATTCCCCCTGCTCAAGCAAGTCAAGTCATTCCCCACGGCGTTGATCCTGGACAGGGCCGGCAAGGTAAGGACCATACATTCGGGCTTCGATGGACCGGCAACCGGAATATTCCATCAATACATGCGCGCCAAGTACGAGCAAACCATCCTTGAGTTGCTCACTGAGCGATGAGTCGAACTTCCGCTTGCCCGCAACGCGGCTAAAACAGCAGGAAGAGCAACACGAGTCCAAGCAGGATCAACAACACCTCAATAACGCCAACGCTAGGTCCATGTTCCATGGGGCCATTCTAACGCTAGGATGCAGGCCATGTTCCGTCGCCTTCTCCTCATCCTCCTGGCCGGTCTGCTGGCCGCATGTCAAAATTCGGCGCCGATCGAGACCGAACAGGACACCCGCATGGACTGGTGGCGCGAAGCTCGTTTCGGCCTGTTCATCCACTGGGGACTGTATGCGATTCCAGCGGGTGAGTGGAACGGCAATACCAACTACGGCGAGTGGATCCTTACATCGGCACAGATTCCGGTCAGCACTTACGAGGAGTTCGTGCCGCAGTTCAATCCGGTCGACTTCGATGCTGATGAATGGGTGTTGGCCGCGAAGGCGGCTGGCATGAAGTACATAGTCATCACCTCGAAGCACCATGACGGCTTCGCGCTGTTCGATTCGGCCGTGAGTGATTACGACGTGATGGCCACACCTTTCAAGCGCGACATCATGAAGGAACTCGCCGATGCCTGCGATCGACATGGCTTGAAGATGTGCTGGTACCACTCGATCATGGATTGGCACCACCCGGATTATCTCCCCCGCCGCGGTTGGGAAGATCGTCCTTCTGATGGAGCCGACTATGACCGCTACGTGGATTACATGTTCGCGCAGGTCGAGGAGCTGCTCACCAAGTACGGGCCGATCGGAGTGATGTGGTTCGATGGCGAATGGGAAGGTACCTGGAACCACGAGTACGGCCAGCGCCTATATGACCTGTGCCGTGAGTTGCAGCCGAACGTGATCGTCAACAATCGCGTCGACAAGGGTCGCGGAGGCATGGCAGGCATGAACACAGGCCCAGGTTTCGCAGGCGACTTCGGCACCCCTGAACAGGAAATCCCGGCGACCGGAATGCCTGGAGTCGATTGGGAGTCATGCATGACCATGAATCACCATTGGGGTTACAACAAGAACAATGACGCCGGTTACAAGTCGAGCACGGACTTGATCCACAAGCTGTGCGACATCGCCTCCAAAGGTGGCAACTTC
>CAZJGH010000335.1:0-1500 GCA_964545405.1 uncultured Planctomycetales bacterium
ATCAATTGGGTCGTGCCGGCTGGTGGTGGCCCTGTCTACACCGGAATGTAATCCGGCAACCCCAGTCTCTTAACTACACCATTGATTAACTGATGAGAACAGTTCTCTCCGAATCGGCGGCCGCAAGCCGCACCCAACTCCATGCCATCTTGGTTCCCAAAGGAGGCAAACCCAAGCTGCCTGCTCAAGCTCCTGCAATGAGCTCTTGGAAAGCCGACTTCAGCGATGATGCTGGTACCACCATGATGCTGCGGGGCGAAGCCGGAAAGCGTTGGTTGCTGATCCGTGTCCCTGCTGCCAAGAAGGTTACCGCTGAGGATGTTCGCGCTGCTGGCGGCCGCGCACGCAATAAGGCCGAGAAATTCGGTAAAGCTACCGTTTCCATCGACTTGAGCCTGCTGCCGAATAATGCCGCCTTCGCTCAGGCTGCAGCAGAAGGAGCTGGTATGGCCAGCTATCATCCTGGAGTTTGCAAGACTGACCGCAAGAAGAACGGAGTCAGGCCACTAAGGCTGGAGTCAAGCATGGCATGCACGGTGCGATGGCCAACATCTTTGCCCGTGAATTGCAGAACCTGCCAGCCAACATCCTTAACCCAAAGGAGTTCGCCAAGCGCGCGCGCAAGGTATGTAACGCTTCACCGAAGACCAGCGTCAAGGTTCTTGGCGAGAAGAAGATGGCCGAGATGGGCATGGGATCACTGCTCGGCGTGTCTCGCGGTTCGGCGAATGAGGCTCAACTCGTGCACATGGTCTACAAGCCAGCACGCAAGTCGAAAGGCAAGATCGCTATCGTCGGTAAGGGCCTGACCTTCGATTCTGGAGGTATCTCCTTGAAGCCATCCGCCAAGATGGAGGACATGAAGTTCGACATGTCTGGCGCTGCAGCTGTCCTTGGTGTCTTCCACGCACTGTCCAAGGGTGCCGAGTGTCCTTACGAAGTGCACGGAATCCTCGGATGTGTCGAGAACATGCCTGGTGCCGACGCCCAACGCCCTGGCGACATCGTCACCGCGATGAACAAGATGACCATCGAAGTGCATAACACTGATGCAGAAGGACGTCTGGTGTTGGCCGACTGCCTCACCTACGCCGCTCGCAAGGTCAAACCAGACCGTATCTACGACATGGCAACCCTGACCGGTGCTGCCATTCATGCACTCGGCCACCTGCACAGTGCCGTCATCGGTACCGACCAGAAGGCCATCGATGCAGTGATTGAGAAGAGCGCAGCCCTTGGCGAACCTTGCTGGCAGTTGCCTATCAACGAGGATTACCGCAACCTTACTCGTGGCACCTATGCCGACCTGCAGAACATCTACGCAGCTGGTCAAGGCGCTGGAACCATCGCCGGAGCTTGCTTCCTGTCGTTCTTCGTCGAGGATCCGACCGGCCTGCGCGATACTGTCAGCACCGTAGTCGAAGTAACGCCGGTCAACGATCCGCCCGAGGCCAAGCGGGCGGAGCCGGTCTATGCCGCTGAGGGCGGCGAAGTCGCCGT